>NZ_JBHWKX010000016.1:0-129721 GCF_042730885.1 Streptomyces sp. NPDC059909
AGGTACACCGCGAGGGCCTTCAGGCGCGGCCCGTACTGGGCCGGGGAGGCCACCGGGGCCGGCGGGGACGCGGCGGTGACCTGCCCGCAGCCGCAGCGGCGGCGCTCGAGCCGGTGCTCGACCACGCGCAGCCGGATCTCGGGCAGGTCGAACACCTGCCGCTTCTCCACCGAGACCACCTCGGCCCCTGACAGGTCCGCCGCACAGGAGGAGCACGCGGCCGGAACATGAACGGCGGTCTCGTCCGGCTCGGCGACCTGCAGCAGGGCACCGCCCGCGGCTCCCTTGGGCTTGCCCGGCCCCCGCCCGGACGGCTTGCGCAGCGACTTCGGCTTGGCCAGGCCGTCACTCGACGGCGGCTTCGAAGAGTTCCTCGAGTTCATCCCCAGACGGCGCCTGAGCTCGGCGTTCTCCGCCCTCAGCTCCGCGATCTCGGCCCGGGCCGCAGCCAACTCTTCCCGCAACTCACCCACGAGCACAGCCAGTTCCGCATAGCTCGGCAGCGACGGGGTCTCGGACACGATCCCCAATGATCAACAATCCAGGCCCGCAGATCAACTCAGCCCGAGACGACCACCAAACCAGTCACGAAGCGAGAAGCTCCCGACGGATGGGCGAGCACCGAGGAATGGCTGGACTGGCTGCGGGCCGGAGCGAGCGACGCGGACGGCCTCACGGCCACGTTCGACGAGCAGATCGCCAAGCACAAGCTGTCGAAGGTCAGGACGGCCGGGAGCGAGGCCTGGGGCGTCCGCGGAGTGTCACCCGCAGCAGTTCAGTATTCAGGGACCTGACGTGACGCTCTTTTCGTTGAAGACCTCGACCACACACTTCGCCCGCGCCGACCGAGCGCCGTCCCTGATCCGTCCGTCGCTCGTCACCAAGGTGAGCTGGAAACCCTCCGCAAGGGCCACGTAGGTCGCGTCGTATGCCGTCAGGTTGGCGTGGAGTTCGCGGACTCGGGGAAGGAACGGCAGATGCTCCTGTCGTCGGACGGGGAGTATCGCGAACGCGGACCACGCGTCGTCCAGCTCCATGTCGGTCAACTTCTTGCCGCGGTGGCGTCCGAGCAGCGCCGACGCCACCGCGACGTCGACGAGGTGGGGGGCGAGCAGGCGCTCGCCGGCCACCCGGTCGCGTACGGCTTCACCGACCGGGCCTGCATCGGCGAGCAGCATCACGAGCGCTCCGGCGTCCATGACGATCACTCGTGGCGCCCTCCCCGGTCGATGTCGCGCAGCACGTCGTCAGTGGAGAGGTGAGCCGTGACCCGTTCCCGGATACGGGTGATCACATCCTCCAGGGCGGGCGTCGCCGCTTCCTGCTCCAGCAGCGTTCGTGCGTAGGCCTGCAGGGACTGCCTGTTGCGGGCGGCTCTTATCACCAGCTCGGTGAGCGCTTCCTCGGACAGGTCTCGCACATACAGGGTCGCCATGCAACAAGACTGGTCGCTCTGCCGGCATTCCGCAGGCAGAGCGACCGGTCGCCGGCCCGCCGCGAGGTCAGCCCGTCTTCGTCCAGTCCTTGCAGCCCGTCGTCTTGAAGTACGCGTCCCCCGGCGCGATCTTCACGATCGCCGCACCCTTCGCGTTCTCGTTCGCGATGATCGCGTCCGTGCTGTGGCTCGCGTCCTTCGAGCGCTCCCAGTAGCACATGTCGTCGTTGCCGGTGGACTTGTACGTGCCCGGGGCGATGTCCGCGCCGACCTTGAACATGCCGCCGTCGCCCTTCATCTCGGACTTCGGGCTGCCCTTGGCCTTCTCGTCGACGGCCTCCCAGTCCTTGCAGTCGGAGGACTTGAAGACCTTGTCGCTCGCCTTCACGGTCACATAGCTCGTGCCGGTGACGTTGTCGTTGGCGAGGAGCGAGTCCATCTCGCCCGAAGAGTCCTTGGCGCGCTCCCAGTAGCACATGCCGTCGTCGTTTCCGCTGGTGCGGTACAGGCCGGGCTGGATGTCCTTGCCGACCTCGAAGTCGCCGTCGCCGGAGATCGCCGCGGCCTTCTTCTTCTCCTGCTTCCCTTCCTGCTTCCCTCCCGCCTGCTTGGCGGGCTGCTCCTGCTTGCCCTTGGCGGTCGGCTCGGTTCCGTCGCCCCCGCCGGCCGCGGAAGCGATCGCGATGACGACGACGACCGCGCCGAGACCGGTGAGCACCTTGTGGCGGGCGAACCAGTTGCGCTTCTGCTGCGGCTGCTGCGGGGCGTACGTGGGCTGAGACATGGCTGTGGCACCTTCCCGGGCGCTGTTGGGACTGCGTGTTCCGATGGGCCAATAAGACCAGAGCCTGTGAACCGAGTCAACAGAGTTCACAGGTTTTGATTCGGCTCACGCTGTGAATCGATCCGCTCGGTATGCTCGGTGTTCACAGCGCGGACGAGGCGACGAGGGAGACGGTCAGGTGCCGGACGAGCGCACAGCAGAGGTCACCGCCGCCGGGATCGCCCGGCTCGCGGGAGTGGGACGCGCCGCGGTCAGCAACTGGCGGCGCCGGCACGCCGACTTCCCGAAGCCCGTCGGCGGCACCGAGACCAGCCCCTCCTTCGCGCTCGCCGAGGTCGAGCAGTGGCTGCGCGATCAGGGCAAACTCGCCGAGGTACCGCGCCGTGAACGGGTCTGGCAGCAGGTCACCGGCCACCCCGCGGGCGCGGTCACCGCGCTCGTCCACGCCGGATGCGTCCTGCTCCTCGAACGGGACAGGCCCACCGCCTGGCTGGAGCTGGCCGCCACCTCCGACGAGCGGCTCGTCGAGATGCTCCCCACCGCCCTGGACCATGTGCTCGCCGCCCGCTTCGGTGAGCAGCGCGCCGCCGTGTCCTCCCCCTCGGCCGCCGCGCTCGCCCCGTCCGTACCGCTGCTGCGCGGGGCCGCCGAGCTCGCCGCCGAACTCGGCGCGCGCCAGGCGTTCGAGTTCCTCCTCGGGCGGCATCTGGACGCCAACCCCCGGCAGTACACGCTGACTCCACCAGGACCCGCCGAGCTGATGGCCGCCCTCGCGGGGGCCGACGGGACCGCCAGGACCGTTCTCGACCCGGCGTCCGGCACCGGCGGTCTGCTGCGGGCCGTACGCAACCCCGCAGCCCTCTACGCCCAGGACGCCGACCCCGAGCTGGCCGCGCTCACCGCACTGCGCCTCGCGCTGCACGGTGACGCCGACATCCGCGCGGCCGCGGGCGACACGCTGCGCGACGACGCCTTCCCCGGGCTCACGGCCGACGCCGTGCTCTGCCACCCGCCGTTCAACGAGCGCAACTGGGGGCACGACGAGCTCGCCTACGACCCGCGCTGGGAGTACGGCCTCCCCGCGCGTACGGAGTCCGAACTCGCGTGGGTGCAGCACGCCCTGGCCCGCCTCCGCGAGCGCGGCACCGCCGTCCTGCTGATGCCCCCGGCCGTGGCCTCCCGCCGCTCCGGGCGCCGCGTCCGCGCCGATCTGCTGCGCCGCGGCGCGCTGCGCGCCGTGATCGCGCTGCCGGCCGGGGCCGCGCCCCCGTACGGCATTCCGCTGCACCTGTGGGTGCTGTGCAGGCCCGGCACCGACCAGCGTCCCGACCCCGAGCTGCTGTTCGTCGACACCACGGGGCTCGTCCACGCGGACGGCGGCCGCGACAAGGCGCAGCTGCCGTGGGCCGCCGTGCGGAACGCCGTGCTCGACGCCTGGCAGGGCGGCGAGGAGCAGCCCGGAGTCAGCCGGACCGTACCCGTCATCGAACTCCTCGACGACGACGTCGATCTCGCCCCCGCCCGGCATCTGTCGGTCCCGGCCGGGGGCGGCTCGGCGGCCGAGCTGGAGTCCGTGCGCCGCCGTCTGGACGGCTCCCTGCGCCGCACCATGGAGCTGACACCCGCGCCGGGCGCACCCGCGCGGCCCGCGGGCGCCCGCACGCTCACCACCGTCGGTGAACTCTCCCGTGCCGGGGCGCTCCGGCTGCGCACGGGCGGCGCCGGGAACTCACCCTCCGGCGGACCGGCGGTTCCCGTTCTCACCGAGCACGACGTGTACGCGGGGTCCGCGCCGTCCGGCACTCTCCCGGCGGGCCCCGGACCCGAAGAGGAGCCGGTGCTTACCGAGGAAGGCGACGTCGTCGTCCCGATCGTGGGCGGCGGAGCCGTCGCGCGCGTCGTCGACGCCGCCACCGCGGGCGCCGGGCTCGGTCGCAACCTGCAGCTGCTGCGGCCCGACCCGGCGGCCCTCGACCCCTGGTTCCTGGCCGGTTTCCTGCGCGGGACGGCGAACACCCGGCAGGCCAGCAGCTACGCCTCCACGGCCACCCGGCTCGACGTACGGCGGATCCAGCTGCCCCGGCTGCCGCTCGCCGAACAGCAGCGGTACGGCGAGCGGTTCCGCGCCCTCGCCGAGTTCGAGGACGCGCTCCGCCTCGCGAGCCGGCTCGGCGGACAGCTGGCGCAGGGGCTGTACGACGGGCTCGCGGACGGGACCGTGCTCCCTGAGTGAGCGCGGAGCGGGGGCGGTGCGGGGCGCCGTGCCGGCACAGGAACAGGCGGAGTGATCAGCGCAACAGCAGTTGTGCACAACCCTGAGCCGGGTGTCGGTGTCGCTGTATACGCTCTAACTCCTTGAGTCCACATGCCACCTGGGAGCGACACATGCACGGTCATGCGCCCATGACGCCACCGCGCCCCGCCGTGACGGCGGGCGTGATCGCCGTGCGCGTGATCATCTGCATCCTGATCGTGCTGAGCCTCGGGTTCCTCGCGTGGGTGGCCATGCTCCGTATCGCGATCATGCGGCGCAGGGGCCGGGACTGGGGGCTGTTCTGGGCGCAGTTGGTGTTGAACATCGCCTGCATGGCGACCCTGGAGCAGCGTCTGGCGGACCATTGGATATCGAACGTCGGCATGGCGCTGCTGCTGGTGCAGATGGCCGTCGTGACCGTCTACTACGTGATCGTCGACATCCACTTCCACCAGCGTCCGTACGCGATACCGGCCGCGACACCGGGCGCGGTACCGGGCGGGCTCATGCCGCCCGTTCCCCCGTACGGCACGCAGTACGGACAGCCGCAGATGCCGCCGACCCCGGGGTACGGCTACCCGCCGCCACAGCCCGTACAACAGCCCCCGCAGCCCCAGCCCCAGCCCCAGCCCCAGCCCCAGCCGCAGCCGGTCCAGCCGCTGCAGCCCGTGCAGCCGCCGCAGGCCCAGCCGCAGCCCGTGCAGCCCCCGCCCCGCATCGACCAGGTCCGTGCCGAGCTGGACGAGCTCAGTGCATATCTGCGTCAGGACCGTGGGGAGCCCGGTCGGTGAGCGGACGCGTCATCGCCGGCCGTTACGAGCTCTCGACGGTCATCGGCCAGGGCGGCATGGGCCAGGTCTGGACCGGGTACGACCAGCGCCTCGACCGCCGCGTCGCCGTGAAGCTGCTCCGCCCCGACCACATGGCCGCCGCGACCGCCGCCGACGAGATGCGCCGCCGCTTCGTGCGCGAATGCCGGGTCACCGCCCAGGTCTCCCACCCGGGCCTCGTCACCGTCCATGACGCGGGCAGCGACGGCGACGACCTGTTCCTCGTCATGCAGTACGTCGAGGGCGCGGACCTCGCCGACCATCTGGCCGAGCACGATCCGTATCCCTGGGAGTGGGCCGTCTCGATCGCCGCCCAGCTGTGCGCGGTGCTCGGCGCGGTGCACGCCGTGCCGATCGTGCACCGCGACCTCAAACCGCGGAACGTGATGGTGAAGCCCGACGGCACGGTCACCGTCCTCGACCTCGGCGTCGCCTCCGTACTCGACACCGACACGACCCGGCTCACCCACACCGGCTCCCCGATCGGCAGCCCCGCGTACATGGCGCCCGAGCAGGCGATGGGCGGAGCCGTCGGCCCGTACACCGATCTGTACGCACTCGGGGTGCTGCTGCACGAACTGCTCAGCGGTAACGTGCCGTTCGCGGGCTCCACCGCGCTCGGAGTGCTGCACCGCCATCTGTACGAGCCGCCGGTCCCCGTCCGGCAGCTGCGGCCCGAGGTGCCCGAGCAGCTCGAAGCGCTCGTGCTGAGACTCCTCGCCAAGGACCCGCAGCACCGCCCGGCCGGTGCGCAGGAGGTGTACGAGCACCTGGCCCCGCTGCTGCCCAGCCGCGGCACCCCGACCGGCCCGCTCGACCCGACGCGCCCCTTCCTCCGCCCGCACGCCCCCTGGCCCGACCGTGTGGGCGCGCCCGCTCAGGTGCCGCATCAGCCTCCGGCGCCCGTCGTGGTGGAGCGCCCGGACGTCGCCGCGGCCGTCGACGAGGTCAAGCGCCTCCTCGGCGAGGGCAGCATCACCCGGGCCGTGGACATCCTCGGCGGCATCCTCCCGGCCGCTGCCGCCGAGCACGGCGAGCACTCACCGGTCGTCCGGATCCTGCGCAAGCAGTACGCGACGACGCTGATGGACGACGGGCAGTACCGCCGTGCCCTGCCCGAGCTGCGCCGGCTGGCCGACGACCGGGCCGCCGAGGCGGGCATGGGGGATCCGCAGACGCTCCAGTTCCGCTACGACGCGGCGATGTGCCTGGAGCAGCTGGGCGAGCCGGCCGCCGCGCTCGCCGAGTACCGCGCGGTCCTGCCGTACTACGAGAACCAGCAGGCGACCGCTGCCGACCCGGCCCGCGCCTTCGACATCCGCCACCGCATCGGCCATCTGCTCCTCGCCATGGGCGACCACACGGCGGGCCACCAGCAGCTCCAGAGCCTGCTCCACGACACGGAACGGCTGTACGGGCCCGGCCACCCGAAGGCCATCGAGCTCCGGCGGGCGCTGGAGCGCCGGCGTCAGTTCCGCCCGGCCTGACTCCGCCCCGCTCGACGGGCGGTGCCTTTCAGCCCGCCCGCAGGAACGCCGTGCCCGCGACCTGCCCGGCGAGGGTGAGCCGGGTGCCGTTCGCGAGGTGCTTCGCCAGGGCCTCGCCCACCCCCGGGCGGGAGTCGTCGCCGTGGCCGTCGAGGACGACGACCGCGCCCTCGGCGGCGAGTTCCCCGGCCCACTCCAGGTCGGCCAGGACTCCCCGCACGGAGGGGTCACCGGCGATGACGATCACTCCGTAGCGGCGGTCGGAGACGGCGCCGCGGACGTCAGGGTCGCCCGGGGCACCCTGCTGGATACGGGCCCGGGCGCCGGAACGGCTGCCGCACAGCGCCAGGTTGGCGCGTACGACGTCCTCGCGCACCAACGGGTCCTCGCCCGACAGCGGATCGACACCCGTGAGCGGGTCGACGATGGTCAGCCGCGGCTCGCCGCCCGCGCGGTGGAGCATGCGCAGCAGCGCGGTCGCGAACAGCCCGTGCCGGGTGCCGATCTCCAGCACGTCCTCGTTCGGCGGGGCCAGCAGCGGAACCGTCGCCAGCTTGCCGCACACATCGGACGTGGAGCCCGCGATCCGGCCCACGCCGAGCGCCTCCAGCGCCACCACCGTGCGGTAGGCGACCGTCAGATCGCGGCGCGCATGGCCGTCGGCCGCCCCCGTCGCCGCGCTCACCTCGCGCACCAGCGTGTCCAGCTGGGTGGCGGTGGGCATCCGGTGTGCGTCCCGCCCGGCGTGGTCGAGCAGCAGCCCGAGTCCGTAGCTCTGACGCCGCAGATCGGCCACTTCGTGGTGGAGGGCGTCGACATCGGCCTGGAGGGCGTTGGTGGCGCGCTCCAGGCGCTGCTCGACCAGCGTGAACGCGGGGCGCAGCACGCGCTTGGCCAGCCGGTTGCTCAGGAGGGA
Organism: Streptomyces sp. NPDC059909; assembly: GCF_042730885.1. Lineage (NCBI taxonomy): Bacteria > Bacillati > Actinomycetota > Actinomycetes > Kitasatosporales > Streptomycetaceae > Streptomyces > Streptomyces sp. NPDC059909. The sequence continues at coordinate 7,707 of NZ_JBHWKX010000016.1, forward strand.
GGGCATGGCCGGGAGCGTACGCCGCGCTTCATGCTCGGGGGGCCACCAACGGGTGCTGTGCGGGTGAAGTCTTGGTAGCCGCCCGCTGACGCTCACGTGCTCGAACCGTCGCCCGAACAGACGCCCGTGCCGGACCCCCTGCCGGAACCGGACCCCGAACCGGACCCTGACCCCGGCCCGTACCCCTTCCCCGTGCCGCGCGCAGCACACCCAGCAGCACCAGGACGAGCAGAGCCGCTCCACCGATCGCCGCACCCGCGCGCAGCCCCGGCGGCCGGAACGAGCAGTCGACGACCGTCGTCCTCCCGTCGAGCGGGACGGCGACCAGCCCCAAGTGCTCGCCGGCCGGTGCACCGTTGCAGCTCCAGCCGGCGATGCGCGGGGCGGCGAGCACGGCCGTGCCGGTCGAGCCCGGGGGCAGTTCGGCCCGTACGCCGTCGTCGCGGACGTCGACGGAGACCGCACCCGTGGACTTCAGCCTGCCGACCGCCACGGCGAGCCTGCCGCGGTCGAGGCAGCCCGCGCTCCAGTCGAGCGGCGGTCCGCCCTTGCCGAAGACGATCCGCGACCCCGGCCCCGCCGACGTGCCGAGCAGGGTCATCGGCGCACGGCGCTTGGGCGGTCGGCCGATCAGCCTCACCGGTTCAGCGCTGCCGAGACGGGCCGTCCCCGCATAGTCGGGTGCCCAGAGGAAGACATCGGTACCGGCCGGGCAGACGCCGTCCACGGGCCGCTCGTACACCGAGGCCCCGAGGAGCAGCTCCTGGTTGCGGAAGGGCGAGTCGCCGTAGCGGGGCTCGGGCCCCGGCGGCCTCACGGTGACGAGCGGCAGCACCTCGGCGGCCCGCACCACCCGCGGAGCCGCGCCCGGTGAGTCCGGTGAGTCCGAGCGCACCCGCGCCCCCACCGAGAAGACCGCGTCCGTGACCGGGTTGTCCAGGCTCTGCACACTGCGGCCCCGCGAGGTCCACCCGGTGCCGAGCGCCGTCATGGTGCGGGTGAACACGTCGGGCGTGTGGCTGCTGTAGTAGCCGCCGCCTTCGCCGCCCACCAGCATCGGGTCGTTGCCGGTGAGCTGCTCGCGCCCGGGGTCGGTCCGGTAGCGGGGCCAGCCGTCGGCGCCGGCGACGGCTGCGGCCCGGGCGCTGTGGTCCCCGCCCCAGGCCGGATAGTCGTCGAGCCGCCCGAGCCGCTGCCGGTCGGTGTACGCGGTGGTCGCGGCCGCCTGTCCGACCAGGGCGCCGGACAGCAGCACGGCGGCCACGACGACGTACCGCGACCGCGGACGCCGGCGTGCGGAACGCTCCGCCAGCACCAGCCCGCCGCCCGCCGCGGCCAGTCCGGCCAGGAACAGGGGGAACGTCCACCCGGTCACCAGGTCGCTGGTCGCCGCGCCCAGCGCGATCACCGTCAGGACCCCCGTGCCGGCGAGCAGCGCCGGCCGCCCCGGCCACGCACGGGCGACACACACCCACGCCGCGATCACCACGATCCCGGCGAGGACGAAGGTCTGCCGGTACGGGCTGCCGTTGGGCGTGGCGAAGACATGCCAAGCCAGATGGGTCGGCTTCCACTGGAACGACACGGCGACCACCACCGCCAGCGCCGTCCACCAGCGGCGCTCGCGCCGCGGCACGCCGCGGTGGAAGAGCAGCGCGCAGGCGAGCAGCAGTGCGCCCGTGCCGAGGAACAGGGCCGGGGTGGAGAAGCTGTACGTCGCCGGGAGCGTACGGGCGAACACGTCCCTCCAGCCCGCGGGCTCGAACTCCCGGACCACGCCCGGGTAGGCGTGCTTCGAGCCGAGGAAGACGGGCAGCAGCACGGGCGCGGCGAGCGCGATCCCGAGCAGTGTGGTCGAGGCGGCCCGGACCAGCACCCTGACCCGGTCCCGTACGCCCGTCTCCTCGTCCAGGAGCAGCCGAAGGGCCACCACCAGTGCGGCGCCGAGCGTCGCCATGTAGGCGGTGTAGAAGTTCGCGATCCACGCCACCGCGACGACCAGCGGGCCGAGGACGGGCCGCCGCCGGCCCCGCGCCCACTCGCCGACCAGGCAGAGCAGCGGGAAGGCGATCAGCCCGTCCAGCCACATCGTGTTGTACGTGGCCTCGATGACGGACCAGCCGCAGAGCGCGTACGAGGCGCCGAGCACCGAGGCCATCCACCGGCGTCCCGCGCCGCGGTGCAGGGTCAGCAGCAGCCAGGTCATGGCCGCCGCGGCCGCCGCCATCTTCAGCACGGTGATCACGTACACCGCGAGGTCGATGTCCTCGCGCGGGAAGAGTCCGACGAGTACCGAGAAGGGGCTGGTCAGATAGGTCCCGAGGTCGGGAAGGAAGCTGGTGCCGTACCCGGACTGCCAGTTGAGCAGCAGCCCGCCCCCGGCCCGCCCGTGCAGCAGGTCCCACAAATGGGCGTGGAACGGGACGAACTGATTCCCCAGATCGTTGACGCTGCGCGTCTTCGGGCCGAAGGGGAAACTGCGGGCGACAGCGTCGCCGGCGCACACGGCCACGGTGGTGACGAGTGCGGCGAGGGCGGATGCGCGCAGGGAGGTCGCCCGCCGCTGGTTTGTGTTCACGCGGCTGCGGGCAGCGATGTTCCGCGCGAGGACCAAGGTCGGCATGATTCATCGAATATGCCATGAGAGGACGTGAATTCGGCCTGTGCGAGGCCAGTTCACGTAATGGTCGCCTGTCCGCCATGTGACGAATCCACGACGGACATACGGCGCCGCCTAAGGTCTTCCCGTGCTGATCTCGATTGTGGTCCCGTGCTTCAACGAAGAGGAGATCATCAACCGCTTCCATGAACACGTGACCAAGGAACTCGCGCTCCTCGACCAGGAATTCGAACTGGTCTATGTGGACGACGGAAGTCGCGACCGTACGCTCGTTCTCCTCGAGGAGATCGCCGCGGCCGATTCCCGTACCCGCTACGTCTCCTTCAGCCGGAACTTCGGCAAGGAGGCCGCGATGCTGGCCGGACTCCAGCACGCCGGCGGCGACGCGGTGGTCATCATGGACGCCGATCTCCAGCACCCGCCCGAGCTGGTGCACCGCATGGTCCGCCTCCACGAGGAGGGATTCGACCAGGTCATCGCCCGCCGCACGCGCAAGGGCGACCGGGTCACCCGCACCGTCACGGCGCGCGCCTACTACTGGCTGATCAACCGGCTGGTGGACGTGGAGCTCGTCGACGGCGTCGGCGACTTCCGGCTGCTGTCACGCCGCACGGTCGACGCGATCCTCGGACTGAGCGAGTACAACCGGTTCTCCAAGGGCCTCTTCGCCTGGGTGGGATTCAGCACCACGACCTTCGAGTACGAGAATGCGGTGCGTGAGCAGGGCCGTTCCAAGTGGAGCTTCGGCAAGCTGCTCAATTACGGTCTCGACGGGCTGCTCTCCTTCAACAACAAGCCGCTTCGGGCAGCCGTTTACCTCGGCCTCCTGCTGCTCTCGATCGCCATGGCGTACGCCGCCTGGATCGTCGGGACCGCGCTGGTCAATGGTGTGGACACGCCCGGCTATGTCACCCTCCTGGTGACGGTGGTCGCGCTCGCCGGCGTCCAGATGGTGATGCTGGGCGTGGTCGGTGAGTACGTCGGCCGTATCTACTACGAGGTGAAGCGCCGCCCGCACTACCTGGTGGCGGCGACCAACGCCGGTGTGCCACGACAGCAGCGCGGCAGGGCCGAGCGAGAAGAAGAGCAGGGGAAGCTCGTACGGCGATGACGGTCCAGTGGCAGATGTTCCGCTTCGCCCTGGTCGGCGTCGTCAACACGGGTACGTACTACGGCTGTTATCTGGTCCTGCTGACCTGGCTGCCGTACATCGCCGCGCACGTCCTCGCGTTCGGGCTCAGCATGACGGGCTCGTTCTTCCTGAACTCGCACTTCACCTACCGCACGCGTCCGACGTGGCGGAAGTTCCTGCTCTTCCCGCTCACCAACGCGGCCAACTTCGTGATCACCACCGGTGGCGTCTATCTGCTGGTCGACGTGGGGGGCCTCAGCGACCGATGGTCCCCGCTCGTGGCGGCCGCCGCGGCGATCCCGATCACGTTCGTGGTCTCCCGCACGATCATGCTCCGGCCCGAGCCGGTCCGCGCGCCGGGCCCGGAGCGCTCGCCGGTCGGCTGACCCGCGCACGTCTCATGGGCCGTACACGACCCGGACCTCGGTGAACCCGAGCGAATGCAGGAGCCCCTCCAGCATCCTCGTCGTGTTCTGTTCGGCCTGCGCCGTCAGCCGGCTGTCCTTCGCCGCGGTCGCGATGTGCCGCACCGCCAGCTGCTGGACCGCCTGTTCGTTGTTGGGGTTGTCGGAGAAGAGGTCACCGAGCCGGTCCAGCAGGCCGCGCTGCTTCGAGACGGCATAGGAGCGGTCGGGGTCGAGGGCGGGCTTGCCGAGGACGGCGTGCGGAAGCCTGATCGTCGCGGCGGTGCGCTCCTTGTTCACGGTGACGTCCTTCCCGTCGAGCATCCCCATGTCGACGTACGCGTCCACGGTGCCGGCGCCCACATACAGCACCCTGGTGCCCCGCACCGCGTCCGGCAGGTACGCGGTGTCCTTCTCCAGATCCACGACGACCTGGAAGTGGCCCGTGGCCGCCTCGTACCGGCTGATGTCCTGGATGGATCCGAGCAGCGCGGGTCCCGAACGGTCGCGTGTCTCCTCGCCGAACAGGCCGCCGAGCCCGGGCAGCACGCTCAACTGCAAGCCCATCAGCACCAGCGCGGCAGCGAGGACGACGCCGACCCCTGCCTTGACCCACCAGGACACAGCTTTCCGAGCGCTCATCGCGGTCCCTCCCTGCCCTACGGATGCCCGCGCCTGCGACGATCAGGCGCGTCGGGCCGGCCCGCATCGACGGGTCGCGGCGGACCGCCAGGTCCCGACCGTGCCGCACACCCCCACGCCCTCCCGGATCGTTGTCCGAATCGGTGCACCGAAGTAGTGGCCCACGCCACTCCGACTGCCTACCATCGATCACCGCAAGGTCTTTGTGATCCCGCCCGTCACCCGACCACCACCCCTCAACGAGGCGCTGCGCGCCGCACCCACTGTTCGCACAAACCACCGCACGCCGGGAGGCCCCTTTGCACCGCCGCCGTCGCACCGCGCTCGCCCTGTCCGCCGCGCTCGTCGCAGCGGCCCCCCTGCTGGCCGCCTGCGGGAGCGAGGCGCGCCCCGGGGCCGCGGCCGTGGTCGGCGGGGAACGGATCGAGGTGGCCGCGCTCCAGTCGCAGGTGAAGGACGTACGGGCGGCGCAGGAGGAATCCCCGGAGGCCGCGCAGCTGATCAAGAACACCGGACGGCTGGGCCAGATCAAGCTGGGCAACATGATCTTCGACCGGGTTCTCGAGCACGCCGCGGACGAGGCCGGCGTCACCGTCTCGCGCAAGGAGCTCCAGGAAACGCGGGCCCAGGTCGCGCAGCAGCGAGGGGGCGAGAAGCGGTTCGAAGCGGAGGCGCTCGAGCAGGCCGGGCTCGCGCCCGGACAGATCGACGGGGCCATCCGTAGAGAGATCCTCATGAACAAGCTGGCCCAGGCGCTCGGCGCCGACCTCGGCACCCCGCAGGGCCAGCAGAAGGTCGGCGCCACGCTCACTGCCGCGTCGAAGGCCCTCGACATCGATGTGAACCCGCGCTACGGCGCCTGGGACGACACGAAGATCCAGCTGGGTGAGTACAAGGCCCCCTGGATCACCCAGGTCACCAAGGAGCCGCAGGCCGTCCAGGCCGGGGCCTGACCGCCCGCACGGAGACGTAGGCACCGAGACGTAAGGTCGAGGGGTGAACGCTGAGACCCCCGTCGAGCCCGGCCGTATTGTCCTGCTCACCGCCAGCCACCGCGTGGCACCCGGACTGCTGTCCTGGCCCGCGTGGCAGACGCTGCACGCCGCCGACCGGGTGCTGTGCGCGGACGGCGGCCACCCGCAGCTCCCGTACCTGAGGGAGGCGGGGGTCGCCGTGGAGATCGCCGCGCCGACCGCCCAGGAGCTCGTCGACGCCACCGCAGGCGGCAGGACCGTCGTCGTCCTCCCGGGCGGCGAGGGCGACCAGGCCCTCACCGACGGCCTCGCCCGCATGGCGGGCTCCGGCCGCATCCAGATGCCCGACCTGGAGCTGCTCCCCGGCTCGTACGACCTGCCCGGCGCCCGTCTCCTCGACCTCGTCCAGGTCATGGACCGGATCCGCCGCGAGTGCCCCTGGTCCTCGCAGCAGACCCACAAGGGTCTCGCCAAGTACGGCATCGAGGAGGCGTACGAACTCGTCGAGGCCATCGAGGACGGCGACCGCGACGAGCTGCGCGAGGAGCTCGGCGACGTCCTGCTCCAGGTCGTCTTCCACGCGCGCATCGCGCAGGAAGGCCGCGAGGAGGACGGCGCAGAGCCGTTCTCCATCGACGACGTCGCGGCCACCATCGTGGACAAGCTCATCCACCGCCACCCGCACGTCTTCGGAGACGCGCACGCCGAGACCCCCGAGGACGTCAAGGAGCACTGGCTCCGCACGAAGGCCATCGAGAAGCAGCGCGACTCCGTGACCGACGGAATCCCGCTCGGCCAGCCCGGCCTCGCCCTGGCCGCGAAGCTGGCGAGCCGTGTCCGGACGGCCGGGCTCGACGTCGAGCTGCCGACCGGGGACGGCGACCGCCGCGACTGCGGCATCGGGTACGAGTTGCTCGCCATGGCCGTACGGGCCGAGGCCGAGGGTCACGACCCGGAGGCCGCCCTCCGCGCCGCGGCCCGTGCGTACCGCGACGCGATCCGGGCCGTCGAGGAGGACCGGGCTAACGTCGAGGGGTGAACGACGCCGCACCCGCCCCCGAACTCTTCACCTGGGAGTTCGCCACCGACCCGTACCCCGCCTATGCCTGGCTGCGCGAGCACGCGCCCGTGCACAGGACCCGGCTGCCCAGCGGGGTCGAGGCCTGGCTGGTGACCCGGTACGGCGATGCGCGGCAGGCGCTCGCGGACCAGCGGCTCAGCAAGAATCCCGCGCATCACGACGAGCCGGCGCACGCGAAGGGGAAGACGGGGATCCCGGGCGAGCGCAAGGCGGAGCTGATGACGCATCTGCTGAACATCGACCCGCCCGACCACACCCGGCTGCGCCGGCTGGTGTCGAAGGCGTTCACCCCGCGCCGGGTCGCCGAGTTCGCGCCGCGCGTGCAGGAGCTGACCGACCGGCTGATCGACAACTTCGCGGAGAACGGACAGGCCGATCTCATCCATGAGTTCGCCTTCCCGCTCCCCATCTATGCGATCTGCGACATGCTCGGCGTCCCGCTCGAGGACCAGGACGACTTCCGGGACTGGGCGGGGATGATGATCCGTCACGGCGGCGGTCCCCGAGGCGGGGTCGCACGCTCGGTGAAGAAGATGCGCGGCTATCTGGCCGAGCTGATCCACCGCAAGCGGGAGGAGCCGGGGGACGACCTCATCTCCGGGCTCATCAAGGCCTCCGACCACGGCGAGCACCTCACCGAGAACGAGGCCGCCGCCATGGCCTTCATCCTTCTCTTCGCCGGCTTCGAGACCACCGTCAATCTCATCGGCAACGGTGTGTACGCGCTGCTGCGGCATCCGGAGCAGCGCGCACGCCTCCAGGCGTCCCTCGCCGCGGGCGACACCGCGCTCCTCGAGACCGGCGTCGAGGAGCTCCTCCGCTTCGACGGTCCCGTGGAGCTGGCGACGTGGCGGTTCGCCACCGAACCGCTCACCCTGGGCGGGCAGGACATCGCCGTCGGCGACCCCGTCCTCGTCGTCCTCGCGGCGGCCGACCGCGACCCGGACCGGTTCCCCGAGCCGGACGTCCTCGACCTCGCCCGCCGGGACAACCAGCACCTCGGGTACGGGCACGGCATCCACTACTGCCTCGGCGCGCCGCTCGCGCGCCTGGAGGGACAGACCGCGCTCGCCACGCTGCTGACCCGTCTGCCCGACTTGCAACTTGCGGTGGATCCGTCCGAATTGCGGTGGCGTGGGGGGCTCATCATGCGTGGATTGCGCACTCTGCCCGTTCAGTTCCCTTCCGAAATCAGCTGACGGTTCATCAAGTCTGTGACTTTCACGTGATCTCCGCTGCATCGACTTGTGACTGACGTTCGAATGCCGCTACGTTCACGGTCAACTCGGGACTCCTCGGTCCCCTGGGGACTCACAGGTCCCCTGCAGTCACACGGAAGGTCAACCGCATGCTCTCCGGGAACGGTCGCCACCGCCGCCCCCGCCAGGCTCCCGCCCTCGTCGTCGCAGCAGGCGTGACCGGCTCGGCCATCGCCATCCCGCTGCTCGGCGCGGGTTCCGCTTCCGCCGCGGACGCCGCCACCTGGGACCGCGTCGCCGACTGCGAGAGCGGCGGCATGTGGAGTGCCGACCTCGGCAACGGCTACTACGGCGGACTGCAGCTCTCCCAGGACGCCTGGGAGGAGTTCGGCGGTACGGCGTACGCGCCGCGCGCCGACCTCGCCAGCCGCTCGCAGCAGATCGCGGTCGCCGAGAAGGTCCTCGCCGCGCAGGGTCCGACGGCGTGGCCGAGCTGCGCCGTGATCACCGGCCTCGCGACCGGTGGGTCCAAGGCCAAGGTCGACCCGGGCGTGACGCCCGGCACCGCCAAGAGCGACACGGCCGGCTCGCAGGACGACGAGGTGGATCCGCCGTCGTTCGGCGACGGGGCCGACGCCGTGACGTCTCCTTCGGCCTCGCCCGCGCCCGGGCAGTCGAAGGGGTCCGGGCAGGGCGCGGGCGAGCCGTCCGCCACTCCCGAGTCGACCGCCCCCACCCAGGATGTGACCAGCGGCACCGGTGCCGACGCCGAAGGCGGCTCCGGGAAGCACCGCGGCACCCCCGCCACCAATGAGGAAGAGGCGGGCAATTCGGGCAATGACCGTGATTCTGGTCGTCATGCCTCACGAGATGACGCATCGGCACGAGGCGGCGCCACGGCGGCAGATGAGTACACCGTCCGCCCCGGCGACAACCTGTGGGCGATAGCGGATGCGAACGAGCTGCCCGGCGGCTGGCCCGCGCTGTACGAGGCGAACCAGGAGACCGTCGGCTCCGACCCCGACCTCATCCTTCCTGGCCAGAGCCTCGATCTGGGCCTGGAGAAGGGGAAGTTGGAGAAGTAGTCCGGGCTGGCGCCAGCTGTATTTCGAGCACTTATGTCCCCTTCCGCGCAAGTGAGACATGGGTCTCTTCCGGTCAACTGGCGTGTTGCGCCTGTCAAGTCCGGTCATCCCGCCTCTCACCTGCGAAAACGGACATCTGTCCGAGGTGGTTACGGGCGATTTCTCCCCGATGTTCGTCTTTGAACATCGGGGAGAAGTGCGTTTACGGTCTGAACCGCTCGCCACCGCGGGCCCCCTCGACCGTCACGCCGAATCCTGCCGTCGGTCGAAGGGAACAGTCGACGCGTCAAGCGCCGTAGGCAGGAGCGGGGGACCCAAGGTAAGTGCCGCGTCCGCCCGATGAGGGACGGTCACGGCTTGGGGTGAAGCCGCGCGCAGGATCGCGCGGCCGGGCAACTCGTCCTCTGGTTCCTGGCGGAACCGGGGACACCCCATCGGCCCGAACCCGACAGCTCACCTCGCAGGCGTCGGTGAGGGGAATCTCCATGCTGCACTCCGGCAAGGTCAAGCACCGTCGCCCGACCGTTCTCCAGCGGTCCGCCCGTATCGTCACGCTCGCCGGTGTCGCTGGTGCCGCGATAGCCGCGCCGCTCGTGGTCGCCGGCACGGCGTCCGCCGCCACCGCCTCCGAGTGGGACACGGTCGCCCAGTGCGAGTCCGGCGGCAACTGGTCCATCAACACGGGCAACGGCTTCTACGGCGGCCTGCAGTTCTCGGCCTCCACCTGGGCCGCGTACGGCGGCACGGCGTATGCCGCCACCGCCGACCGGGCCACGAAGGCCCAGCAGATCACGATCGCCGAGAAGGTCCTGGCCGGCCAGGGCAAGGGCGCGTGGCCGCACTGCGGCGTGGGCCTGTCCAATGCCGCGTACACCGGTGGCGCCGCCGAGGCCGCCCCGAAGCCCGCCGCCCCCAAGGCCGAGACCCCCGCCCCGGCGCCGAAGCGTGCCGAGGCCCCGACCACCCGCTCCGCGCGCCCGGCCGCCCCGGTCAAGAAGGGCGACGGCGAGTACACGGTCAAGGCCGGTGACACCCTCGGCAAGATCGCCGAGGCCGAGAAGGTCAAGGGCGGCTGGAAGAAGCTGTTCGACCTGAACAAGGACGTCATCGACGACGCGGACGTCATCCACCCCGGCCAGAAGCTCCACCTGAGCTGACGGCCCGACTCCGGGAACGGTCCCGGGACCGGGGCTCCCCGACCCGGCCCCCAGGACTCCCGTAGTCGCTCCCCACGGGCTCCCGTGACCCGGTGGACCCGGCGGACCACCGGACGCACGCACCCCCGTCCCCCGAGCCCCCCGGTCCGGCGCGCCTTCCCCCGTACGCGCCGGGCCGGGGTTTCTGTCTGCTTCGTGCCCTTTTTCGTCCCACGGGGCGGGCACCGGCCGACCGATGCCCCTGGGCCGGATAGGCTCATGTCGCAAGGCCAAAGCGACCCTGCACAACCAGCGTCACATCCCAGAAGGAGATGCTCGTGCCGTCCATCGACGTCGTCGTAGCCCGGGAAATCCTGGACTCCCGAGGCAACCCCACGGTCGAGGTCGAGGTCGGCCTCGACGACGGCAGCACCGGCCGTGCTGCCGTGCCCTCCGGCGCCTCCACCGGTGCGTTCGAGGCCATTGAACTCCGTGACGGAGACCAGAACCGCTACATGGGCAAGGGCGTGGAGAAGGCCGTCCTCGCCGTCATCGAGCAGATCGGCCCCGAGCTCGTCGGCTACGACGCCACCGAGCAGCGCCTGATCGACCAGGCGATGTTCGACCTGGACGCCACCGACAACAAGGGGTCCCTCGGCGCCAACGCGATCCTCGGCGTCTCCCTGGCCGTCGCCCACGCCGCGTCCGAGGCCTCGGACCTGCCCCTCTTCCGCTACCTGGGCGGCCCGAACGCGCACCTCCTGCCGGTGCCGATGATGAACATCCTGAACGGCGGCTCGCACGCCGACTCCAACGTGGACATCCAGGAGTTCATGATCGCCCCGATCGGCGCGGAGTCCTTCTCCGAGGCGCTGCGCTGGGGCACCGAGGTCTACCACACCCTCAAGAAGGTCCTGAAGGAGCGCGGACTCTCCACGGGTCTCGGCGACGAGGGCGGCTTCGCCCCGAACCTGAACTCCAACCGCGATGCCCTCGACCTCATCCTCGAGGCCATCAAGCAGGCCGGCTACGCGCCCGGCAAGGACATCGCCCTCGCGCTCGACGTCGCCGCCTCCGAGTTCTACAAGGACGGCACGTACCTCTTCGAGGGCAAGGAGCGCTCGGCCGCCGAGATGACCGAGTACTACGAGGAGCTCGTCGCCGCGTATCCGCTCGTCTCCATCGAGGACCCGCTGTTCGAGGACGACTGGGCCGGCTGGAAGGTCATCACCGACAAGCTCGGCGCCAAGGTGCAGCTGGTCGGCGACGACCTGTTCGTCACCAACCCGGAGCGCCTCGCCCGCGGCATCGAGGACGGCGCCGCGAACGCGCTGCTGGTCAAGGTCAACCAGATCGGTTCGCTGACCGAGACCCTGGACGCCGTCGAGCTGGCCCAGCGCAACGGCTTCAAGTGCATGATGTCCCACCGCTCCGGCGAGACCGAGGACGTCACCATCGCCGACCTGGCCGTCGCCACCAACTGCGGCCAGATCAAGACCGGTGCCCCGGCCCGCTCCGAGCGCGTCGCCAAGTACAACCAGCTGCTGCGCATCGAGGAGATCCTCGACGACGCCGCGGTGTACGCGGGCCGCTCGGCGTTCCCGCGGTTCAAGGGCTGACACCCCCGCTTACGTACGTCCCCGCACGCGGTCCCGTACCGTGTGCGGGGACGTACGTACGTAAAGGGGAGGCGCGCACATGGCCCGGGACCGGTTCTCCACCGCGACCCGACTGCGGCTGCTCGGAGAGCAGACCGCCGCCCGCGTCTACCGCTCGCAGAACCGCCGTCAGGCCCGCCGCTCCCGGCTCACCGGCCGGGCCGCCTTCCTCGCCCTGGTGGTCTGCTCGCTGATCGTCGCGCTCGCGTACCCGATGCGGCAGTACGTGTCGCAGCGGAACGACATCGCCGAGCAGGAGCGGCTCGCCGACGCGGCCCGCGAACGCGTGGAGCGGCTGCGCGACGAGAAGGCGCGGCTCCAGGACGACGCGTACATCAAGCGCCTGGCGCGCGAGCATCTGCACATGGTCCTGCCGGGCGAGACGGCCTACACCGTGATCGACCCGAGGGCCGGCGAGCAGCCACGCTCCGAGGAGGACGGCGCCGGCCGGCCCTGGTACTCGAACGTGTGGGACGGCGTCGACCACGCCGACGCGCGCCGCTAGCGAAGTCACGAAAACGAACGAAGAGACGTACGGACACATATATATGGACACGCCCCCTCCCTCGACCGAGCACACCCCGCCCACCGAGGCGGACATCGCCGCGTTCCAGGAGCAGCTCGGCCGCCCGCCGCGTGGCCTGCGAGCGATCGCCCACCGCTGCCCCTGCGGCAATCCGGACGTGGTCGAGACGGCCCCGCGGCTGGAGGACGGCACGCCGTTCCCGACGCTGTACTACCTGACCTGCCCGCGGGCTGCGTCCGCGATCGGCACGCTGGAGGCGAACGGCGTCATGAAGGAGATGACCGAGCGCCTGCAGACCGACCCCGAGCTGGCGGCGGCGTACCGGGCGGCGCACGAGGACTACATCGCGCGGCGCGACGCGATCGAGGAGCTGAAGGGCTTCCCGAGCGCGGGCGGCATGCCGGACCGTGTGAAGTGCCTGCACGTCCTGGTCGGCCACTCCCTGGCCGCGGGGCCGGGGGTGAACCCTCTCGGCGACGAGGCGATCGCGATGCTGCCGGAGTGGTGGGCGAAGGGGCCGTGCGTCAGCCCCTCCCTCGACGAAGCCTGAAGTTTCCCGTCCCTCGCCGTGCCGGGCACGCTTCCAGCTCCCGTCCGGCGTTCGAGGACGGCACCCGGGCCGCCCGGACGGTACCGGTCACCACACCAAGGAGCCACCATGACCCGCGTCGCCGCCGTCGACTGCGGCACCAACTCCATCCGCCTGCTCGTCGCCGACACCGACCCCGCCACCGGCGAGCTGACCGAGCTCGACCGCCGGATGACCATCGTCCGCCTTGGCCAGGGCGTCGACCGCACCGGCCGCCTCGCCCCCGAGGCGCTGGAGCGGACCTTCGCCGCCTGCCGCGAGTACGCCGAGGCCATCAAGGCGCACGGCGCCGAGAGGATCCGCTTCGTCGCCACCTCCGCGTCCCGCGACGCCGAGAACCGCGACGACTTCGCGCGCGGCGTCCTCGACATCCTGGGCGTGGAGCCGGAGGTGATCAGCGGGGACCAGGAGGCCGAGTTCTCCTTCAGCGGCGCCACCAAGGAGCTGCCCGGCCACGAGGAGCGCCTCGTCGTGGACATCGGCGGCGGCTCGACCGAGTTCGTCGTCGGTCACGAACACGTCGAGGCCGCCCGCTCCGTGGACATCGGCTGCGTACGGCTGACCGAGCGGCACATCCACAGCGATCCGCCGGCGCCCGCCGAGGTCACCGCCGTCCGCGCCGACATCGCCGCCGCGCTGGACCTCGCCGAGGAGACCGTGCCGATCCGCGAGGCGCAGACCCTCGTCGGTCTGGCCGGTTCGGTGACCACCGTCGCCGCTGTGGCGCTGGGCCTCGAGGAGTACGACTCCTCCGCCATCCACCACGCGCGGATCTCCCGCGAGCAGGTCGCCGAGGTGACCCACCGGCTGCTCTCGTCCACGCACGACGAGCGTGCCGCGATCCCCGTGATCCACCCCGGCCGGGTGGACGTGATCGCCGCCGGGGCGCTCGTCCTGCTGGAGATCATGGAGCGCATCGGCATCGATGAGGTCGTGGTCAGCGAGCACGACATTCTGGACGGAATCGCCTGGTCGATCGCCTAGCGCGGTCCCGCGGCAAAAAACTTCGTGAAGTTCTTCACAAGGAAAAGGGCCCGGTCGGCCGTCGAAAGTGCCCTTCGACGGCCCTCCGGGCCTGCTTTTGTGTCCAACTCGGCCTGAGCGCCCTCGGTCCGGCATGTGTCGGCCGCGTTGCGTACATATGAAACGGGGCAGTGGTTCACCTTCTTCTGGCCGGATGGGGCCAGCTCAGGCGGCCTTGACAACGTTCCCCGTTACATCGTGGTTCCCTGGCGGGGTCATGACCTCGGTCACGTGGGCGGCGGAGTGTAGCAGAGGGTCCGAGGGTGCTTGTGAAGGGGCTCACGAGCGACCCCTCTGAGGGGGGTGGATACTCGATGCCATGAGCACCACGGAGCGTCCCAGGATCCTCGTAGTAGGCGGTGGGTACGTAGGCCTGTACGCAGCTCGTCGCATTCTGAAGAAGATGCGGTACGGGGAGGCGACCGTCACGGTCGTCGACCCGCGGTCGTACATGACCTACCAGCCCTTCCTCCCCGAAGCCGCCGCCGGCAGCATCTCGCCGCGGCACGTCGTCGTCCCGCTGCGACGCGTGCTGCCCAAGGCCGAGGTACTCACCGGCCGGGTCACCACCATCGACCAGGACCGCAAGGTCGCCACGGTTGCGCCGCTCGTCGGCGAGGCCTATGAGCTGCCCTTCGACTACCTGGTGATCGCGCTCGGCGCGGTCTCCCGCACCTTCCCGATCCCCGGCCTCGCCGAGCAGGGCATCGGCATGAAGGGCATCGAGGAGGCCATCGGCCTCCGCAACCACGTCCTCGAGCAGCTCGACAAGGCCGACTCGACGACCGATGAGGAGGTCCGCCGCAAGGCGCTGACCTTCGTCTTCGTGGGCGGCGGCTTCGCCGGCGCGGAGACCATCGGTGAGGTCGAGGACCTGGCCCGCGACGCGGTCAAGTACTACAAGAGCATCAAGCGCGAGGACATGCGCTTCGTCCTCGTCGACGCCGCCGACAAGATCCTTCCCGAGGTCGGCCCGAAGCTCGGCAAGTACGGCAAGGAGCACCTCGAGGCCCGGGGCATCGAGATCTACCTCAACACCTCGATGGACTCCTGCGTCGAGGGCCACGTGGTGCTGAAGAACGGCCTGGAGGTCGACTCCAACACCATCGTGTGGACCGCCGGTGTGAAGCCGAACCCGGCGCTCGCCCGCTACGGTCTGCCGCTCGGCCCGCGCGGCCACGTGGACACCGCCGCCACCCTCCAGGTGCAGGGCACCGACTACATCTGGGCCGCGGGCGACAACGCCCAGGTCCCGGACATGGCCTCGCGCCGCGCGGGCGTCGAGAACGCCTGGTGCCCGCCGAACGCCCAGCACGCGCTGCGCCAGGCGAAGGTCCTCGGCGACAACGTCATCTCCGGTATGCGGGGCTTCCCGCAGAAGGAGTACAGCCACGCCAACTCGGGTGCGGTCGCCGGTCTCGGCCTGCACAAGGGCGTCGCGATGATCGTCATGGGCAAGGTGAAGATCAAGCTCAAGGGCCGGCTCGCCTGGTACATGCACCGTAGCTACCACGGCATGGCCATGCCGACCTGGAACCGCAAGATCCGCGTCTTCGCCGACTGGACGCTCGCGATGTTCCTCAAGCGCGAGGTCGTCTCGCTCGGTGCGATCGAGTCGCCGCGCGAGGAGTTCTACGAGGCCGCGAAGCCGGCCCCGGCGGCGGCCAAGCCCGCCCCGGAGAAGGCCAAGGCCTCCTGACCCGGCTGTAGCAGCATCCCGCAGTACCCCGAAGGGGCCGTCCGCCATCCGTGGTGCGGACGGCCCCTTCGGCGTTCCCGTACACGGGAGAAGGGCCCTGGGAGGGCGCGGCAGGCCATGAAAGATGGTGAAGACATCCACTTTGCCGTCCATTTGCGTGCTCAGGGGACTGCATCGGAACGCCGACGGTGTTTACGTGGTGTTGGGCATTTCCGGAAACCGTCATACGGAGGTGTGCGCCATGGCCGATGCCGCTTCGCGGCTCACCACTCTCGCCGAGACCCTGCTGGGGGCGCCGCCCCCGGTCCGTATCCGCGCCTGGGACGGAAGCGAAGCAGGACCTCCCGATGCCCCCGTCCTCGTCGTCCGGCACCGGCGCGCCCTTCGCCGGCTGCTCTGGAAACCCGGTGAACTCGGGCTGGCCCGGGCCTGGGTGGCCGGGGAGATCGACGTCGAGGGGGATCTGTACGAGGCCCTCGACCGGCTCGCCGGGCTG
This sequence comes from Streptomyces sp. NPDC059909, assembly GCF_042730885.1. NCBI lineage: Bacteria > Bacillati > Actinomycetota > Actinomycetes > Kitasatosporales > Streptomycetaceae > Streptomyces > Streptomyces sp. NPDC059909. The sequence goes on from NZ_JBHWKX010000016.1 coordinate 23,971, forward strand.
ATCTGGGACCGTGGCCCCGACGACGGGCCAGGGTTCCATCCCGTACGCGATCCACAGCTGCGCGCCGCCGCGAGGGAGCTGCTCCAGCTGGCCGGACCGCGGGTCTGGCTGCCGCTGCCCCCGCCCGGCGAGGAGGTCCGCAGACGCCACGGTCCCCTGCACACCAAGGTCCGGGACCGGCAGGCGATCAGTCACCACTACGACGTGGGCAACGACTTCTACGAGCTGGTGCTCGGTCCGTCCATGGTCTACTCGTGCGCCTACTGGGACGACGAGGACGGCGGGGACGGCGGGGCCGGCGGCACCCTGGAGGACGCGCAGCGTGACAAGCTCGACCTCGTCTGCCGCAAGCTCGCGCTGAAGGAGGGCGACCGGCTGCTGGACGTCGGCTGCGGCTGGGGCTCGATGGCGATCCACGCGGCCAAGGAGTACGGCGCCCAGGTCACCGGCATCACCCTGTCGCGCGAGCAGGCCGCGTACGCCCGCAAGCGCGTCGCCCAGGAGGGCCTGACCGACCTCATCGACCTCCGCGTCCAGGACTACCGGGACGTCAAGGACGGGCCGTACGACACGATTTCGTCCATCGGTATGGCCGAGCACGTCGGCTCCGAGCGGTACCGGGAGTACGCCGACGTCCTGTACGGGCTCCTCAAGCCCGGCGGCAGGCTGCTGAACCACCAGATCGCCCGCCGCCCCGCGCCGGACGAGGAGGCCTACCGCGTGGACGACTTCATCGACGCGTATGTCTTCCCGGACGGGGAACTCGCGCCGCTGGGCAGGACCCTGTCGATCCTGGAGGAGGCCGGTTTCGAGGCCCGGGACGTCGAGTCGATCCGCGAGCACTACGCCGGCACCCTGCGGGCGTGGGTGACCAACCTGGAGTCCGCATGGCAGCGCGCGGTGCGGCAGGTCTCGCCGGGACGGGCGCGGGTCTGGCGGCTGTACATGGCCGCGTCCGCCGTGTCCTTCGAGCGGAACAGGATCGGGGTCAACCAGATCCTGGCGGTGAAGACGCCGGAAGGCGGCGTCTCCGGGATGCCCCTGCGGGCGCGCAAGTGGGGTGAGCCCGCGCGTCGTTGATCCCGGGCGAACCGGGACGAAGGGCCGGACTTCCCCGTTGCGGGAAGCCCGGCCCTTCGCTGTCCGGCCCTTCGCTGTCCGGCCCTTCGCTGTCCGGTCCTTCGTTGTCCGGTCCTTCGTTGTCCGGCTGTTCGATGCACGACCGTTCGATGCGCGGCCGTGCGGGCTACTCGGCCTTGATCGCGTTCAGCATGTTCAGCCTCGCGGCGCTGCGGGCCGGCCACATCGCGGCCAGCACGCCGACCAGTCCCGCCAGCGCCAGGAAGATCCCGATCCGGTCCCACGGCAGGACCAGCGCGTAGCCGGGGATGCTGCTCCTGATGGACTCCCCGATGGCCCAGCCGAGGAACGAGCCGAGACCGATGCCGATCACCGCGCCGAAGAGGGAGATGACCACGGCCTCGAGGCGGACCATCCGCTTCACCCGGCGCCGGTCCAGGCCGATCGCGCGCAGCATGCCGATCTCGTGCTTCCGCTCGAACACCGACATCGCGAGGGTGTTGACCACACCGAGGACCGCGATGATGAGGGCCATCGCGAGCAGGCCGTACATGATGTTCAGCAGCGTGTTGATCATGCCGCCGAACTCGTCGCGGATGTCCTGCTGGTCCATCACCTTGATGGCCGGGTTCTCACCGAGGGCGCTGACCAGCGCCTTCTCGTTCGCCTCGGTCTGGCCGCCGGTCATCTTCACCCAGATCTCCGGGATGAACGGCCTGACCTCGTGCGGATTGGCGATCTTCGTGTCCACCAGGACGGGGGAGAGGAACTCGCTGTCCTTGTAGACCGCGCCGACCGTCAGGGTGCCCTTCTTCTTGTCGCTGAAGGTGACGGGCAGGCTCTCGCCGACCTTCCAGCCCCGGTTCTTCGCCGTCTTCTCCGCGATGGCGATCCGCCCGTCGGCGAGCGAGCCGATGCTGCCGCTGACGACCTCGACGTTCAGCACCTTCTCGATGGCGCCCGCGTTCACGGCGGACGCCGACGCGAAGCGGCCGTCGATCTCGAAGTACACGGCCTGCTGCGGCGAGACCGCGGAGGCGCTGCCGGCCTTCTCCAGGGCGGTGAGCGCGGACTGGTCGAGGCCGCCGCCGTTCGCCATCGAGACCATGTAGTCGGCCCTGATGTGGTCCGTGGTCATCTTGTCGAGCGCCGCGCCGACCGTGACACCGAGCACCGACAGGCCGGTGACCAGGGTGAGGCCGATCGCCAGCGCCGAGGCGGTGGCGCCGGTGCGGCGCGGGTTGCGGACCGCGTTCTGTCCCGCCAGCTTGCCGGCGACCCCGAAGGGGCCGACGAGCACGGGCCGGATGACCGCGATGACGGGCCGGGACAGCAGCGGGATCAGGATGATGACGCCGATCAGGGCGAAGAACGCGCCGGCCCCGATCAGGACCCGGCCCTCGTCACCGGCGACCTGGGCGCCCGCGACGATGCCGGCCGCGCCGATCGCCGTGATGACCGCGCCGATGGAGTTCCGCAGCACCAGCGACTTGGTGGTGGCCACCGCGTGGACGCTGCTCATCGCCGCCACCGGCGGGATCTTCGCGGCCCTGCGGCCCGGCAGCCAGGCGGCGAACATCGTGATCAGCACGCCGACGGCGAGCGCGGCGAGCACCGGCGTCACCGACAGCACCAGCGGCCCGGCCGGCATCTTCATGCCGAACGCGGCCATGCCCGAGCGCAGTCCGACTGCCAGGCCGATGCCGAGCGCGAAGCCGATCGCCGAGGCGACCGCGCCGACCACCGCGGCCTCGATGAGCACCGAGCGGGTGATCTGCTTGCGCGAGGCGCCGACGGCGCGCATCAGCGCGAGCTCCTTGGTGCGCTGCGCGACGAGCATCGAGAAGGTGTTGGAGATCAGGAAGATGCCGACGAAGAGCGCGATCGCGGCGAAGCCCAGCAGGACCTGCTTGAGGGCGCTCAGGCCCTCCTCGATCTGCTTCGCCTGCTCGTCGGCGAGCGCCCGGCCGGTCGTGGCCTCGGCGCCCTTCGGCAGCAGCGGCTCGACCGCGTCGAGGAGCGACGCGTCGTCGGCGCCGGGGGCGGCGGTGACGGCGAGCTCCCGGTAGTAGCCCGGCTTGAGGTACTGCTTCTGGGCGACGGACGTCTCGAAGAGCACGAGGCTGCCGCCGGCGTTCACGGCGCCGTCCTCGGTGGTGAAGATGCCGCTGAGGGTGTACTCCTTCACCGGCCCGTTGGTCGCGACCCGTACGCGGTCGCCGACCTCGTACTTGCCCGTGGTCGCGGAGTCCTCGTCCAGGGCGATCTGATCGGCCTTCAGCGGGCCCGAGCCGTTGGTGAACGTGTAGGCGGGGTCCTTGCCGTCCTCGCCGGGGGCGAAGTTGGAGCCCTTGTTGGACCAGCCGACGCCGATCAGCTTGCCGTCCGGGTCGGCGACCCCGGCGAAGCCGTCGACACGGCCGTACGCGGCGGCGACGCCGTCCACGCCGCGCACCTTGTCCAGGGTCTGCTGGGAGATGCCGGGCTCGGCCTTGGGGTCGTTCTCGTCGGCGTACGAGGTCACGGCGACGGCGACGTCCTCGTAGCTCTTCGCCGACTGGTTGCGGAAGGCGTTGGAGAGCGTGTCGGTGAAGACCAGGGTGCCGGAGACGAACGCCACGCCGAGAACCACGGCGAGTACGGTCATCAGCAGCCTGGCCTTGTGCGCGAGCACATTGCGCAAGGCGGTACGGAACATGGTGTGATCAGTCCTGAGGTGAGGGCCGGAAGTCTGCGGTGGAGCCGTGGATCAGCTGGTGCGGCCCTTGGCGTCGAACGCCTTCATGCGGTCCAGTACGCCGTCCGCCGTCGGGGCGGGCATCTCGTCCACGATCCGGCCGTCGGCGAGGAAGACGACGCGGTCCGCGTACGAGGCGGCCACGGGGTCGTGCGTCACCATGACGACGGTCTGCCCCAGCTCCCGTACCGAGTTGCGCAGGAAGCCCAGGACTTCGGCGCCGGAGCGGGAGTCCAGGTTTCCGGTCGGCTCGTCACCGAAGATGATCTCGGGCTGCGAGGCGAGCGCCCGGGCGACGGCGACGCGCTGCTGCTGACCGCCGGACAGCTGGGCCGGCCGGTGGCCGAGCCGCGCGGAAAGCCCGACCATGTCGATGACCTGCTGCAGCCACTGCTTGTCGGGCTTGCGGCCCGCGATGTCCATCGGCAGCGTGATGTTCTCCAGCGCCGTCAGCGTCGGCAGCAGGTTGTACGCCTGGAAGATGAACCCGATCTTGTCCCGGCGCAGCTGCGTCAGCTGCTTGTCCTTGAGCGAGCCGAGCTCGGTCTCCCCGATGCGTACGGAGCCGCTGCTGAAGCTGTCGAGACCGGCGACGCAGTGCATCAGCGTGGACTTGCCGGAGCCCGACGGCCCCATGATCGCGGTGAACTCACCCTGCCGGAAGTCCACGGTGACGCGGTCGAGGGCGACCACCTGGGTCTCGCCCTGTCCGTAGACCTTGGACAGATCCATGGCGCGGGCAGCCACCGCGGTGGCGCGGTGGGCGGTGGGGGTGGTGGTCACGAGACGACTCTCCTGTCACGGCGTTTTCGGGGACCACCCCATCGTGCTGCTCGTCCGCCGCCGGATCGTCCGTCCCATTGCCCGTTCCCGGGGCCCTCTTGGGTCTGACGGCGATGCCCGCCCGTCCTCCTTTGGTATGACGGCCCCCTGAGGGGCGGCGACTTTCCGTCATTCCCTGGCGCGGGGCCGGTCGGGCACGGGCCGGGAACGCCAGGTGCAAACTGCCGGTTACCTGGGCTGACACACCCTCAGACGTCAATAAAATAAGACAACATCGGGTCGGTGTACCGCTGTTCGGGGGACCTGCCCGGATAGGCTCAGGTGCCAACGCGGAGCCGCGCGCCACGCCCGGATGGTGGAATGCAGACACGGCGAGCTTAAACCTCGCTGGCCTTCGGGCCGTGCCGGTTCGAGTCCGGCTCCGGGCACGTCTGCGGCCGGTGGCGCGAGCGGTAGATCATTGAATACTTGAACGCTTGCGCGGGCGCGGCGTGCTGCTCCTGCCCACCGTCCACTGGACCGGTCACCCCCTCGTCTCCGACCTGCCCGATCGCCCCTTGGTCCTGACGTACCCGGCGGGCCCGGGCCTGCCACTCACACCGGCTGCGGCGGGCGGCACGGACGACGCGCTCGCCGGAGTGCTCGGGCGGACCCGCTTCGAGCTCCTGCTCCTGCTTACGGAGGAGCACACCACCAGCCGGCTCGCCCGCCGCCTCGGCGTCAGCAACGCCACCGTCTCCGCCCACACCGCCGCGCTGCGCGGGGCGGGCCTGATCGGCACGGTCCGCGCGGGACGGGCTGTCCTGCACCGGCGCACGGCTCTGGGGAGCCTGCTGGTCCACGGACGCCACGCCGGGCGGGACGGGTGTCCGCGGGAGGGATCGCCAGGTGCGGGAGGGTGACCGGCCCGTCACGATCGAGGAAAGATCCTCCCTCAGCACTAGGCGGATCTCTTTGCCCTCGCATTACTCTTGTGTCAAGGCCGCGCAGGGTGGCCATGGAGGAGTGAGATGAGGAGCAGCAACCCGGTCTTCTCGCGACGGGGGTTCAGCCGCGACAACGGCTACGCGGGCTTCAACACCGCGCCGCAGGCCGGGGGCCCCGCCGTCGGAACCAACCCGTACGCCCAGGGCGCCGGCAACCCGTACGCCACCAACCCGTACGCTCCGGCGGACGCCCAGCTGGGTGCCCCGCCGCAGGCGCCCGCCCGCACCAACGTGATGACGATCGACGACGTCGTGGCGCGCACCGCCATGACGCTCGGTACGGTCGTGCTCACGGCGATCCTGTCGTGGGTGCTCCTGCCCGTCGACCCGGCGAACATCGGCAAGTCGTACGGCATCGCCGTCGGCGCCGCGCTGGTGGCGTTCGTGCTGGCGCTCGTCCAGTCGTTCAAGCGCAAGGCCTCGCCCGCGCTGATCCTGGCGTACGCCGCGTTCGAGGGCGTCTTCCTCGGTGTCATCTCCAGCGCCGTCTCGACGTACATCGCCGACGGCGTGGTCGCCCAGGCCGTGCTCGGCACCATGGCGGTCTTCGCCGGCGTGCTGATCGCGTACAAGATGCGCTGGATCCGCGTCACGCGCCGTTTCTACGGCTTCGTGATGGCCGCGGCCATGGGCTTCCTGCTGCTGATGGCGGTCAACCTGCTGTTCGCCGTCTTCGGCGGCGGTGACGGCCTCGGCTTCCGCAGCGGTGGCCTCGGCATCCTCTTCGGCGTCATCGGCGTCATCCTCGGCGCCTGCTTCCTCGCCCTGGACTTCAAGCAGGTCGAGGACGGCATCGCCTACGGCGCTCCGCGCGAGGAGTCCTGGCTGGCGGCCTTCGGCCTCACCATGACCCTGGTGTGGATCTACCTGGAGATGCTGCGTCTGCTGTCGATCCTGCAGGGTGACGACTGACGCCTGCACCGGTCGTGACCGACGACTGAAGACGACGAAGGGCCCGTTCCGGCACTGCCGGGCGGGCCCTTCCCGTTGTCGGATGCACGTCCTCAGAGCAGCTTGCGCGCTGCCCGCCTCAGGTCGTACTCATGGATGATCGCTTTCGCATGTCCGTACGCGAGGTTGTGTTCGCTCCGGAGCCAGCTGACCTTCTCCTCGAAGCGGAAGAGAGCGGGGCCTTCCTCTACGGTGCGCAGCCAGTCGGCCACTTCACGACCGGTGCAATGGGGGATGCGGGAGAGCAGATTGCGGTGGGTCTCTTCGGAGAAGACTTGGGACATCGGCGCCTCCGGACGCTTTGCGCGTGTGGTCCTTCACGTCACCGTGCCTGAGCGTTCGCGTATTGGCAACAGTCCCGCAACGGCGCGTAGGGTCGCGGCGTGCTTGATACGACACCTCTGACCGCCGCGGTGGAGCGGATCGCCGACCGGTTGCGGGCCGCCCCGCAGAGCCGGCTGCAGCGTGGCGCGGCGGCCGAAGGGCTGGCGCTGGCCAGGGAATTGGCGCTGCGGGCCCAGCGGATCGAGACCCCGGACGACGAGCCGCGGAACATGCCCGACGCGGGCATCTTCGCGGTCGCGGACCAACTGATGGTCGCGGGGACGGATTTGGCCGAGGCCTTGCGCATGACGACGGCCTCGCCGGAGGAGCTGGGCGAGGCCGTGAGGTTCGTGGAGGAGGCGGGACAGCGGCTGAGGGCGTCTCTGTAGCCCGTCAGCGCGTCTCTGCGGCGGGTCTCTGCGGCGGGTCCTCAAGGCGCCTGGGGGCGCCTTGGAGCGTACGGGGGCGTCCCCTGGGAGCGTCGCAGGGACGACGCTCCGACACGCCCTGGGCGCGTGCTGCGCCTAGAGCGAGGCGATGACGCGGTCCGCGAGGATGTAGACGTTCTCACCGGAGCCGCACGAGAAGGTCAGGGCGTACGCGCCCGACACACCCGAGCCGCCCAGCAGGACCGGCGCGTGGCCGCCCCGCAGCGCCTCGGCGAGCCGCTCGGCGGTCTCCCGGTGGCCGGGGGTCATGCAGAGCGTCGTTCCGTCGGCGAAGACGTACACGTCGAGGGTGCCCAGCGGGCCCGGCCGTACGTCGGAGAGGGCCGTGCCGCTCTCGGCGAGCTCTTCCAGGCGGGCCACGGTACGCTCATGGTCGGTGACCACGGGTGTCTGGACCGGGACGAAGTCCGGGTGCGAGGGGTGCCGGCGGCGGGCGGCGGCGAGCTCCGGGGAGTCGTCGGCGAACTCGGCCGGCGGCTCCGCGAGCTCGGCCAGACCGGCCAGCCTGTCGAGCTCGTCGAGGGCCTCGACGGCCTCCAGGTCCATCGCGTCGAGCCCGGCGAAGTCCGCCTGGCGCGGGATGTACAGCGGAGGCAGGTCGTCGCCGAGACCGCCCGAGCCGCCGAGCAGCGTCGGTGCGTCCGCGGCGTCGCGGGCCTCCTGCGCGGCCCAGAAGGCTCGCGCCTCGGCCAGCTCGCGCTCGCGCTCCTCGGCGAGGGCCTCGGCGACGGCGGCGCGTATCTCGTCGGCGGGGGCGGTGCGGGCCTGCGGGATGGCTGCCGCGAAGGAGCCGGTACCGGCGCCGACGGCGGCGGCCAGCTCCGTACGCAGGGCCGTGACCTGCTTGCGCAGCCCGTGAGCGGCGTGCAGGGCAGCGGCGCCGACGGCCGCGGCGGCGGCCGTCGTCAGCAGCAGGGCGAGGGACATGGCGCTCACTGACATACTCCCGGTTTCAAAGGATTCCCCGACTTACTACATCAGCTTGTCGTGAGCCGGTGCCTGGTGTCAGTGCATTACGTCACGAAATGGACAGGACTTTAGGTGGAATGTTTAGCCCCAGACCGCACCTGACCTGGGAAAACGTATCTCCCCCAGGAGATAGGTCACATCCTGGGGGAGATTCGGTCACGGCTGGGACGCGAGGGGGTTGAGAAAGCCCTTGCGGAGGGATGGCGATCCGCCCGACCGGGCAGGTCAGCGGCCCCGACGCCGTGGTCGGGGCCCTGTGGGCGTCCCGGCCGGGGCCGGGGGTCCCGGCGTCAGCTGAGGCGCTCGATCACCATGGCCATGCCCTGGCCGCCGCCGACGCACATGGTCTCCAGACCGAACTGCTTGTCGTGGAACTGCAGGCTGTTGATCAGCGTGCCGGTGATGCGGGCGCCGGTCATGCCGAAGGGGTGGCCCACGGCGATGGCGCCGCCGTTGACGTTCAGCTTCTCCAGCGGGATGTCCAGGTCGCGGTAGGACGGGATGACCTGGGCCGCGAACGCCTCGTTGATCTCGACCAGGTCGATGTCGCCGATGGTGAGCCCGGCGCGCCGCAGCGCCTGCTTGCTCGCCTCGACCGGGCCGTAGCCCATGATCTCGGGGGAGAGGCCGGAGACGCCGGTGGAGACGATCCGGGCCAGCGGGGTCAGGCCCAGCTCCCGCGCCTTGGTGTCGGACATGATCACGAGGGCGGCCGCGCCGTCGTTGAGCGGGCAGCAGTTGCCGGCGGTGACCAGGCCGTCGGGGCGGAAGACTGGCTTCAGGCCCTGGACGCCCTCCAGGGTGACGCCGGCGCGCGGGCCGTCGTCCTTGCTGACGACCGTGCCGTCCGGGAGCGTCACGGGGGTGATCTCGCGCTCCCAGAAGCCGTTCTTGATGGCCTCCTCGGCGAGGTTCTGGGACCGTACGCCGAACTCGTCCATGTCCTGGCGGGTGACGCCCTTGAGCCGGGCCAGGTTCTCGGCGGTCTGGCCCATCGCGATGTACGCGTCCGGGATCAGGCCGTCCTCGCGCGGGTCGTGCCAGCTCGCGCCCTCGCTCGCGGCGACGGCGGCGGTGCGCGCCTCGGCCTCGGCGAAGAGGGGGTTGTGGGTGTCGGGCAGGCCGTCGGAGGAGCCCTTCACGGAGCGGGACACCATCTCGACACCGGCCGAGATGAAGACGTCGCCCTCGCCGGCCTTGATGGCGTGCAGTGCCATGCGGGAGGTCTGGAGGGAGGAGGAGCAGTAGCGCGTGATCGTGCAGCCGGGGAGGTGGTCCATTCCCATCTGCACGGCGACGATGCGGCCCAGGTTGTGCCCCTGCTCGCCGCCGGGCAGACCGCAGCCGAGCATCAGGTCGTCGATGTCCTTCGGGTCGAGCTCGGGGATCTTGGCGAGCGCGGCCTGGACGATGGTCGCGGTCAGGTCGTCCGGCCGCAGGTCCTTCAGCGAGCCCTTGAAGGCCCGGCCGATGGGGGAGCGGGCGGCAGAGACGATCACGGCTTCGGGCATCACGGCTCCAGAGGGGAGTGCGGCGGTCAGGGAGGACTGTCTGGAAGTTACCCCTACGTATCGCTCGGGTCACCGTACGGACCGTGTGATGCGGACCTCTTTTCTAAGCGCTCGCTTACGAGCCTCCCACCGGTGCGGGCACGCATCAAGCCCGTCCGGCGTTCCGAGGGCGGATGTCCGGAACTGCCGGGCGGTGCGGGGGCACGCATCAAGCCGGTCCGGCGTTCGAGGGTGGACACCTGGTCTCCGGGCGGTGCGGGCGCCCATCAAGCCGGTCCGGCGTTCCGGGGACCGGATGTCCGGAGCTGCCGGGCGGTGCGGGGCACGCATCAAGCGGGTCCGGCTTTCGAGGCCGGACACCCGGTCGCCGGGACGGTGCGGGCGCCCCCGCCCCTGGGGCCGGTCAGTCCGACCCGTGGACCTCGGCCCGCTCGCCCGTCGAGGGCGCCGGCTCCGGCGCCACCGGTGCCGGCAGGCGGCGCCGCCTGCGGTGCTTGAGGAGGGCCCAGGGCGCCCGGGCGCCCGTCACCTCGGTACCGGCCTCCGCGGCCGCCTCCGCCGCCGCCTTCGCCACCGGCAGCATGCCCTCGTCGCGGTCGGCGTCCAGCCGGTCCGTCTCCGGCCACAGCCCGAGCGCCGCGCACAGCGTCGGCAGGACCGCCATCGCCGCCGTCGCATAGCCCTCCGCCGAGGGGTGGTAGTTGTCCACGCCGAACATCTCACGCGGGTTCGCCTCGAACTCCGGGCCCAGCAGGTCGCCGAGCGACACCGTACGGCCGCCCTGTTCCACCGCCCCGATCGTCTGTGCCGCCGCGAGCTGCCGTGACGCGCGGCGGGCCAGCCAGCGCAGCGGTTGATACACCGGCTCGATCGTGCCGAGATCAGGGCAGGTGCCCACCACCACCTCCGCGCCCGCCGTGCGCAGCCTGCGCACCGCCGCGGACAGATAGCGCACCGACTGCGTCGGCGGCATCCGGTGCGTGACGTCGTTCGCGCCGACCATGATCACGCAGACGTCCGCCGCCCGCGCCTGATCCAGCAGGGCCAGCCCCACCTGCCGCTCCAGGTCGTCCGACCTGGCCCCGGGCTCCGCCACGATCCGCAGCTCCACCGGCTGCTCCGCCACCGCCGCGAGCCCCGAGGCCAGCAGTGCCCCTGGTGTCTGCCCGGCTCGCCGTACCCCCTGGCCGACCGCCGTCGAGTCCCCGAGGAGGACGAGCCGCAGCGGTTCCGACGGGCCGTACGACGCCGTCCCGTACAGCCCGTCCGGGGCGGGCGGCAGCGGCGCCGTACCCCCGCCGACCGACCTCTTCGCCAGCTGCACCTCGGCCAGCACCACACCCACGGCCGCCACTCCGAGCAGTCCGATTCCGCCGCCGCCGTATGCCGCACCGGCCGCGATGCGCCGCGCCACCCTCGCCCTCGACACAGTCCCAGCCACCTCCGCGTAGCCGTGCAGTCGTCCAAGAGCTAACTGCCCCGTAACGGCCGTCGCCCAATCTCGTCCCGGTACGGCATACGCTGACGGAACCACTACGGAGATCCCGGAGACTTACGGTGCAATTCCACGACTCGATGATCAGTCTGGTTGGCAATACCCCGCTGGTGAAGCTCAACAGCGTGACCGCGGGCATTCAGGCGACGGTCCTCGCCAAGGTCGAGTACTTCAACCCCGGCGGCTCGGTGAAGGACCGCATCGCCCTGCGCATGATCGAGGCGGCCGAGCAGAGCGGCGAGCTCAAGCCGGGCGGCACGATCGTCGAACCGACGAGCGGCAACACGGGCGTTGGCCTGGCCATCGTGGCCCAGCAGAAGGGCTACAAGTGCATCTTCGTCTGCCCGGACAAGGTGTCCACGGACAAGATCAACGTGCTGCGCGCGTACGGCGCCGAGGTCGTCGTCTGCCCGACGGCGGTCGACCCGGAGCACCCGGACTCGTACTACAACGTCTCCGACCGCCTCGTACGTGAGACGCCGGGCGCGTGGAAGCCCGACCAGTACTCCAACCCCAACAACCCGCGTTCGCATTACGAGACCACCGGTCCCGAACTGTGGGAACAGACTGAGGGAAAAATCACCCATTTCGTCGCAGGCGTCGGCACCGGCGGCACGATCTCCGGCACGGGTCGCTATCTGAAGGAGGTCAGCGGCGGCACGGTGCGCATCGTCGGCGCCGACCCCGAGGGGTCCGTGTACTCCGGCGGCTCCGGCCGGCCGTACCTCGTCGAGGGCGTCGGTGAGGACTTCTGGCCCACCGCCTACGACCAGACCGTCACCGACGAGATCGTCGCCGTGTCCGACAAGGACTCCTTCCAGATGACCCGCCGCCTCGCCAAGGAGGAGGGCCTGCTGGTCGGCGGCTCCTGCGGCATGGCGGTCGTCGCGGCGCTGCGCGTGGCCGAGGGGCTCGGTCCGGACGACGTCGTGGTCGTGCTGCTCCCGGACAGCGGCCGCGGCTATCTGTCGAAGATCTTCAACGACGAGTGGATGAACGACTACGGCTTCCTGGAGCAGGCCGGCGACGAGCCGCGGGTCGGCGAGGTGCTGCAGCACAAGGAGGGCGCGCTGCCCTCGCTGGTGCACATGCACCCCGAGGAGACCGTCGGCCAGGCCATCGACGTCCTGCGCGAGTACGGCGTCTCGCAGATGCCGATCGTCAAGCCGGGCGCCGGCCACCCGGACGTCATGGCCGCCGAGGTCATCGGCTCGGTCGTGGAGCGGGAGCTGCTGGACGCGCTGTTCACGCAGCGTGCGTCGCTGAACGACCCGCTGGAGAAGCACATGAGCCCGCCGCTGCCGCAGGTCGGCTCCGGTGAGCCGGTCGGCGACCTGATGTCGGTGCTCGGTCAGGCGGACGCGGCGATCGTGCTCGTCGAGGGCAAGCCCACGGGCGTCGTGAGCCGTCAGGACCTGCTGTCGTTCCTGGCCAGGGCCGGGACCAAGTAACCGCGCCGCGGGAGATGTGGTGCGCGGGGACCGCCGCACCCCCGGGTGACCCGGGGGGCGGGACGACGGCGGTCCCCGCGATGGACGCGGTCCGGGTCAGGGCCGACTCCGCGTCCGGGCGTCCATGGAGGTCCGGGAGCCGCTCCGGAGGTCCTTGACGCCGACACCCCTCAATGTGCCGTACGCGTGTTAAGCGGGTGCTGCGCCAACGTGTCGCGCTCGTACCACTTGTGCGAAGCCGCGGCCGAGACGGGCGGCGCCGGCCGCTCCGCCGTGGGCGAGCCCGGCTCCGGCGTAGGGACGACCAGCAGCTGGTCGGGGTCGCCGGGCGGACCCTGAAGGGGTTCTGAGCCCCCTCAGTCCTCCCACTCCGCATCGGGTTTCGTACGGCGCTCGAGCCGTACCCGGTCGCGGAAGGCGTGCACCGCGTTCACCCCGACGATGCCGGCCCAGGTGACGACCAGGCCCTCGAGGCCGGCGTTGACCACGGCGATCGCCGACAGCGGGATCGCGAGGACGGTGGAGAACATCGCGAAGCCGAACCGCTCGGCGAAGCTCCCGAAGCCGTCCCCCGGCCGCCCGGGGCGCACGCCCCGGGCGGCGGCCGTCTGCTGCTCGGCCAGATGGCGCCGCACACGACGGTCCACCGTGGCGTCCATGCGCTGCTCGATCTTCTCCAGGAAGGACTCGATCAGCGCGGACTCGTACTCCGTGCCCAGTTCGCGCCGGGCGTGCAGGGTGGCGTCGAGCTCCTTCGTGAGCTCGTGGTCGCGGGCTTCCATGCGGTCCACGGTAGGGAGCGGCCAGCAGGGTGTCAGTGGGGCTAGCCCCCCTGTTACCCGGACCTGGTCCCCTCCGCTCGTGTCACGTGGTGAGTCCGTTCGCCGCCGCCCAGGCGTTCGCGACGTCCTCCGGGTCCTTCTTGTCCTTGTCGACCTGGCGGTTGAGCTCGGTGAGGGCTTCGGTGGTCAGGGCGTTGCCGAGGCGGGCGAGGGCCTTGCGGACGGTGGAGTCCGCCTTGCGGTCGGCGATCAGGGGGACGATGTGCTGGCCGGGGATGAGGTTCTTGGGGTCCTCCAGGACGACCCAGCCCTCGGCCTTGATGTCGGTGTCCGTGGTGAAGAGGTTGGCGACGTCCACGTCGCCCTTCTTCAGAGCGCCCTTGACCAGCGGGCCCGAGGAGTCGAGGGACTTGAACTCCTTGAACTCGACGCCGTATTCGTCCTTCAGTCCGACGACCCCGACGACGCGCTTCTTCACCTCGGGCGCGGCGCCGATGACCAGCTTGCCGTTCTGCTTCGCCAGGTCGGCGAGGGTCTTCAGGCCGTACTTCCCGGCGGTCGCGCGGGTGACGGCGAACGCGTCGGAGTCCTCCGCGGCGCCGTACGGGAGGACCTGGAGGCCCGCGGGCAGCGCGACGGCGAGGGCGTTCTGCATCTCGCCCTCCTCGGTGGCCTCCGCTTTGGGGTCGAGGTAGTGGAGCAGTGCGCCCTGGTACTCGGGGAGGAGGTCGATGTCGCCGCCCTTGAGGGCGGGGATGAGGATCTCGCGGGTGCCGAGGTTGGGGCGCACGGTCGTCTTCACTCCGGCGGCGCCGAGGACGGCGGCGTAGAGGTACCCGAGGATCTGGTTCTCGGTGAAGTTGGCGGTGCCGATGGTGAGGCCGTCATTGCTGGATCCGCCCCCTGAGAGACCGCCGCCCTGGCCTTCGAGGGAGGTGATGCCGCTGCTGCAGGCGGCGAGCGTGGGCACGGAGGCGGCGGCGAGGAGTCCGCCGAGCAGAGTGCGTCGGTTCATGGTCAAGTCCTTACGCGAGCGCATTACGCGGGGCGGTGCCGGAAGAGGGCGCGGTGCAGGGCGGCGAGTGCCAGGTCGAGTACGACGGCGACGACCGCGACGAGTACGGCCCCGCCCAGCACCTGGACGAGGTCGCGCTGGGCGAGGCCGTCGAAGACGTACCGCCCGAGGCCGCCGAAGCTGACGTACGCGGCGATGGTGGCGGTCGCCACGACCTGGATGAGGGCGAGGCGCAGACCGGTCATGATCAGCGGGAGCGCGAGCGGGATCTCCACCTGGAGGAGCACCTGGTGGCCGCGCATGCCCTGGCCGCGTGCCGCGTCCTTGACCTCCGGGTCGACGGCGGTCATCCCGGCGTAGGTGTTGGTGACGATGGCGGGCACGGCGAGGGCCACCAGCGCCACGTACACCGGAGTCATCGACAGGCCGCCGGCCAGGAAGACCAGCACGACGAGCCCGACGGTGGGCAGGGCACGGCCGAACGACGCGAGGTTGATGGCGAGGAAGGCGCCACGGCCGGTGTGCCCGATGAGCAGCCCGACGGGGAGGGCGATCACGGCGGCGATGAGTGTCGCGAGGAGTGAGTACTGGAGGTGCTCGGCGAGCCGGTGTCCGATGCCGTCGGAGCCGGACCACTGGGTGCCGCTGGTGAGCCAGGCCCCCAGGTCCCTGATGAGTTCGTACATGTCAGGCTCGCTTCCTTCGCCACGGGGTGAGCGCGTACTGCACGGTGACCAGCAGCGCGTCGGCGGCCAGCGCGAGCAGGAGGGTGAGGACGACTCCGGCGATGACGGGGGTGGGGAAGCCGCGCTGGAAGCCGTCGGTGAACAGCTGTCCGAGGCCGCCGTCGCCGATGTACGTGGCCACGCTGACGAGCGAGATCGACATGACCGTCGCGATCCGCACCCCCGCCATGATCACGGGCAGCGCGAGCGGCAGCTCCACGGTGAGCAAGGTGCGCAGCGGCCGCGTGCCCATGGCCTTGGCGGCCTCCTTGGTCCGGGCGGGGACCGAGTCGAGGCCCTCGACCGTGTTCCGCAGCAGGACGACGAGGGTGTAGATCGTCAGGCCGATGACGGTGGTGGTGCGGGTGAGTCCGGAGACCGGCAGCAGCAGGACGAACACGGCGATGGACGGGATCGTGAACAGGACGTTCGACAGCCCGAGGAGGAAGCCGCGCAGCGGCCGTATCCGGTGCGCGACGACCGCGAGCGGCAGGGAGATGACGAGCCCGAGCGCCACGGCGGCCAGGGCTGCCTGCAGATGGGAGAGGGTGAGCGCGGTGAGATCGCCGGTGTGATCGGCGAGCCAGCTCCAGTCGATGCTCATACGGCGACCGCCGCCGTCGCGTGGGCCGCTCCCGCGTGGGTGTGGATGTCGTCGCGGGACGTGACCCCGGTGAGGACGCCGTTCGCGTCGACGCGGGCGACGAGGCCCGCCGGGGACGCGACCGACTCGTTCAGTGCGGACAGCAGCGAGTCGCCGTCGCGCAGCGGCCGTACGGGGCGCAGCGGGGCGTCCTCGGTGGCATCGTTGTCACGCCAGCCGAGGGGTGCGCGCGCCTCGTCCAGGACGAGCTGCCAGCGGTCGCCCTCCGGGGCCGGGGCCTGCGGTACGTCGGCGAGCGTGCTCAGCGACAGGAGCTTCAGGCCCCGCTCCGCGCCGAGGAAGTCCGCGACGAAATCGTCCGCCGGGCGGGCCAGCAGCTCGGCGGGCTCGGCGTACTGCACGAGGTGGCCGCCCGTGCGGAAGACGGCGATGCGGTCGCCGAGACGGACCGCCTCGTCGATGTCGTGGGTGACGAAGACGATGGTCTTGTTCAGCTCGCGCTGGAGGCGGATCAGCTCGTCCTGGAGCTGGGTCCGTACGACGGGGTCGACCGCGCCGAAGGGCTCGTCCATCAGCAGCACCGGAGGATCCGCGGCGAGCGCCCTCGCCACGCCGACCCGCTGCTGCTGCCCGCCGGAGAGCTGGTGCGGGTAGCGCTTGGCGGTCTCCGGGGCGAGGCCCACGGTCTCCAGGAGCTCGGCCGCCCGCGCGCGGGCCTTGCGGCGGCCCCAACCGAGGAGCAGCGGCACCGTCGCGATGTTGTCGAGGATCGTGCGGTGCGGGAAGAGCCCCGCCTGCTGGATCACGTACCCGATGGAGCGCCGCAGCTCCGCCGCGTCCTGCCGCTGCACATCCGCACCGCCGACGAGGATGGTCCCGGAGGTCGGTTCCACCATGCGGTTGATCATGCGGAGGGTGGTGGTCTTACCGCATCCCGAGGAGCCGACGAGGACGGTGATCCCGCCCTCCGGCATCTCCAGGCTGAGGTCCTGAACCGCCGTGGTGCCGTTGGGGAAGCGCTTGTTCACTGCATCGAATTTGATCATCAGTCGTCCCTTGCCCGGCCTGCATATAGTCATGCAGAGTTCTTGGTACCTGAATAGGTTGTCAATGCCCCGGGGTAAAACGCTGGTTACGGATGGCCGCACAGCAAGACGGGGTGTCCGGATAAGGAGGCGTTCGCGCATGATGTCGTCCCACATGGTGGACACACCGTCGTCCGTGCCCACGGACGTCGTCGTCCTCGACGGGCAGAGCCTCCCGGTCGCCGACATCGTCCGGCTCGCCGACGGAGCCGTCCGCCCCGTCCCCGCCGCAGACGCGATGAAGCGCGTCAAGCACTCCTGGAACACCGCCCGCGAGCTCGCCGCCTCCGGACGGGTCTACGGCCGCTCCACCGGCGTCGGCGCCAACCGGAGCGAGGACATCCCCACCGAGGCGGCCGCCGGCCACGGCCTGCGGCTGCTCCGCAGCCACGCCGGGGCCATAGGAGAACCGCTCCCCGCCCGCGAGGTCCGCGCCATGCTCGCCGTCCGCGCCAACCAGCTGCTCGCGGGCGGCGCCGGACTGCGCCCCACGGTGGTCACCGCACTGTGCGAGGCGCTGGTGGCGGGCGCGTACCCCGTCGTCCACGAATACGGCTCCGTCGGCACCGGCGACATCGCCGCGCTCGCCCAGCTGGGCCTCGCCCTCGCCGGCGAGCACCGCTGGCAGGGCGCGGGCCCCGCACCGGCTCCCCAGGACCTCGACAACAACGACGCCCTGGCACTGATCAGCAGCAATGCGCTCACCCTCGGCCAGGCCGCCCTCGCACTCGACGATCTGCGCCGCCTCGTCGCCGCCACCGAACTCGTCGCCGGGCTCTCGCTCCTCGCCGTCGACGGCTCGTACGAGGCGTACGCGGAGCCCGTCCACGCCGCCCGTCCGCACCCCGGCACGACCGGCGTCGCCGCGCGGATGCGCGAGCTGCTCGGCGCGCCCGCCCGGCCGACGCCACCGCTGGGCCGGATCCAGGACCCGTACGGCTTCCGCTGCCTGCCGCAGATACACGGGCCGGCGCACGACGCGGCGGACGCGCTGGAGCGCGTGCTCACCGTCGAGATCAACGCGGCCGCCGAGAACCCGCTGATCTGCCCCGACGACCTGGCCGCCTACCACCACGGCGGCTTCTACCTCGCCGGACTCGCCCTCGCGCTCGACCACTTGAGGCTCTCGCTCACCCAGGTCGCGCGGCTCTCCACCTCCCGGCTCGCCGCCCTCAACGAGCCCGCCTACACCCGCCTGCGGCCCTTCCTCGCGGACGCCGAGCCCGCATCCTCCGGGGTCATGATCCTCGAGTACGCGGCCGGGGCCGCCCTCGGCGATCTCCGTGCCTGCTCGGCCCCCGCCTCGCTCGGCCACGCGGTACTGTCCCGTGGCGTCGAGGAACAGGCCAGCTTCGCCTCGCTCGCCGCCCGCCAGACCCTGCGGTCGAGCGAGCCCTACCGGCTCGTCGTCGGCTGCGAACTCGTCGCCGCCGTACGGGCCCTGCGCCAGCGCGATCTGCGCCCCGATCCCGAACTGCCCGTGGGGCGCGCCTTCGCGCTGGCCGAGGCGGTGCTCGACGTGGAGCACGCCGACCGGCCGCTGACCGATGATGTGATGTCGGCGGCCGCACTGCTCGACACGTTCGGTGCGATGACGTTCGGTGAACTGACAGGACTGACAAGGGGGATGGTATGAGCGAGAACCACAACAGCCCTGCCGCACGGCTGCAGCAGCTGTTCGAGGGGCACCGGCTCACCCCCACCCAGCGCCGCATCGCCCATTCCATGGTGCGCCGCGCGAGCGACGTGCCGTTCCTGTCCAGCGTCGAACTGGCCGAGCTGGCCGGGGTCAGCCAGCCCTCCGTCACCCGGTTCGCCGTCGCGCTCGGCTTCGACGGCTACCCGGCGCTGCGCCGCCATCTGCGCGAGATCACGCCCGCCGAACCGGCCGCGGGCAAGGACACGGTCAACGAGTACCAGCAGGCCGTCCAGGCCGAGATCGAGAACCTGCGGCACCTCGCCGAGATGCTCGCCGACCCGAGCCCCGTCGAAGAGGCCGGCCGGGTCCTCGCCGCCTCGCGCCCCCTCCCGGTCCTCGGCCTGCGCGCCGCCTCCTCCCAGGCCCGCGGCTTCGCGTACTTCGCGGCCAAGGTCCACCCGGACGTACGCCTCCTCGACGAGGGCGGCACGATGCTCGCCGACCGCATCGACGCCGCCCGCCGCGCGGGCGCGAGCGCGCTCATCTGCTTCGCCCTGCCGCGCCACCCGAAGGAGGTCGTGGAGGCGCTGGCGTACGCCCACGAGTCCGGGCTGACCGTCGTCACGGTCGCCGACTCCGCCTTCGCCCCGGTCGCCGCCCACAGCGACCTGCTGATCCCGGCAGCGGTCGGCACGGGCCTCGCCTTCGACACGGCCTGCGCGCCGATGCTGCTCGGGCGGGTCCTGCTGGAGGCGATGTGCGACGACCTGCCGGACGCGCAGGCGCGGCTGGAGGAGTTCGACGCACGGGCGGCGGAGCGCGGCCTGTTCGTGGACTGAATCCTGGGCTGCGCCTTCTCATCCGATCCTCAGGAATTCCCACTGTTCTCCGCGCCCGAAGGACCGTGGGTGCGAGGGGAGACGGACGTGGGGCGCGCAGGCCGGACACTGGCGCGGGTGGCGGTGATCGTGCGGGCCGGGGCGGCCCCGATGCTGTGGCCGGGCATCCTCGCCACGGGAATCGGCCTGGTGCCGCAGGGCCTGACGGGGCGTCGGGTCGGACTGTACGCGGGGGCCGCGCTGTTCCTCGTCGCCGCGGCCGTCGTGGCGACGGTCCGCCGTGGCCGCTACCGGGCGCTGGGGCCTACCTCCACATCGCGGAGGTTCCCTCGATGCTGACGCTGTTCACCGAGGAGGATCTGCTGGACGAGCCGGGCCGGGGTCCCGCATAACCCGTCATCGCGGCCGGCGCGGCCGCCACCTGGCGTGGACGAGGTTGTCCGGCGGCGCGGCGAAGAGAGCGCCGATGGCGTCGAGTTCGTCTTCTGCGAGGCGGCATCGGCCGACGACGTGGCGCAGATCTCCGGACTGCTCAGGGGCCCCGGCCGGGTCGTGCCCGTGGTGCTCGGCACGGTCGGCGGCACCGCCTGGTGTTTCGAGGTGCGGGCCGGAGAGCCCGAGGAGTGACACCGCCACGGACCCCCGGCCCACCTGCCTCAGACCTCCAGCTCCGCCTCGATCCTCTTCAGCTGGTGGCGGGCCATCGCCAGGTTCGCGCGCTTGGTGTCCAGGGCCAGGTACAGGAACAGCCCGTTGCCGCCCCGCGCCTTGAGGAGGCGGATCAGGTGGTACTGCGTGCCGAGCGTGATGAGGATGTCCTCGATCTGGTCCTGGATGCCGAGCATCTCCATGGCGCGCAGCTTCGCCCGCACCACGTCGGTGTTGCCCGCGGCGGCCACGGTCAGGTCGAGTTGCTTGCCGCCGCCCAGCGTGCCGAGCGCCATGCCGCTCGTGTAGTCGACGAGCGCGACGCCGATGACGCCCTCGATCGAGGTCATCGCTTCCTTGAGGGCGGTTTCGGTGTTGGCCATGGTGGTGCCTTTCCTTTTCGATGGACTCATCTGGGTTGTGTGGTGTTCGGGTCGTGGCGGTCATGGCGGTCATGGCGGTCGTGGCGGTCGAGCGCGCTCTCGACGAGTTCGCCGATGCGGGTCCCGGCGCGGCGGGCTTCGAGGTGCAGCCGCCCGACGTTGACGCGGGGCTCCGCGGTGACGGTGAGGACGGCCGAGGAACCCGCCGCGTACGTCGCCACGTATCCGCTGTCGCCGCGCACGAGCAGTTCGCGGAACCCGCCCTGGCCGGTGGCCTCGGTGAGCCGCACGGCCACGCCGAGGGCCGCCGCGGTGAGCGCGGCGACGGTCTCCGCCTCCGCGTCGGGGGTGTCCCGGGCCAGGACGAGGCCGTCCACGCTGGCCGCGAAGGCACCGGTGAGCTGCGGTAGCCGGGACCTCAGCCGCTTGAGTTCGTCGAGGACTCCGGTGCTCGCGGTCATCAGCTGTCTCCTCTCGGCGCGCTGCCTCAGCGTGCGCATCACAGCGTTGCCTCCAGGGCGTCACGCAGTCGGCGGAGCAGGGCGACGTCCGGGTCCGCGGACATCTCCATGACCCGTACGACTTCGGGTGGCGGTTCGGGCGGGGCGGCGGTGGCGGGGGTCTCGACGAGCCCGGCCGCGGCCAGTCGGCGTACGTCGACGAGGGTGTGGAAGGCGGGCCTGCCCAGGGCGCGGGCGATGTCGCCCGGGGTCCGCGTGCCGTCCGCCAGTTCGAGCACGGCGCGCTGGCGCGGGGAGGCCCGGGCGCCGGGGCGCCGGGTGGCGGGGACGACGGGCGCGGTGTCGGTCTCCGGGTGCGCCCAGAGCCGGTCGAGCAGTGCCCTGCGGCGCAGGGTCTCGCGCTGGACGGTCTCCGCCGGTACGGGCCGCACGGCCCCGATCCAGTGGGCGACCCCGTAACGGAACCGCGCGGGGCCGCTGCTGGGGGCGAGCGCGAAGAACGCGGCGTCGAACAGCGCCCCGAGGTGGCAGATCTCCAGCTCGCCGCCGGAGAGCCGGCCGCTGTCGACGAGATGCCGGCCGACCCTGCCGTCCGCCCCTGCCTCGCGGAGCGCCCCCTGCCAGCTGTCGGACCGCAGCCGGCCGGCCGCGGTCAGCAGGACGTCGATCCCCGGAGCGGCCGGGCTCTCGGCGTGCACGACCTGCCCGTCGACGAGATAGAGCGTTCCCCGGTCCCGTAACAGTGCTCCGGTGGCCCGCTCAGCGGCGAGCCGCAGCAGCATGGGTGAGACCGTCGTACGACTCGAACGTCCCGGAAGGGCCGAACCCGTCGAGCTGGTCGCATCCGTCGAGCCTGTTGCACCGGTCGAGCCTGTTGCACCGGCCGGAACCGTCACTCCAGCACCAGCCGCTCGGTCAGGTCCCGCATCCGCAGCCGCGCGAGCGCGAGGTTGCCCTCCGCGCGGTCGAGCCACAAATGCATCAGGACGCTGCTGTCGAAGCTCGTCTCGACGAAGCGCAGGACGTGGTAACACGTGCGGGTGGTGACGACGAGGTCCTCGACGGGAGGGCTCTTCGAGGCCCCGTCGGTGTCCTCCCCGCCCGGCGCCGGGGCGAAGGTGGGGTGCTCCGCCGCCATCCGCGCGAGCTCGGCGGTCTCGGTGGCCGCCGTCTCGTGGTCGTCGCCCGCCGCGTCGCCGACCGTGCCGAGGGCGAGTCCGCTGGTCCAGTCGACGAGTGCGGCGCCGCGAGCTCCGGGCAGCCGCATGGCGTGGAGCAGACACTCGTCGATTCCGGGCACGCGGAAATCCCCCTCCGGCACGTGTGCGAACGGTTCGGACGTACGTCCGTAGTCGTGAGGTTACGCACCGGAGTGGTGCCTGGTGGAAGTTCTGGCATTTTCCACCGGAACATGCCTCCGCTCCGATAGGGTTCGCACCCCGACGACCCCTGATGCGGGGCCCCGGCGGTTGCTCAGCCTCTGGCTGCTTCCTCCTCGTGGCGGAGCTTCATCCACAGCTTGTTGACCGCCCACAGGACGATGCCGATCGCCAGCAGCACTCCGGCCCGGATGTAGACGTCCGCCGCCCGGTCGGACAGCGGGCTCGCCAGGATGACCGACGCGATCGCCCCGAGCACCGGCAGCGCCGTCGGCGTACGGAAGTGGGGGTGGTCGACGCGGTCCTTGCGCAGCACCAGCACCGCCACGTTGACCACGGCGAAGACGCAGAGCAGCAGGAAGGCCGTGGTGTCGCCGAGCCCCTCGATCTCGCCCGTGGACACCAGGCCGATGGCGATCACGGTGACGAAGACGATGCCGGTGACGGGCGTACGGCGCTGGCGCAGGACGCGGCCCATGCCGCGCGGCAGGACCTTCTCGTTGGCCAGGCCGTAGCAGAGCCGCGACGCCATCATGATGTTGATCAGCGCCGAGTTGGTGACCGCGAAGAGCGCGATGGCCGCGAAGAGCTTCGGCGGGAAGGCGACGCCGCCCGCCTTGACGACCTCCAGCAGCGGGCCGCTCGACGTCTGCAGCACCCGGTAGTCGACGAGCAGCGAGGACACCAGCGCCACCAGCACGTAGATCGTGCCGGTGACGGCGACACCGGTGAAGATCGCGCGGGGGAAGGTGCGGGCCGGATCCTTGGTCTCCTCCGCCATGTTGACCGAGTCCTCGAAGCCGACGAAGGCGAAGAAACCGAGCGCCGTGGCGCCCAGCACGCTGGTCAGCAGGGCGTATCCGGTGCCCTCCGCCTGGAACTCGCCCAGCCGCGTCGGCTCTCCGCCGCCGGTCATTACGGCCCACGCCCCGATGCCGAGGACCACGAGCAGCCCCGACAGCTCGACGAGCGTCAGCACCATGTTGGTCTTCACGGACTCGGAAACGCCCCGCAGGGCGATCGCGGCGAGGACGAGGATGAAGGCGATCGCGATGGCGGTCGTCGGGATGGCGTCCGTGAACTCCTGGAAGTAGTCCCCGCCGAAGGCGCGGGCCGCGGCGCTCGCGGACGACAGCCCGGAGCACATCACCATGAAGGCGATGATGAACGTCAGGAAGGGGACCTTGAACGCCTTCTGGGTGTAGAGCGCGGCGCCGGCCGCCTTCGGGTACTTGCCGACGAGCTCGACGTACGACGCTGCCGTCAGGAGCGCCACGACGAAGCCGATCGCGAACGGCAGCCACAGCGCGCCGCCCACCTTGCCCGCGACCTTGCCCGTCGTGGCGTAGATGCCGGTGCCCAGGATGTCGCCGATGACGAAGAGGAGCATCAGCTTCGGTCCGATGGCCCGTTTGAGCGACGGCTGGTGGTCCGGTGGTTCCGTGGAAGTGGATGTGGTCGCCATGTGACACCCCTGCCCGGCCGTTGTGACGGGATGCGTACGGGCCGGCCGTGTTCAGCCGTACGAGGGCGTACGAGCGCCTGCGGTGCGCACGCGTGCGCGCGGTCAGCCGCCGCGGTACTCCACCGCGCGGGCCACATCGGCGAGGTCGCGCTCGATCGCCTTGGCGACGGCCCGCGCGCCGATGCCGCCGAGCACCTTGGCGAGCAGCCCCGCCACGCCTCCGGGCGGCACGGCCGAGAACGTCATCCGGACCGTCGTCGTCTCGGGTCCGTCGGGCCTCAGTACGAACTCGGACACATAGTGGGTGCCCTGGCTGTCGGCCTCCACCACATAGCGCTCGGGCGGCTCGCTCGCCGTCACGTACAGCTCCTCGGTGGCCTCCCTGCCGAACATCCGGCGGGTCTCGCGCCAGCGCGTGCCGACGTCGAAGCCCCCGTCGGTGAGCACCTCGATCCTCGTCACGCCGCTGAGCACGCGCTCCCCGTCCTGAAGGTCGGTCAGGACTTCCCAGATGCGCCCCTGGGACGCGGCGATCCTGCGCTCGACGACGACAGTTCTGCTGGCCATGGCTCCATCGAACCACCGGGGTCCGGCTGCCGCCCGCTACAGCAGTGCCTCCGAGTGGGCCCCGCCGGACTCGGCGACGATCTCGTCCACGGTCTGCGCGTCCCGCACGGTCGCGAAGGCGACCCCGTCGGGGCCGGTGCGGAAGCCGTGCACCGCGGGGCGGGCGAGGCTGTTGTAGGCGTAGTGGTTGGTGAAGTAGTACGCGCCGGTGTCCAGCACCGCCACCACGTCGCCCTGCTCCAGCCGCGGGAGGCCCCGGGCCTCGGCGAGCAGATCGCCCGCGAAACAGGCGGGTCCCGCGATGTCCTGGACGATGTCCTGCCCGGTCCTGGGGCGACCCTTGGCGTCGTACGCGACGATCCGGAGGGGCCACGAGGCGGGGTTGTACACCGTGCGGGTCGCCACCTGGGCGCCTGCGTGGGTGACGGCGATGGGCCGGGACCCCGCCGACTTGGTGTACTCGACGCGCGCGAGGAGCGTGCCGTGCTTGGCGAGCAGCGACCGGCCGAACTCGGTGACCAGGCCGTACCGCCCGTCGAACAGCCCGGGGACCTCCCGGCTCAGCAGCCGGGCGTAGTCGGCGAAGGTGGGGGTCTCCTCGTCGGACGCGAAGTTCACGGGCAGCCCGCCGCCGATGTCGAGCGTGTCGATCTGCTGCCGCCCGGCGGCCGCGTTGATCTCCTCGGCGAGCTCGTACACGGCCCGTACGCCCTGGGTCAGGAGGCCCAGCGGCAGCCCCTGCGAGCCGGAGTGGGTGTGCAGCCGGGTCAGCCAGGGCCGGTCCAGACAGGCGCGGACGACCCGGTCGCGGGCGCCCTCGTCACGCAGCGCGAGCCCGAACTTCGAGGTCGCGGTGGCGGTGGACAGGGCCCCGATGGCGCCGGCGCCGATCTGTGCGTTCACGCGCAGACCGATGGGGGACCGGACGTTCCCGGGCGGCATGGCCTGGACGAGGGCGTCGATCCGGGCGAGTTCCTGCGGGTTGTCGGCGTTGACGGCGATCCCGAGGGTCAGGGCCGCGTGCAGCTCGGCGTGCGTCTTGGCGGGGGAGTCGAACACGGTCCGCCCCGGCGGTACGCCGGCGGCGCGGGCCAGCGCCAGCTCGCCGGGGCTCGCGACCTCCGCGCCGATGCCCTCCTCGTGGAGGAGCCGGAGGACGGGCACCAGCGGGGTGGCCTTCACGGCGAAGGCGTGCAGCACCGGGGCATCGGTGATCTCCTGGAAGACGGCCCTCAGTGCGGCGGCGGAGGCGCGGATGCCGGCGACGTCCAGCAGGGCGGTGACGGGCTCGGTCTCGGTGAGCAGGCCCTGTTCCACGGCCGCGCGTACGGCCTGATCGCGACGGTCTGAAGCCATGTGAACCAGCCAATCATCCGGAGTCGTCCGCCGCAGTGGTTGACTGAAATTATTCAGCACGTAAGGATGTGAATAGAAGAATCAACGTCGGAGGAGGCATCGGCATGTCTGGACCCCGCCCGGTACGGGCACCGCGTGGCACGGAACTGAACGCCCTCGGGTGGCAGCAGGAAGCCGCGCTGCGCATGCTCCAGAACAACCTCGACCCGGAGGTCGCCGAGCATCCCGACAAGCTCGTCGTCTACGGCGGCACGGGCAAGGCGGCCCGGGACTGGCGCTCCTTCGACGCGATGGTGCGCACGCTGAAGACCCTGAAGCAGGACGAGACGATGCTCGTCCAGTCCGGCCGCCCGGTCGGCGTGATGCAGACCCACGAGTGGGCGCCGCGCGTGCTCATCGCCAACTCCAACCTGGTCGGCGACTGGGCGAACTGGGAGGAGTTCCGGCGCCTGGAGGCCCTGGGACTCACCATGTACGGCCAGATGACGGCCGGCTCGTGGATCTACATCGGCACGCAGGGCATCCTGCAGGGCACGTACGAGACCTTCGCGGCGGTCGCGGCCAAGAAGTTCAACGGCACCCTCGCCGGGACGATCACGCTGACCGCCGGCCTCGGCGGTATGGGCGGCGCCCAGCCGCTCGCCGTGACCATGAACGACGGCGTCGCGATCTGCATCGACGTCGACCCGCGCGCGATCGAGCGCCGGATCGAGCACCGCTACCTGGACGTGAAGGCCGACAACCTCGCCCACGCCCTCCACCTCGCGGTGGAGGCCCGGGACGCCCGCCGCCCGCTCTCGATCGGTCTGCTCGGCAACGCGGCGGAGCTGCTGCCGCAGATGCTCGCCGAGGGCGCCCCGATCGACATCGTGACCGACCAGACCTCGGCCCACGACCCGCTCTCGTACCTGCCGGTGGGCGTCGACTTCGACGACATGGCGTCGTACGCGGCGAAGGACCCGGCGGGCTTCACCACCCGCGCCCGCGAGTCGATGGCCAGGCACGTCGAGGCCATGGTCGGCTTCATGGACGCGGGCGCCGAGGTCTTCGACTACGGCAACTCGATCCGCGGCGAGGCGCAGCTGGCCGGCTACGACCGGGCGTTCGCCTTCCCCGGCTTCGTGCCGGCGTACATCCGGCCGCTGTTCTGCGAGGGCAAGGGCCCCTTCCGCTGGGCGGCGCTGTCCGGCGACCCCGCCGACATCGCGAAGACCGACCGCGCGATGCTCGACCTCTTCCCGGAGAACGAGTCCCTGGCCCGCTGGATCAAGATGGCGGGCGAGCGCGTCCACTTCCAGGGCCTCCCGGCGCGCATCTGCTGGCTGGGCTACGGCGAGCGCGACCGCGCCGGCGAGCGCTTCAACGACATGGTGGCGAGCGGGGAGCTCGCGGCCCCGCTGGCCATCGGCCGCGACCACCTGGACTGCGGCTCCGTCGCGTCCCCGTACCGCGAGACCGAGGCGATGCTCGACGGCTCGGACGCGATCGCCGACTGGCCGCTGCTGAACGCGATGGTGAACGTCGCCTCCGGCGCGTCGTGGGTGTCGATCCACCACGGCGGCGGCGTCGGGATGGGCCGTTCCATCCACGCGGGCCAGGTGACGGTGGCGGACGGGACGAAGCTGGCCGGCGAGAAGATCCGGCGCGTGCTGACGAACGACCCGGGCATGGGTGTGATCCGGCACGTCGACGCGGGCTACGACATCGCGGAGTCGGTCTCCGAGGCCAAGGGTGTCCGCATCCCGATGCGGGAGGAACAGTGACCGCCTCCGGCGACCCCGGCCCGGGGCGCGCCCCGCGTGCCGGGGCTGCGCCCGGCCCCCGGGCCGGGGACTCCTTCCACCGCATGTGGGCGGACCTCGCGCCCGTCGGGCGCAACCCGGACACCAACGGCTACCGCCGCTTCGCCTGGTCCGGCGCCGACGCCGACTGCCGCACCTGGTTCCAGGAGCAGGCCGAGGCCCGCGGCCTCACGTACGAGACCGACCGCAACGGAAACCAGTGGGCGTGGCTCGGCGACCCCACCGCCGGGGACGCCGTCGTCGCCGGCTCCCACCTCGACTCCGTGCCCGACGGCGGCGCCTTCGACGGCCCCCTCGGCGTCGTCTCGGCCTTCGCCGCGCTCGATGAACTCCGCCGCAGAGGAGCGGAGTTCACCAAGCCCGTCGCCATCACCAACTTCGGTGACGAGGAGGGCGCCCGCTTCGGCCTCGCCTGCGTCGGCTCCCGGCTCACCGCCGGGCAGCTGACCAAGGAGAAGGCGTACGAGCTCCGCGACGCCGACGGCATCTCGCTGCCCGAGGCCATGGAGGCGGCCGGCTACGACCCGGACGCCATCGGCCCTGACCACGAGCGCCTGGCCCGGATCGGCGCGTTCGTCGAGCTGCATGTCGAGCAGGGCCGGGCCCTCGACCTGTCGGGGGACGCCGTCGGGCTCGCGAGCGCCATCTGGCCCCACGGCCGCTGGCGGTTCGACTTCCACGGTGAGGCCAACCACGCCGGAACCACCCGTCTCGTCGACCGCCGCGACCCGATGCTGACGTACGCGGAGACCGTCGTCGCCGCCCGCCGCGAGGCGGAACTCGCGGGTGCCGTGGCCACCTTCGGCAAGATCTCCGTCGAGCCGAACGGCGTCAACGCCATCCCGTCCCTCGTTCGCGGCTGGCTCGACTCGCGCGCCGCCGACCAGGCGACCCTCGACACGGTCGTCGCCGCGATCGAGCAGGCCGCGAAGGAGCACGCGCAGCGGGACGGCGTGGACCTCGCGGTCGTACGGGAGTCGTTCACCCCGGTCGTCGAGTTCGCCCACGCGCTGCGCGACGAGCTGAACCGGATCCTCGGCGGCAAGGTCCCCGTGCTCGGCACCGGAGCGGGACACGACGCGGGAATCCTGTCCGGCTCCGTCCCGACCGCCATGCTGTTCGTACGGAACCCGACGGGCGTCTCGCACTCCCCGGCCGAGTACGCGGCCGAGGACGACTGCGTCGCCGGGGTCCTCGCACTCGCCGACGTACTGGAGGGTCTCGCGTGCAGGTGACCACGTACTGGCTGGAACACGCATGGCTCGGCACGCACGTCGAGCCGGGCGTGGCCCTCGATGTGTCCGCGGGCCGGACCGCGGCGCTACGGACCGGGGTGGAGACCCCGGAGCCGGGAGCCGTGGTGCTGCGCGGCCTCACGCTCCCCGGTCTGGCGAACGCCCACTCGCACGCCTTCCACCGTGCGCTGCGCGGCCTCGTCCAGGTCGGATCGGGGACCTTCTGGACCTGGCGCGAGTTCATGTACCAGGCCGCGTCGCAGCTGACGCCGGAGTCGTACCACGCGCTGGCGCGGGCCGTGTACGCGGAGATGGCGCTGGCCGGGGTCACGGCGGTCGGCGAGTTCCACTACGTGCACCACGCGCCGGGAGGCGCCCGCTACGCCGACCCCAACGCCATGGGCGAGGCGCTGATCGCGGCGGCGGAGGGCGCGGGCATCCGGATCACGCTCCTCGACACCGCGTATCTGTCGTCAGGCTTCGGTGAGCCCCCGAACCACCACCAGCTCCGTTTCTCCGACGGCACTGCCGAGGCATGGGCCGAGCGGGTGTCGCTGCTCAAGGAGCGGGACGGGGTGCGCATCGGCGCGGCGATCCACTCCGTACGGGCGGTACCGGCTGCGCAGCTGTCGACGGTCGCCGCGTGGGCGTCCTCCCGGAACGCCCCTCTCCATGTCCATCTCTCCGAGCAGACGGCGGAGAACGACGCCTGCCTCGCCGCGCACGGCTGCACCCCCACGCGGCTGCTCGCCGACCACGGCGTGCTCGGTCCGCGGACGACCGGTATCCACAACACGCATCTCACGGACGAGGACATCGCGCTGATCGGCGGCAGCGGGACCGGCACCTGCATGTGCCCGACGACCGAGCGGGACCTGGCCGACGGGATCGGCCCCGCGGTCGCCCTGCAGCGGGCGGGCTCACCGCTCTCGCTGGGCAGCGACAGCCATGCGGTGATCGACCTCCTGGAGGAGGCGCGGGCGATGGAGCTGAACGAGCGCCTGCGCTCGCGCACCCGCGGCCACTGGACGGCGGCGGCCCTGCTGCGCGCCGCGTCGGCGGACGGCCACGCGGCGCTGGGCTGGGACGAGGCGGGCCGCCTGGAGACGGGTGCCCTCGCCGACTTCACGACCGTCGCGCTGGACTCGGTGCGGACGGCGGGGCCGGTGCCGAGGCTGGGCGCGGAGGTGGCGGTGTTCGCGGCGACGGCGGCGGACGTGCGGCACACCGTCGTGGGGGGCCGCCACGTGGTCCGCGACGGCGTCCACACCCTGGTCCCGGACGTGCCGTCGGCTTTGACGGAGGCGATCGCGGCACTGCGGTCGTGACGGTCAACCCCGGCGAGCCTCACCATCGCCGGACGGGCTCAGAACGAGCCCGTCCGGCGATTGAGGACTGGGGGTCCGGGGGCGAAGCCCCCCGCGGCGGAGCTGCAAATCAACACAGCCGGGAAGGGGCGGGGTGGGGGAAGGAACCACCCCGCGGCCCGCACGGAGAGGAACCCATGAGCACCACGAAGACCACCCTCGTCAGCAACATCGGCAGCCTCGTCACCAACGACCCCACCGTCGGCGACGGCAGCCCTCTCGGCCTCATCGAGGACGCGGCGCTGCTGCTCGACGGTGAAACCGTCGCCTGGGTGGGCCGCGCCGCCGATGCCCCTCAGGCCGACGAGTCGTACGACGCCGGCGGCCGCGCCGTCGTCCCCGGGTTCGTGGACTCCCACTCCCACCTCGTCTTCGCCGGCGACCGCACCCAGGAGTTCAACGCCCGCATGTCCGGCCGGGCCTACTCCGCGGGAGGCATCCGCACCACCGTCGCCGCGACCCGCGCCGCCACCGACGAGGAGCTGGAGGCGAACCTCGTCCGCTACCTCGACGAGGCGCTGCGCCAGGGCACGACGACGTTCGAGACCAAGTCCGGATACGGGCTCACCGTCGAGGACGAGGCCCGCGCCCTCCGGATCGCCGCCCGGCACACGGACGAGGTGACGTATCTCGGCGCCCACGTCGTGTCCCCGGACTACGCCGAGGATCCGGCGGCCTACGTCGCCCTCGTCACCGGCGAGATGCTCGACGCCTGCGCGCCCCACGCCCGTTGGGTCGACGTCTTCTGCGAGAAGGGCGCGTTCGACGGGGACCAGGCCCGTGCGGTGCTCACCGCCGGCATGGCGAAGGGCCTGACCCCGCGCGTCCACGCCAACCAGCTGACGTACGGCCCCGGAGTGCAGCTCGCCGTCGAGCTGGACGCGGCCAGCGCCGACCACTGCACCCACCTCACCCAGCAGGACGTCGACGCCCTCGCGAGCGGCAACACCGTGGCCACGCTCCTCCCCGGCGCCGAGTTCTCCACCCGCGCCGAATGGCCCGACGCCCGTCGCCTCCTCGATGCGGGCGTCACGGTGGCGCTCTCCACCGACTGCAACCCGGGTTCGTCCTTCACGTCCTCCATGCCGTTCTGCATCGCGCTCGCGGTACGCGACATGGGGATGACGCCGGACGAGGCGCTCTGGTCCGCCACGGCCGGCGGCGCGGCGGCCCTCCGCCGCACGGACATCGGCCGCATCGCCCCGGGCACCCGCGCCGACCTCGCCCTCCTCGACGCCCCGTCGCACGTCCACCTGGCGTACCGCCCCGGCGTGCCCCTGGTCACGGAGGTGTGGCGCCGCGGCGTTCAGGTGGTCCGGCGCACCCGCTAGTACGTGTCCGGGCGGTCACCTACGGAGCCGGGGGAAGCGGAGTTCGGCCCCGGCTGACCCCGCGCCACCGGAACGGAGCCCCGACGTGATACTCGGGGCTGCGCTCTGTCCAGCTCTGTCCACCGGCGCTCCGGCTCCGACCTAGCGCCGCAGCGCTTCCACCGGCTGGATACGGCTGGCCCGCCAGGCCGGATAGAGCCCGGCGACAACCCCGGTCAGCAGGCCGATGGCGGGGGCCGCCACGACAGTGGCGGGATGAATGACCGGGGTCCATTCGCGCGCCATCGCGGTGCCGATGACGGCGAAGGTGCCGAGGCTGGTGCCGACCAGTCCGCCGAGGGTGCCCAGCGCTCCCGACTCGGCCAAGAACTGGAGGGTGATGTGGCGACCGCGGGCGCCCAGTGCGCGGCGCAGGCCGATCTCTCCGGTGCGTTCGAGCACGGCCACCAGAGTGGTGTTGGCGATGCCCACCGCGCCGATCAGCAGACAGATGGCCGCAAGGAGCAGAAAGAGCTGGTCGAGGTCCGACGTGACCGCCGTCCTGAGACCCCTGGGGTCGGGTGGCGGAACGGCCTGGAAGTAGTCGGGGTGTGCGGGATCGAGTGCGAGGGCCGTCTCGCCGGCGACCTGCTGGGCGGCGCCGAGCTCCGTGGAGATCAGCATCTTGGCGCGGTTGCCGCTCCTGGGCCCGCCCCAGACACGCTCGGCGGTGGTGCGCGGGACCACGACGGAGAGCAGCACGTCCGACTTCCGGTCGACCTCCTCGACGATGCCGATCACCGTGAAGGCGTCTCCGCCGATGAAGATCGCGGGGGCCGTCTCCAGGGTGGTGATGCCGAGCCGGGCCGCCATGCCGGAACCGATCACGGCGACCTGCTGCGCCTCCCGGTCGTGGTACGCGTCGAAGATCCTGCCCTGTTGGAGGTGCGGGCCCGCGGCGGCCAGGACGCCGGGTGAGGCCGCGACGATCTGGCTCTGGGTCTCCTCGCCGGCCTCGCCGACGGGCGCGGACCGTACCCCCCGCCCCTCCGGCAGCCGCACCGACCAGTAGACACCCGCGTCGCGCACCCCGTTCAGCCGCTCGATGCGGGCGTCCGCGTCGGCCGGGAAAGCGTTCTGCACGTACTCCGGCTGCTCACCGCCGGTGTCCTCGACTGTCACCTCGGTCGCGGTCAGTGCGTTGAAACGCTCGTCGATCTGCTGGGAGGTGGTGGAGGTCAGGCCCAGCACGGCGACGAAGGTACCCACGCCCAGGACGGTGCCGAGCGCGGTCAGGGCCGAGCGGCCGGGGCGCTGAAGCATCCCGGCCGTCGCCTCGGCCAGCAGGTCGCGCGGGGAGAGCCGCGAAGTACGGACCGCGGTGGCGCGCTTCCGACGGAGCCCCGGGAGCGCGGAGCGGGCGGGGCGCCTCATGCCGGTATCCGTTCGTGCAACAGGCCGTCCCGGATGGTCAGGGTGCGCCTGCCCCGGGCGGCCACCTCGGGATCGTGGGTGATGACGATCAGGGTGATGCCGTCCGCGTGGAGTTCATCGAGCAGTCCGAGAATCTGCTGCGCGGTGGTCGTGTCGAGGTTTCCGGTCGGCTCGTCGCACAGCAGCAGCGACGGTCGGCTCACCAACGCCCGTGCGATGGCGACGCGTTGCCGCTCACCGCCGGACATCCGGGTGGGGACGGAGTCGACGCGGTGGCCGAGACCGACTCGGTGGAGTGCCTCGCGCGCCCGGGTGACACGCTCGGCTCGCGGTATGCCGTTGTACGTCATGGCCAGCATGACGTTCTCCAGCGAGGAGCGGTGGGGCAGTAGATGGAAGCTCTGGAAGACGAAGCCGATGCGACTGCCGCGCAGTCCGGTGCGCTCGCTCTCCCTGAGCCCGGCGGTGTCGATACCGTCGAGCCGGTAGGTTCCCCCGCTCGGCCGGTCGAGGAGTCCGGCGATGTTGAGGAACGTCGACTTGCCCGAGCCGGACGGCCCGACGACCGTCAGGTAGTCACCGCGGTGGATCGTGAGGTCGAAAGGGCGCAGCGCCTCGACCGGAGGCGTTCCGGGGTAGGTGAGGGTCACGCCCCTGAAGTCGATGACGGGGACGTCGGCGGCGGTGGGATCCGCGTCCGCGGCGGCGCCCTTCGAGGTATCGGTCACCTCTGGGCTCCCGGGACCTCCGGAGCGCCGCCGGCCCCGAGGCCGCCGTCACCGGCTCCCGCACCGGCCCCCGCACCCACGCCGACGATCACGCGCTCCTGCTCGGAGAGCGTCCCGCCCACGGGCGTGACCTGTACGTATCCGTCGCCCGAGGTGCCCGGGCGGACCTCGACGCGGCGGCGCGCGCCATCGTTCTGGAGGACGGTCACGGTGGTCCGGGAGTCGGCGCCGGCCGAGACCGCGGAGACGGGGACCACGAGCACCTTGCCGACCGAGGTCGCCGCTTCGACGGTGAGCCGTACGTCCTGGCCCGCGAGGGTCGCCGGCAGGTCCTTGTCGGGGCGCACCTCGAGGGTGTACCCCTGCCCCTGCACCGCGTCGCCGGCGGGTCCGCCTTCGGGGGCGGCTGCCGCGGGCTCCTCGGAGACCGAGGCGACGACGCCGGTGGCCTCCTGACCGGTGGTCTCGGAGAGGATTCGTACCTTCTGCCCGGCCCTCACCAGGCCTTTCTCGTGGGCGGCGAGAGAGCCCTTCACCACGAGCCGGCCCGCCGAGACGGTCATGGGCTTCTCGCCGACGTCGCCGCCGACCTTGGCGTTGACCACGTCGACCCGGGCCGGGAAGCCGGACAGGTAGGCCACCTCGGACGCGGGGACCATGGGGCCCGACACGGCTTCCGCGTCGGTCAGTTTCTTCCGCGCCTCGGCGAGGTCCTCGCGGGCGTACTTCAGATCGTCGCCCGATGCCTCCCCCTCCGCCTTGCCCGACGTCAGCCTGGCGAGCGCGCGTTCGGCGGCCTTCACCTGGTCGCGGGCCGCCTCGACCGGATCGCCTCCCTCGCCGCCCGGGCCGCTCTCGCCACCGACGAGTACGGGGTCGTAGCCGACGGAGGCGTAGAAGGCGGCCACCGCGGCCTTCGTCCCGGGGCCGTACACGCCCTTCCTGTCGCCGCCCGTGCTGTGCCCGAGGCCGGCCAGGGCCTTCTGCAACTGCCGAACGTCTTCCCCGTGGGCACCGGGCTTGAGGTCCCGGTACACAGGCAGTGTGCCGGTCAGCACGAACACGGGCCGGCCGGATATCTCCATGAGGACCTGGCCCGCCTTGAAGGTCTTGCCGGCCTGAACCAGAAGCTTGGTGACGACCGGCTTGCCGCCCTCGGCCGCGGAGGCCGCGGGGGCGATGTCGACGGTCTGCGAGGCGGAGACAGTTCCCCGGGTCACCACGGTGTCGGAGACGATCCGGCGTTCGACGGGCGCGGTCAGGACATCGGGCACGGGAGGCGCGGCTTCCGCCGCGGCCTGCGCCGGCGACTGCACGAGGGAGGCACCCCACAGGCCGGCACCGGAGAGCGCGAACGCGCCCACGGCCAGGATGGTCACTGCCCTGCGCCGACGTGCGATACCGCCTCGCCGACCTTCGTCCGACACACCGTCTCCCCGCCGTTGACCGTGGATGAGCCGCCGATCAGCGGCATGAGTACCCATCAGTGAAACATCACGTTCCGAAGATCGTCAACGTCGTTTATTTCCCGCCACTTTGGCTTAAAGTCACCCTTGAGAGATGTGTTTGTCGACTGGTCTACTCGACCGCCGACGTTAAGAGGATCAAGTTCATGCCAAAGGTGTGAAGCATCGCCCTCGCCTCGTCGCACTGCTTCAGCAGCAACACCTACTGCCTGTTTTAGCCAGGGAATCCACCGTGAAGAACTTCAAGAAGGCTGCCGCCGTCCTGGCCGCCGCGGGCGCGCTGGTCGCCGGCGCCGCCGGGACCGCCAACGCCGGCAGCTACAACAGCTCCTGTGAGAGCAGCAACGGCGGCGAGATCTGCCTGTACCGCAACTACGAGTTCGCCGGCGGTCTGTACGACACGCTCTACAGCAAGACGAACTACGACGGCTCGACCTACTACGGCACGTCCACGCTGATCGACAACACCATGTCGTCGGCCAAGAACATGGACACCGTCAACAACGTCGGGTTCTACGCCGGCAAGAACTACACGGGAACGCTGGAGTACCTCCCGGCCGGCCTGTGGCTCCGCTACGGCGATGACATCGCCTCGTCGCACTGCTTCAGCAGCAACGCCTACTGCCCGATCTGACCGATCCAACCGAAGGAATCCACCATGAAGAACCTCAAGAAGGCCGCCGCGGTCCTGGCCGCCGCGGGCGCGCTGGTCGTCGGCGCCACCGGGACCGCCAGCGCCGGCAGCTACAACGGCTCCTGCGAGAGCGCCGGCGGCGAGATATGCCTATACCGCTACGCGAACTACGGCGGCGGCATCTACGACACGATCTACAGCAAGACCAGCTACCCCGGCTCCACCTACTACGGCACCTCGGTGCTGATCGACAACACAGTCTCCTCGGTCAAGAACCGCGACTACGTCAACTCCATCGAGGTCTGGACCGGCCAGAACTACACCGGCCTGCGCGTGCACGCCGACCCGGGCCTGGACCTGTGGGACATGGCGGTCTTCTGGGACGGCGCCACCGACAACGCGATCTCGTCGCACTGCTTCAGCAGCAACGCCTACTGCCCGTCCTGACCCGCCTGACCGAGGAGGAATCCACCATGACGAACTTCAAGAGGGTCGCCGCGGTCCTGGCCGCCGCGGGCGCGCTGGTCGTCGGCGCCACCGGGACCGCCAGCGCCGGCAGCTACAACGGCTCCTGCGAGAGCAGCAACGGCGGCGAGATCTGTCTCTACCGCTACGCCGACTTCGGCGGCGGCATCTACGACACGCTCTACAGCAAGACCAGCTACCCCGGCTCCACCTACTACGGCACCTCGGTGCTGATCGACAACACGATCTCGTCGGTCAAGAACCGCGACTACGTCAACGCGATCGACGTCTACACCGGCCAGAACTACACGGGCGCTCGGACGCATGCCGACCCCGGCCTGGACCTGGAGAACATGGCGGTCTTCGGCGACGACAACGCGATCTCCTCCCACTGCTTCGAGAACAACGCCTACTGCCCCGGATGATGATCACACGCACCAGAACGGGCGGACTGCTGCTCGTCGCCGCTCTCACCTGGACGGCCGTGGGGTGCTCGTCCAGCGAGAAGCCCCAGGTTCCCGCCGCCGATGCGCAGCCCTACAAGCTGCAGGCGTCGAAGACCTGGGGCGGCGTCGCCATCAGCCTCCCCGTGGACTCGTACACCGTCACCGCGCAGGAGCGGGAGGCGCTCAGCCAGGCCGTCGCCACCCTGGCGGGCGACTGCATGAAGGAGTACGGCTTCGACTGGCCGGCGCCACTGCCGCCGACCCCCCGGAACCTGAACTCCAACGCCCGCCTCTACGGGGTGACCGACCCCGAGTCGGTGGCCGTCTTCGGCTACCATCCCCCGCTTCCCAAGGGGATGACGGCCCGCCAGGCCGAGCAGGAGACCGTGAGGCAGCGCGCGCACTACGAGAACGTCTCGCCCGCCGCGATGACGCTCTACAAGGGCGAAGGCCCAGCGTCGGTGAACGGCAAGAACGTCCCCCAGGGCGGATGTCTCGGTGAGACGCGCCGGAAGCTGGGCCTGGGTGATGCCGCCACCCTCGACTCCACCTTGAACAAGGTGAACCTCCAGGCCTCGCAGCAGGCGGCCAACGACCCCCGGGTCAGCAGCCTCAACCAGCGCTGGGCCGCTTGCATGAAGGAGTCGGGCTACCACTACAAGGACCCGCTGGCGGCCGCCGGCGATCCGGCGTGGACGGCCGGCGAGGGGGGCGGGGGAAGCAAGGACAGCGACGCCGCGGGAACGGCGAAGCCGCGGGAGATCACCGTCGCTTCCACGGATGTGAAGTGCAAGCAACGGGTGGACTACGTCGGTGTCCACTCGGCGGTGGAGGCCGAGCACCAGAACAAGCTCATCGAGAAGAACGTCACGGCGCTGTCCGCGGCCCGTGACACCTGGAAGTCGGCGCTCGCCAAGGCGAACGAGCTTCTGACGAAGAGGGGCTGACGGTCCGGGGGTGAGAGCTCCACCCCCGGCCGTTCCGCTTACCGGCCTCGGCCCGGCACGAGGCGTTGTTTCTCCTTCTCGTTGGACGGGACATCCTCACCTGCTCGTCCGCGCCGGCCGGTCGACGCTTCCCCTGAGGGTCTTGCTGCGCTGCGCGCCGCCGTCGGCGTTGACGACGGTGGGGAGTCGGCGCTGGGCTGGGAGGCGGTGCACGCCTTCGAGGCCGAGCACGGCGTCGTCCTGCCCGGGCCGTACCGGACGTTCGTGGCGGAGATAACCGACGGGTCCTGTTCGGGGCCGCCCGATTACGGCCTGGTGGCCTTGGCCGAGTTGCCGGACGACTGGGGAGACGACCGTCCGGCGCGTGACCTGAGCCGGCCGTTCCCGCTGACCGAGGCGTGGCTGTGGGAGGAGGACTCCCGGCCGTTCGAGGAGATCGAGCCGGTCCTCGACCAGGTCTTCGACACGGGTCGGTCGTGCTCGGCACCGATGGCTGCGGGATGTACTGGCACCGCATCGTGACCGGACCGCATCGAGGACACATCTGGAACATCTGCGGTGAGGGCGCTGTGCCGTTCGGAGCGGAGTTCGGGTCCACCACCGGTGACCCCGGGTGGGTCAGGCACTGGGCCGCGAACAAGCCGTGGTTCGACGTTGTGTGAGGTACTGGACCTTGATCGTCTGCGGGACCTGGCAGACTCCGCGGCATGGGAATGTTCAAGCGAGCCCGCAAGCCGGAACCGGAGAGCACCGCGACAAGTGTCGATCAGGTCGATCAGGCAGACCTGACCACCCTGCTCCTGCAGGGCGAGGACATGATCGAGCAGCTGGCCCGCGCCCACATGTCCTGGGGGCTCGGTTCGGCGGACCGGTGGGGGCTTGATCAGCGGACCGGTGTCATCACCTGGACGTTCCCCGACAAGGTCGCGACCGCGCCGGCGCAGATCCTCGGCAGTTACAACCCCGCGGCGGGCTCGTGGCTCTGGGCATGGGCCAACCAGAGCGTCCTCCCCGAGATGAGCCGCGACGCCCGCGCCGTCCGCGACTGGGCGGAGGCTCACGGCCATCTCGCTCTCACCGAGCCGAAGGTCGACGCCGACGAGCAGCAGGCGGCGACGCTCGCCGCTCTGGCCGTCAGGATCACCAAGGCCGCGGGCTTCTACCGGGGGTCGGGTGGCAGCTCGATCCCGGTCATCACGTTCGGGCCGGTCACGTTGACCGCCGAGGACGGCAGCACGTCGACCTTCACGATGGACATCGGGTGAGGCCATGAAGACCATAGGCCTGATCGGCGGCATGAGCTGGGAGTCCAGCGCCGAGTACTACCGCCTCCTCAACGAGCTCGTGCGCGAGCGGGTCGGCGGGCTGCACTCCGCCCGCTGCATCCTGCACTCCGTCGACTTCGCCGACATCGAACAACTGCAGGTCGCGGGAGAGTGGGAGAAGGCCGGGGAGATCCTCGCCGAGGCCGCCCGCGGGCTCGAGGCCGCC
Organism: Streptomyces sp. NPDC059909; assembly: GCF_042730885.1. Lineage (NCBI taxonomy): Bacteria > Bacillati > Actinomycetota > Actinomycetes > Kitasatosporales > Streptomycetaceae > Streptomyces > Streptomyces sp. NPDC059909. The sequence goes on from NZ_JBHWKX010000016.1 coordinate 62,980, forward strand.
GGCGCGGAGCTGCTGCTCATCTGTACGAACACCATGCACAAGGTCGCCGGCCAGGTCGCGGACGCCGTGGACGTTCCCCTGCTGCACCTCGGTGACGCGACCGCCGAGGCGGTGAAGGGTGCGGGGATCGAGCGGGTGGGTTTGCTCGGGACGGCGTTCACCATGGAGCAGGACTTCTACCGGGACCGGCTGGCCGGGCACGGACTCGAGGTGCTCACCCCGGACGCGGCGGGCCGCGCCGAGGTGCACCGCGTCATCTACGAGGAGCTGTGCCTCGGAGTCGTACGGGAGGAGTCGCGACGCGCGTACCAGCGGGTCATCGGCGAGTTGGTGGACCGTGGCGCCGAAGGGGTCGTCCTCGGCTGCACCGAGATCGAGCTGCTGATCCGCCCCGAGGACAGTCCCGTTCCGGTCTTCGCGACGACCCGGCTGCATGCGGAGGCGGCCGTGCGGGCGGCGCTGGGGGCGTGAGCCGCACCCCGTGCACTCCGTCCCGTTCGCCCCACCTTTCACAGAGCTTCACATTGCTTCACGGCTTGGTCACGGCTTGACCTTCTCTCCCTATCCCAGGGGGATTTCGGCCGGTACCGTCCTGTCCGGGGAAGCTCAAGGGGGAAGACCGGGGGCCGGGGGGTCGTGTTGAGCGGTGTGCACATTCGTGTCGTGAAGCCCGGGGAGCTGGACGAGGGGGAGATCGAGTCCTGGCGCGAGCTGCGCGCCAAGTCCGGGTCCCCCGCCAATCCGTTCATGGAGCCGGAGTTCACCCTGGCGGTCGCGGGTGTACGGCCCGGGGCGCGGGTCGCGGTCATCACGGATGACGGGGGGCCGGCCGGGTTCTTCCCCTACGAGAGAGGGCCGTTCGGGCACGGCCGGGCCATCGGGCTCGGCGTGTCCGACTGCCAGGGCGCGGTGCTGCGTCCCGGGCTGCGGCTGGCCTCCCGTGATCTGCTCCGCGCGTGCGCGCTGTCCGCGTGGGAGTTCGACAACCTGGAGGCGGGGCAGACCCTCTTCGTGCCGGACGGCGTCGAGGAGTTCGCCTCTCCGGTGATCGACGTCGGTGAGGGGTACGCGGCGTACGAGGAGCGGCTGCGCGCCCAGTCGCCCAAGTTCCACCGGACGACCACCGCCAAGGAGCGCAAGCTCGGGCGTCAGGCGGGGGAGACGCGGTTCGTCTTCGACGAGCGCGATCCGGCCGCGCTGCGGACGCTCATGGAGTGGAAGTCCGCGCAGTACCGCAGGACCGGCCGCCGCGACCGCTTCGCGCAGGAGTGGATCAGCACGCTGGTGCGGCGGCTCCACGCGACCCGGACGCCCGGCTGCTCCGGAGTGCTGTCCGTGCTGTACGCCGCGGACCGGCCCGTCGCCGCGCACTTCGGGCTGCGCTCGCGCACCGTGCTGAGCTGCTGGTTCCCGTCGTACGACACCGAGTTCGCCAAGTACTCGCCGGGGCTGGTCCTGCATCTGCGGATGGCCGAGGCCGCCGCGGCCGAGGGCATCGGCATGCTCGACCTCGGCCGGGGGGCCGCCGAGTACAAGGAATCTCTCAAGACCGGCGAACTCCGCGTCCACGAGGGCTCGTCGACGCGCCCCGGGGCCAGGGCGGCGCTCTACTGGCTGAGCCGCGAGCCCGCCCGCCGCGCCCACAGCTACGTACGGAACCGGCCACGGCTCGCCGGTTACGCGCAGAAGACGCTGAACCAGGTCGGCCGCCTGCGGGCCCGCTGACCGGCATCCACATCTCGGCATCGGGGGGACGCACATGCCGCACAGCCCGCACCGACCGCACGGACTCCGCAGCATGCAGGTCGCCGAACTCGACCTCGACACGCTCGACGCCACCACGGCCACGCAGGCCGGCCCGGCCGGCGTGCCCGCCGCGCACGGCACAGGCGGAGCCCGGAGCGCCGACGCCGTCGGCGAGCCCGACCCGGACGCGGACGCCGACGCCGTCGCGGGCACGGCCGCCCGCCGGCCCGACCATGATGTGCTCGCGCTGCGGCCCGCGCCCGGTGGGCCGCCGCTCGGTGCCGGGGACACGTTCGTGCTCGTGCGCCGTCGCGGCCGGCCCGTCGCCACTTTCACCGCCACCGTCCCCGAGGGCGCCGACCCCGCCGATGTGCTCGCCGCGCTCGCCCGGGAGCGGCTGGCCGGGACGCGGGCGCCCGCGCCCGAGTGGTACGGCGATCCGCCCCGCGCGAGCGTCGTCGTCGCCACGCGTGAGCGCGCCGGGCAGCTCGCCCGCGCCCTCGACTCCCTCCTCGCCCAGGACCACCCGGACTTCGAGATCGTCGTCGTCGACAACGCGCCCGTCACCGACGCCACCCGGGACCTCGTCGAGCACAAGTACGTCGACCAGGTCCGCTACGTGCGCGAACCCGTACCCGGCCTCGCCGCCGCGCACAACCGGGGCATCGCAGCCGCCGGCGGCCCGGTGATCGCCTTCACCGACGACGACGTCATCGCCGATCCGCACTGGCTCACCGCGCTCAGCGCGGCCTTCGCCGAGGACTCGCGCATCGGCTGCGTCACCGGCCTGATCCTCCCCGCGCGGCTCACCACGCCCGCGCAGATCCTGCTGGAGAGCCACGGCGGCTTCGCCAAGGGCTTCGCGCCCCGCACCTACGATCCGGCGCGCCCGCCCGCCGACGAGCCGCTGTTCCCGTTCACCGCGGGCCGCTTCGGCTCCGGCGCCAACATGGCGTTCCGCACGAGCGCGCTCAAGGCCGTCGGCGGCTTCGACCCCGCCACCGGCACCGGCACGCCCGCCCGCGGGGGCGACGACCTGTACGCGTTCGTCCGGATCCTCGCCGCCGGGCACCGGCTCCGCTACACCCCGGACGCGCTCGTCTGGCACCACCACCGCGAGACCCCGCAGGACCTGCGGAACCAGGCGTACGGCTACGGCGCCGGGCTCACCGCGTACCTCACCGCGCTCCTCGCCCGCAGGCCCGCCCTGCTCCCGGCGCTCATCGCCCGGGTCCCGCGCGGCCTCGCCCACGCCCGGGCGATGACCGCCCACCGTGAAGCCGGCGACGGCGTGCCCGGCGAGCACGGCACCCACGGCCACCCCTGGCCGCGCAGCCTCTCCCGCCTGGAGCGGCGGGGAATGCTGTACGGGCCGATCGGGTACGTGAAGGCACGGCGCCGGGTACGCGGCACACCGCTTCCCTGGGAGGGCCGATGACCATACGCCGAACCACCCGCCGGACACCGTGCATCCCCGTCCTCCTCTACCACGCCGTCATGGACGACCCGCCCGACTGGATCGCCGAATTCACGGTCGGCCCCAAGGAGTTCGGCGCCCAGCTCGACGCGATCGTCGCGAGCGGCCGCACCCCGGTCAGGATCAGCGCGCTTGCCGACCATCTCGCCGGGAGAGGCGAACTGCCGCCCCGGCCCGTCGTGCTCACCTTCGACGACGGCTTCGCCGATCTCCCGGGACCCACCGCCGAGGCACTCGCATCACGCGGGCTGCCCGCCACCGCGTACCTCACCACCGGCGCCATCACGCCCGGCCCGCGCAGTCTGCTGCCACCCGCGCCGATGATGACGCTCGCGCAGGCACCGCTGCTGGAGCAGTACGGCATGGAGGTCGGCGGGCACACGGTCACGCATCCGCAGCTGGACACGCTCGGCGCACGGCGGCTGCGCTACGAGCTCCGCCACTCCAAGGCGGTCCTGGAGGACACCCTCGGCCACGAGGTGCGGCATCTGGCCTATCCGCACGGCTACAACAGCCGGGCCGTGCGCCGAGCCGCCCATGCCGCCGGCTACGAGTCCGCCGTGGCCGTGCGGCACGCGCTCAGCTCGGAAACGGACGAGGCGTACCGCATCGCACGGCTGATCCTGCGCCGCGGCCACACCGTCGCCGACGTCGAGGCATGGATGGACGGCGAGGGCGCGCGTGTCGCCCCGTATCCGGACTCGCTGCCGACGATGGGCTGGCGGCTGTACCGGAGGGCGCGGGCGGCCGTGAAGGGCCCGGAATTCGCCGGGTGAAGATGTGCGAGAGCCACCCAAAACCGAACCAGGTTCCTATACTTCGCTGAAGGGGACAGCGGCGTGACGGCCGCGACCACATCTGTGGGGGGAGTCGCACCGTGCAGCAACGCGTGCCCACACCGGTCACCGGGAGCAGCGTGCTGCCCCCCGCCGAACGGGACGACGACACCGCGACCGGGGCGCCGCCCACGCCGCCCGCCCGAAGACGGCTCCACCTGTTCGGCCCGCAGACCCTGTTCAGCTGGCTGCCACTGGTCGTGGCCGCGGGGCTGTGGCTGCACGCCGTCCCCCGCATCGGCTTCCGCGACATCGGTGACTACGGTCTGCTGGACCGGTTCCCGATCACCTTCCATCTGGCGCTCGCCCTCCTCACCGCCGGCTTCCTCGTCGCCCTGAGGCGCGCCGGCACCGCACCCTGGTGGCCGGTCACGTACTGCGTCGCGATGCTCGTCGCGCTCAAGGCACCGCCCGCGGTGCTGTACGACTCCGTGCGCTACGCCTGGGCTTCCAAGCACGACGAGGTGATCACCCGGCTGCTCACCGAGGGCGCGGTCCACCCGGGCGCCGAGCTGTCCGGCGGCATGTCCGCGTACGACCAGTGGCCGGGCTTCTTCTCCCTCAACGCCGCCCTGGTGAAGGCCTTCGGGGTCGAGGGGGCCGCCTCGTACATCAACTGGGCGCCCATCGTGCTCGGCGTGCTCACCCTGCCGGTGCTCGTGCTGATCTACCGCACCTTCAGCGACGACTGGCGGCTCGTGTGGACGGCCGTCTGGATCTTCCAGCTCGCCAACTGGGTGGGCCAGGACTATCTCTCCCCGCAGGGCTTCTCGTACCTGCTCTACCTGACCGTGATCGCGGTCGTGGTGCGGCACTTCGTCCGGCCCGGATCGGCGGGCCCGCTGCGCAACCGCGGCAGGCTCGACTCCGCCGCGGCCGCCGTGCCACCGCCCACCGGCACCCGGCAGCGAGCCGTCGCGGTCGTGATCATCGCCCCGCTGATCGGCGCGATCAACGCCTCGCACCAGCTCACACCGGTGATGCTGTGCGCGACGCTCTTCGCGCTCTGCCTCACGCGCCGCTACCGGAACTGGGGGCTGCTCGTCGTCGCCGGACTGATCATGCTGGTCTGGGACCTCACGATGGGCCGGGTGCTGTTCCTGGAGACGCTCGGCACCCTGCGCGACTCGGCGGGCGATCTGCTCTCCAACTCCCGTGCCGGGTACGCGGGCGAGCCGACGGGTCCCGGGCCCGAGCTCGTCGGCACCGCCAACATCCTGATGGTGGTGGCGCTCGCCGTGCTCGCCGGCTCGGCCGTGCTGCTGCGGCGCCGGCTGACCCGCAGCGCGCTGCCGCTGCTCCTGGCCGTGGCCGCGCCAGTCCCGATGTTCGCCGTCAACGACTACGGCGGCGAAATGCTCTTCCGCGTCTACCTCTTCGGGCTGCCGGGGACCGCGTTCTTCGCGGCGGCCGCACTCGTCCCCGCGGTCGGCGGCGCGGGGCGGGGCCTGAAGGCCGCGCGCCGGGTCTCCGTCGTCGCCCTGCCCGTCGCGCTCACCGCCCTGCTGGCCGGCTTCCTGCCGTCGTACTACGGCAAGGAGGGCATGCACTACGCCCCGCCCGCGGAACTCGCGTTCACGCAGCGGGCGTACGACCGGGCCCCGGACGGGGCGCTGGTCCTCGCGACGACGGGCTCGTTCCCGGGCGCGTACTACCGCTACGACCACTACGAGCGCTGGTTCTTCACCGAGCAGGGCGTGCCCGAGAACCTGCGCATGCTCGAGGACCCGGCGGGCTATCTGGCACGCGGCATCCCCGAGGGCCGGATCGCGTACGTGATCCTGACCCCGACCCAGGAGAAGGCGGTCACCGGCGAGGGCTATCTGCCCCCCGGTGGCTTCGACACGCTCACGGCCCGCCTGAAGGCGTCCCCCCTCTTCCGCGTGGTGGAGGAGAGCGAGCACGGGCTCGTCCTCGAGTACGTACCTGCGTCCGCATCCGCCCGGTGACGTGGAGGTCGCCATGCAGCCGAACCACCTATGGACCAGAGCCGCGCTCGCCGCGTCCGGCTGGGTCGCACTCGCCGCGACCGCGCTGCCCGGCGGATCGCCGCTGCGCTGGATCCCGGTGCTGGCGTTCGTCGTCCTCGGACCCGGGCTCGCGCTGCTGCTCCCGCAGCCGCGCGAGCTGCGCCCGGGCGCCCGGCTGGAGGCGCTGGCGCTGGGCGCGCCCCTCAGCCTGTCGCTCGGGGTGCTCACCGCCACCTCGCTGCTCCTGGTGGACGCGTTCTCCGCGACGCTCTTCCTGGTGTCGCTGGCCGCGTTCGCGACGGTGGCCGCCGCGCTGCCCGGCGTGCCGCTGCCCGCGGCCACCAGAGGGGCGGCCGAGCGTGCTCGGCCCGGCCCCTGGAGGGGCCGATGACGGGGCGGCACGCCACGGTGTCCCGAAGTACGTACACGGCGCTCGTCCTGGCCGCCGTCGGGGCGTTGCTCGCCGGGCTCGGCGTCTGGATCGCCCGGACCGACGGGGGCGGAAAGGAGGACGATGCCGGGCCCCCGGGCGGCCATGGACTGCCCGGCAACGCGGCCTCGGGGACGCTCCCGGAGGGTGACTGCGCCCCCACGGAGACGCTGGAGCCGCGGTGCGGGGCCTGGTGGGGGGCGTACGTCCCGTACGCGCGGAGCGGCTCGCTCACCGAAGCCGTCCACGCGTTCGAGCAGAAGATCGGCCGCAAGCTCGATCTCGTCTACAACTACCACGACATGTCGAACAGCTCGCTCGACGGAGAGCTGCTCACCGCCGACGAGCAGGAGCTCGGCCGGGACCGGCTGCTGATGCTGGCCTGGGAGTCCACCGTGTGGACGGAACCGCACCACGACGGCTGGACCGAGACCCAGCTCGGCTGGAAGAACATCGCGTCGGGGAAGTACGACCGCGACATCATCGACCCGCAGGCCCGCCGACTGAAGGCGTACGGCAAGCGCATCTTCGTCTCCTTCGACCAGGAGACGGACTTCCGCATCAAGGAGGGCGCGGGCACCCCCGAGGAGTTCGTCGCCGCCTACCGCCACCTCCACGACCGGTTCGAGGAGCTGGGCGTCGACAACGTGGTGTGGGTGTGGACGGTATCCGGCTACCTCGGCAACGCGGAGCTGATGAAGCAGCTCTACCCGGGGGACGAGTACGTCGACTGGATCGGCATGGACCAGTACAACTACTACCTCTGCCACAAGTCGCCGAACTGGCTCGACTTCGACCGCAGCCAGCGCCCCTCCCACGACTGGCTGCGTGCCAACATCTCGGACCGCAAGCCCGTCATGCTGGCGGAGTTCGCCACCGCCCCCGACCCGACGCAGCCGCAGCGCCAGCGCGACTGGTACGCCCGTATCCCCGAGGTCGTCCCGACCCTGCCGCGGGTGCGGGCACTGGTGCACTGGAACCGTGCGGTGCCTGGCCCGGGCTGCGATCTGACGGTCAACGGCGGCCCGGGCCTGGAGGGTTACCGCGCGGCCGGCCGGGACCCCTATTTCGAGCAGCCCGTCCCCACCCGCTGAAGCGCCGGTACGCAAGCGAAGCGACGGCCGTCGCGACGGAGCTGGTGAACACCGGCAGCGCGGCCGCCGCGACGGCGTCCTGCGCCGCCCAGCCCGCCACCGCCAGCACCCACATGGCGCCCGCCGTGAGCCGTTCCGGTGCGCCGACGGCGTGCATCGACACGGCGGCGAGCGCCAGGCACAGGAGCTGGAGCACGGCCGGCAGGACGGCCAGGACGCCCTTCGGGCTGTCCAGCCCGGCCACGTCCGCGAGCAGGTCCGCGAGCGCCCCGAGCCAGGCCCCGCCGGCCGGTTCGGGCCGGATGCCGAGCAGCAGCGGCGCGCTGTGGAGCGCCGCGACGGTGGCCAGCAGGCCGGCGGTGAGCAGCACGGGCCGCAGCCGCTGCAGCGACACCGCGGCGCAGTGGACGACGATCAGCAGGACCCCTGCGGTGACGGTGACCGGGGGCAGAGCGTGGAGCAGTTCGGTGCCGGACAGCCGCCCGGCGGTGACGTCGTCGGCCCGCAGCAGCGGGATCCAGAACAGCCCGGCGGCGAGCCCGAGAAGCAGCCACAGCCAGGTCGCGAGCCAGGACTCGTCTCCGCGCGCCGCCTGCCCGGCGGGATCACAGGGCTGTTCCGCCACGTGCACGGGGATCCCGAACGCCAAAGTCGCCGTCTCGTGGACGCCCCGCAGGTACACGGTCTCCCGCGTCCACTCCGCGTCGTATCCGCCGGTCTCCGCGGCCGCGGCGGAGGCCGAGGCCACGGCCACCCGCCGCTCGGCGGCCCGGCGGGCCCAGGTCGTGCCGTACTCGGGAGCGGGGCGCCGCCGCGCGAACATCCGGCCCGTCCGGGAAGGCCCCGGGGCGTGCCCCGCCAGCGCCGCCCTGATCCCCGGTGCGGACACGACGGCCATCACCGTCATCGACAGCGCCATCGCCAGCCCCGCCCCGGAGATCCCGGCGGGCCCGAGCAGCACCGCCGCGCTGCCCAGCACCAGCGTGCACATCGCGCCCTGGAGCACGGCCAGCACACCCGTGCGCCCCTGGACGCGGAGCACCCCGATGTACAGCTCGACGACGACGCGGGGCAGCGCGGCGGCGGCCAGCAGCCGCAGGACGGTCGCGCCGTGGTCGGCGTAGTCCGGGCCGAACGGGGCGAGGATCTGCGGTGCGAACACGACGAGGACCAGGACGACGGGCACCAGCAGGATCACCATCCGCCGCAGCGCCCCGCGCACGCCCCCGGCGAGGGTCTCCGGGCTGTGCGAGGCGTGCGCGGTGAGCGAGGAGGCCATGTTGATGGCCATGAACTCCATGGTCCCGCCGACGGTGTACGCGATGTAGAAGAAGCCGTTGTGGGCGGCGTCGAAACGGACGGCGACCATCACCGGCAGCAGGTTGATCATCGCCAGCGAGAACAGCGCCCCGACCGAGTCCCCGGCCAGGAACCGCCCTATGTCCCGCATCCGCGGCGGCTCACGGTCCCGGTCGGCGGCGGCCTGGCGGGGAATGAGCCGGCGGAAGACCAGCCAGCCGAGCGGGAGCACGGACAGGGCGATGGCCGCGGCCCAGGAGACGAAGACGCCCAGGACGGGCATGGCGGTGGCGAACGCGGCGAGCAGCAGCAGCTTGCCTATCGAGAACACGGCGTTGCCGGCGGGCACCCAGACCGCCTTGCGCAGCCCGGTCAGCACTCCGTCCTGCAAGGTCAGCAGCGCCCAGGCCACACAGGCGGCGGTGAAGACGAGCCCGGCGGTGAGTCCGCGCAGCGGGGCGTACGAGGGCCCCCAGAGGTCCAGCGTGACCAGGAAGACCGCGCACGCGACGCACACGACGGCCGAACTGGCCGCGTACGCCCGCCACACGAGCGGTCCGGTCGCCCGCCCGGCCCGCGGCACGTACCGCACCACCGCGCCGATCATCGTCGTCGCCGTGATCGAGGCGAGCAGCCTCATCGCGGCGATGGCCGCCGAGCCCTGCCCGACGGCCTCCTCGGTGTAGTAGCGGGCGGCCACCAGCCAGAACCCGAGCCCCAGTGCGGCCGACACCCCGGTCGACAGCATCAGCGCGTAGGCGTTGCGGAACATCGAGTCCCCGCCGCTGCCCGCGCTGCCCGTCTCCGGTGCGGCCGGTGCCTCCCCGAGCTCCTGCGGACTGCGCAGCCGGGCCGTATCAGCCACCGGTCGGCCCGGCGACGCCGAAGGCGGAGGGGATCTCGGCCGGCCGCGCTCGCGACTCCTGCAGCACCGCGATGATCCGGTCCGCATCGAGGGGGTCCGCGGGCAGGGCGTGGCGGGCGAACCAGCGGGCCGGTTCGGGTGACGGGGACAGGTCCGTGAAGAGCTCGGACGCGTAGTCGTCGAGGGGCGGGTCGTACAGGTAGCCGGTGGTGATGCGGTGGCGGGCCAGCGCGGCGATCGCGGCGTCGCGGTCCTCGACGAGGAGGGGGACGCGGAACAGCGGCTGGGTGGGGCCGGCTTCGGGTCGGCGTACGCCCCAGGGGCTCGCCACCAGCCGTTCCGTACCGGCGAGATGGGCCGCGAGACGGTCGTCGAGCCGGTACAGCAGCCGGGCGGTGCGTCTGTGCCGTGCGGGTCCCGGAGCGATCCGGTAGTCGTGCATGTCGACCCGTACCCAGGAGTGGAACGGCCCGAGCGCGGGCGCCTGCGGCACCGCCTGCTTCAGCTCACCCGCCCGCAGCGGCATGCGGATCTCCTCGCGCTCCTCCATCCCGAGCAGCCGCATCACCGCCCGCGCGGCCCGCACGAGCCGCAGGCCGCGCACGCCTGCCTCCGCGTACGGCCGTAACGCATAGGCGAGTTCGGACGAGAGCCGCGATGGTACGAGCAGGTCGTCGCGCGCCTCCGCCAGCGCGCCCCGCAGCGCCGGGTCGGCGACGGCCAGGAAGCCGCCGGTCTTCGCCGCCGTGTGCTTGGAGAGGCTGAAGACCGACGCGTCTCCGTAGGCTCCGACCGGCCGGCCGCCGACCCGCGACCCGATCGCGTGCGCCGCGTCCTCCAGCAGGGGGATGCCCAACGCATCGCAGCGGGCGCGCAGTTCGGGTGCCGGGTCGGGATTCCCGTACAGATTCGTGGTGAGGACCGCGGACAGTCCGCGCCACACGGATGCGGGGACGGCTGCCGTATCGAGGGAACCGTCCCGTGGGTCGAGCGGTGCCTGGACGGGACGGAGCCCGGCGGCGAGCACCACGAAGAAGATGACGTCGTCGTTGACCGGGGACATCAGCACCCGGCCGCCCGGCCGGCACCAGTGGCGCAGCGCCACGTACAGCCCGAGACGGCACGACGGCACGTACAGACACTCCCTGCCGAGCCGTTCGCGCATCCGCGCTTCCAGCGCCGGTAACCCCACCCCAAAAGCCATGTCGTCCCCCCAGAGCCCCGGGGCTCAATGTGGCCCATACCGGACCGCACCGTCAATAAGGCGGAAGGGCCCATCCCTTGACGGAATGGGCCCTTCGGAAGGGGTGCGGTGCGCTGGGGTGGCCCAGCGGTCACTCCTCGACCGTGAGGCCCTTGCGCAGCCTGCGCAGCGTCCGCGACAGCAGCCGCGACACGTGCATCTGCGAGATGCCGAGCTCGTCCCCGATCTCCGACTGGGTCATGCCCGCCACGAAGCGGAGGGAGAGGATCTTGCGATCGCGCGACGGCAGCGAGGCGATGAGCGGCTTGAGGGACTCGATGTACTCGATTCCCTCGAGGCCGTGGTCCTCGTAGCCGATGCGGTCCGCGAGGGCGCCCTCGGTCTCGTCCTCCTCCGGCTGGGCGTCCAGTGAGCTCGCGGTGTACGCGTTGCTCGCCGCCATGCCCTCGACGACCTCGTCGTTGCTGATGCCGAGCCTGTCGGCGAGCTCCCCGACCGTGGGGGACCGGTCGAGCTGCTGGGCCAGTTCGTCACCGGCCTTCGCGAGATCGAGGCGGAGCTCCTGGAGTCGCCGCGGGACGCGGACCGACCATGACGTGTCCCGGAAGAAGCGCTTGATCTCGCCGACGATGGTCGGCATCGCGAAGGTCGGGAACTCGACGCCCCGGCTGAGCTCGAAGCGGTCGATGGCCTTGATGAGGCCGATCGTGCCCACCTGGATGATGTCCTCCATCGGCTCGCTGCGGGACCGGAACCGGGAGGCAGCGAACTTGACCAGGGCCAGGTTGAGTTCGACGAGGGTGTTGCGGACGTACGCGTACTCGTGGGTCCCTTCCTCGAGGACTTCGAGGCGGGCGAAGAGCGTCTTCGAGAGGGCCCGCGCGTCCACCGGTCCGACTTCGTCGAAGGGCGGGATCGCCGGGAGTTCGAGATCGTCCAGGGGGTCGGCGTGCGTGGTGTGCGCGTCGTGCTCGAGATGCGTGGGTTCTGCCGGGTCAAGCTTCGGGCGTTTCGACGGCGCGTGGGGGGTACGCGTTTCGTCGAGCCGGGGTGACATGGGTGTCCTCCATCGTTGTCGGCATAAGGCTGCCGATGCCGTACGTGTCGCTGCGGTGTGCGGCGCCTCCAAAGCCGGCCGTGTTGGTGGTGTCCGTACTAGCCCTACCCGCTCTTTGCCGAAGGTTGCAAGTGTCAAATGTCATATATGTCTGGTTTATGGGGGAGTTCGGGTACCGATGGGCTGTAGAGAAGGCGTAATGTTTTCCGAACGTCAACGGCATCGGCGAAGAGGACGTTCATGGACCGCGGGACGGTCGGCAGCGCGAATCGGGGCCGACTTCGGGTCGAAGTTCGCACCGAGGGTCGGAGTGAGGTCGTGACACCGGCAGGTGAGCTCGATCACCACACGGCCGATTTGTTGCGTGCGCCACTCGAGGAAGCGCTGGAGCAAGGTCGCACACGCCTGGTGGTGGACTGCTCACATCTCGAATTCTGCGACTCCACCGGACTCAATGTGCTCCTCGGTGCCCGGCTGAAGGCCGAGGCGGCGGGTGGCGGCGTCCACCTCGCAGGGATGCTTCCCGTGGTGGCCAGGGTTTTCGAGATCACCGGCGCCGAGGCGGTCTTCACCGTCCATGACTCGCTCGGAGCGGCACTGACCGACTGATCACCGCCGAGGGCCACGTGACGGGTGTTGTCGCGATACGGCCGGGCAGAAGACCCCCGCGGACTGTGCAGGTTCCTGCACTCTGTGTACTGAAACCATCGCGAACCGGTGAATCGGTGAGGTGAAGCGCTGATGAGCACGACCCGGCAGCATCCGCCGGGCGACCGCGGCCACGAGTCGGACGGCGAGGGCCCGGAGCCGAGCGCCGTCGAGGCCCCGTCCCGCGGGCCCCACGGCCGGGTGCGCACTCTTCCCCTGGGCAGCGCCAGCGGCATCGTGCCGCTCGCGCGCGACTTCACCCGGCAGGCCCTCTACGACTGGGGCTGGCTGCCGGCCGCGTCCGCCGACCGCAGAGCCGCCGCCGAGGACGTCCTGCTCGTCGTGTCGGAGCTGGTCACCAACGCCTGTCTGCACGCGGAGGGGCCGGAGGAGCTGCGGGTCTCCAGCGACGCGAAGGTGCTGCGCCTCGAGGTCTCCGACCGCGGCACCGGGCAGCCGGCGCCGCGCACCCCGCACCGTGCGGGGCGGCCCGGCGGGCACGGGATGTTCATCGTGCAGCGGCTGTGTCTGGACTGGGGAGTGCTGCGCACCGCCGGGCTGCCCGGCAAGACGGTGTGGGCGGAGCTGGCGGCTCCCTCGTAGCGGCCGTAACGCCGCGCTTCGAACCGGTATTTGAAGCTGTTGTGAGAGCACGGCGATCCGCCGTGCTCTTTGTCTTCCCTCCATCAGGGCCCAGGCGTACCTTGAGCGCCCGATCTGATGTGTCGTCAGTAACGTGAGGCGGCTTTCCGGCATGAGGGGAACTCGAGGTGTCGTACCAGAAGCGGACAGCTCTCACGCTGGCAGCGGCGGTGGCGGGCTCGGTGGTGCTGATGGCCGCCCCCGTCGCCCATGCCGATGTCGTGGACGTGGACTACCAGTGTCAGACGCCGATCGGACCGAAGGGTGCCGTGTCGCCGATCGACATCAAGGCCGTCAAGAGCGGTGGCGACTACAAGCTCACGATGACGTTCGAGAAGGGCGTCTCGTCCAGCCCGGTCGAGCTCGGCAAGGGCGCGATGAACCCGAGCGCGCTGATCAAGCTGGGCGGTGCGGACGAGGGAACGGTGAAGGTGTCCGGGCCCGCGAACCCCGCGGCGATCCCCGCCAACACCCCCATCAAGATCAGTGACCTGACGGGTACGTACACCCCGAAGAAGACGGGCAAGGTCACCTTCACCGCGGGCGTGCTGACCATCAAGGCGCTCGGTACGACCACCACGTGCACGCCCAGGAACAACCCGAAGCCGTCGCTCGAACTCGACGTCCAGGCCTCGGGCGGCGCGGGCGGTGCGCAGTCGGCCTCGGGCTCCGGCGAGCTGCCCAGGACCGGTCCGCTCGATTCGGCGGTCGCGCTCGGCACGCTCGGCGGCACCGTGCTGCTCTCCGGTGTGGCGGGTGTGCTGTGGCTGACCCGTCGCGGCGCACGGTCCGTGAGCTGACCGCGGAGGAGCCGTGATCACTGTTGCCGCCGCAGCTCTGCTGGGCGTGCTGTCCGCGACAGCGACAGCGACAGCGCCTGCGCCCGCGCCCGCGCCCGTGTCCGCCGCGCCCGGCGCCGGGCCCGGCTGGACGGCGGAGCCCGCGACGGGCGGCAGACCGTACGTCTATCTGGAGGGCTCGCCCGGCACGGTGATGGAGGACAGACTGTCCGTGACGAACCGGGGTGCCGAGCCGCTGACCGTACGGCTGCGCGGGGCGGGCGCGTACAACGCGAAGAACGGTGAGTTCGCGGTGGACGCCTCCTCCCGCACGGGCACCGGCAGATGGATCGCGCTCGCCGCGGAACAGGTGACCGTGCCGCCGCGCACCCGCGCCGATGTGCCCTTCGCCGTGACCGTTCCGGCCTCCGCGACGCCCGGCGACCACCCCGCCGCGATCGTCGCGACGGCGGGCGGCCGCGAGGTGGGCGTACGCGTCCATGTACGGGTCGCGGGCCCGACGCTCGCCGCGCTCACCGTCGAGGACGTCCGCGTGGACGGCCGACGCATCCACTACGCGCTGGTCAACCGCGGCAACACGGTCCTCGCCCCGCGTCTGGCCGTCCGCGCCGACGGGCTCACGGGCGAGTTGCTCTCGCGCCCGGCCCGCCCGCTGCCCCTGGAGCTCCTCCCCGGCCGGCGCGTCGAACTCACCGAACCCTGGCCCGATCCCCCCGCCCTCGACTCCGTCGACGTCACCCTCCGGGTGACCGCGTCGGGCGGCGCCCGCGGCGAGGCGACGGCCTCCGCGGTGTACGTCCCCTGGGCCGCGGCGACGGGCACGGCGCTCGCCCTCGCCGCGGCGGCGGCCGGGACGGCGGCCCTGCGACTGAAGCGCACCGAACGGCGACCGGCGAAGGTGGGGGCCCAACCGTGAACGGCGGCACACGCATGCGACCCGTGGTCAAGCCCGTCTGGGGGTCCCCCCACACCGCAGGGCGTAGGGGGAGTCCGAGGACGGACACGCGGGCCGACCGGGCGGTACCGGTCACGTTCTCAGGGGGGCTCGAGGCTTGCCCCCGCACGCGGCGGAGCCGCAAGTCGACACTGCGGGAAGGGCCGGGGAGGGGAGGGGCCCGCCGCCGGCGCCCCCTGCGCGCGCTCGCGGTGCTGCTCACCGCGCTCCTCACCGCGGCGCTCGCCCTCGCCTGCGGCCCCGCTCCGCTCGCCGCCGCGGCCGAGAGCAAGCCCGCCGTCACCCTCTCCGCCCAACAGGCAGGCAAGGGCGGCGACATCACCGTCCGGGGCACCGGCTGGCGCCCCAATGCCCTGCTGATGATGCTGATCTGCGGCCAGTCCACGCCCGACAGAGGCGTGATCGGCGGCACCAACTCCTGCGCCAACGCCGACGGCCGCGCCGTCACCACCGACGCCAAGGGCGCCTTCAGCAAGAAGGTGCCGGTCGCGGAGCCCCCCAAACCCTGCCCCTGCGTGGTGCACGTGGCCACCGTCACCGGGGAACAGGCCACCGTGGACGCTCCGTTCACCGTCGCCGGCCACCCCACCGCCCCGCTTCCGCAGCCCACCGGCGGCGGAAAGCTCGCGGTGCTCGCGACCGTCGAGCTGCGCGGCTCGAGCGGGCTGCTCGTGTGGTTCGGCGCCCCGCCGAGCCGTGAGCTCGTCTTCACCGTCGGCAACCTCGGCTCGGCCCCGGTCGAGAACCCCGTCTTCCAGGTCGGCACCGCGTACGGCGTGTTCGCCCCGCAGTGGGAGGAGCGCCAGTGGCGCGGCACCATCCAGCCGGGGAAGAAGGCCCAGGTCAAGCTGCCCGTCCAGCTGTCGGCGGGGGCGCACGGCGACTACCAGGTCTCCGTGAAGTACGGCTCGAAGGTGCTCGCCGAGCAGCCCTGGGGCGTGGGCCGCCCGTGGGGCGTGACGCTCTTCTGGCTGCTGCTGGCCGTCGTCGTACCGGCCGCGCTGTTCCGGATCGGTATGGCGGTCGTGGACCGCGTACGGCCGCACCGGGGCAGCGGCCGCCACCGGAGCGCACCGCCCGGCACCCCGGGCCCGGCACCGGCGGCCGGCCGGACCGTACCCACCACCACGGTGGCACTGCCGTGGTTCACCCCGGACTCCGCACCGTCAGAGAACCGACCCACGACGAAGGGACACACGTGAGCACGCAACGGAGGATGAGCGCGGCAGGGGTCGCGCTCATGCTCTGCGGCGCGGGGATCCTGCTGACCGCGGGACCGGCCCACGCCGCCGAGGTGTCGTACAAGACGGAGTGCATTCCCCCGGCGATCTCCGGCCTGCCGCCCGTCCAGGGCACCACCAAGGTGCAGATCACCGCGCCCGCGGAGGCGAAGGTCGGCGACGAGATCGAGGTGGTCTGGAAGACCGTCGAGGCCGCGTCCAAGAACCCCGACGTCCTCGACCTGGAGAAGGACACGGTCAAACCGACCGGCACGATCAAGGTCGCCGGGGCGCAGACCGGGGACCTGGCGATGGACGGACCACGGCAGAACCCGCCGATCCCGAAGAACAGCCCGATGGTGCTGCCCGACATGAAGGGCAAGCTGAAGCTGACCGCGCCGGGTGAGATCACGCTGACGCCGGACAAGTACAACATCAACGTCTCCAAGCCGATCTCGACGGACACGAAGTGCTCGCCGAAGGAGACGGTGCAGCCCGGTGCGACGATCAAGGTGACGGAGGGCGGGGGCGGCACGACGGGCGGTACGACCGGCGGTCTGCCCACGACCGGCGGTACGACGGGTGGTCTGCCGACGACCGGCGGTACGACCGGTGGGCTGCCCACCACGGGCGGCCTGATCAGCGGTGGCAGCGACTCCGGCGGCTCGACGGCGGGCGGCACCAGCTCGGGCGGCAGTGACACCGGCGGCACGAGCAGCTCCGGCGGCAGCGACTCCGGGGGCAGCACGTCCGGCGGCAGCACCGGCGGCGGTGGCGGCCAGACCGACTTCGAGGGCAAGGAGGTCCAGGTCGCCTACTCCTGCAAGACCCCCATCGGTGACAAGAACGCCGTGTCCCCCGTCAAGATCAACGCCAAGAGGAACGGCGGCGACTTCGACCTCACCGTGAAGTTCTCCAAGTCCGTCATGGACAGCCCGGCCACCATCCCGCCCGACTCGGTCAAGCCGTCCATGGAGGTCAAGCTCGGCGGCGCGGACACGGGCTTCGTCCACGTCGAGGGCCCCACGAACAAGGAGGAGATCAAGGCCGGCGACCCGATCGAGATCCCCGACCTGACGGGTACGTACAAGCCGGGCGCCAGTGGAAAGTCCACGCTCAGCCCGGGCGTCCTCACGGTCAAGGCCCTCGGTACGACGACGACCTGTACCCCGCCCGCGAATGTCGGGGTCTCGCTCGAACTCGACACCTCCGCCCAGCCGGGCGGCGCATCGGGCGGCTCCGCCTCCGGCTCGGCGGGCGGCGGCGACGCCTCGGGCGGCGGCCTGGCCGACACCGGCGCCGAGGACGGCGAGGCCCTCCACGCCCTCGCCCTCGCGGCGGGCACGGTGATCCTGCTGGGCGGCGCGGTCTTCACGTTCACACCGTGGCGCAGGCTGCGCGGCACGCGGTAGGCGAAGGCGGTCTCACGACACGCTTCAGCGAACGGGACCGGCCCGGCACGCGAGTGCGTGCCGGGCCGGTCCCGTGGTCCCGTGAAGGGGAGTGCGTCAGTGCACGCCGCCCATGAGGGGCTGGACCTTCTTGCGGTACATGAAGATCGCGACACCGGCGACCGCGGCGAGCGCGCCCAGGCTGGCGAACCAGCCCTGCGTGTCGGTCGGGGTGCCGATCAGCTGAAGCAGTGCGACGACCGAGTTGCCCGCGGTCACCGCGAGGAACCAGACGCCCATCATCTGCGAGGCGTACTTCTGCGGTGCCAGCTTGGTGGTCAGCGACAGGCCGACCGGGGAGAGCGTCAGCTCACCGACGGTCTGGATGAGGTACACCGAGACGAGCCACATCGGGGTCACCTTGGCGTCGCCCGCCGCCCCCTGCGCCAGCATCATGACGCCGAAGGAGGCGCCGATGAGGACCAGGCCGAAGGCGAACTTCGTCAGCGTGCTCGGCTCCTTGGAGCGCTTCGCCAGCGCCACCCACACCCAGGCGAAGACCGGGGCGAGAGCCATCACGAACAGCGGGTTCAGCGACTGGAACCAGCTCTCCGGGAAGGAGAAGCCGAACAGCGTGGACTCGGTGTTGTTCTTGGCGAACAGCGACAGGGTCGAGCCGGACTGGTCGTAGATCGCCCAGAAGGCGGCGGCGGCCACGAAGAACCACACGTACGCGGACATCCGGCTGCGCTCGACCTCTTCGAGGTCCTTGTCCCGCTTGACGCGGATCAGGTACCAGGCCGGAAGGCCCAGCCCCAGGATGGTCAGCGGCCACAGCGCCCAGTCGATGGTGAAGACGCCGGCCAGGCCGATGACGGCGTACGCGGCGGCGGCGACACCCAGCCAGATCAGGGCCTTCTTCAGCACGGCGGAGCGCTCGGCGGCGTCGAGCGGCGCCGGGACGCGGCTGGACTCCGGGTTCAGGTTGCGGAAGCCGAGGAAGTAGAAGAGCAGACCGATGGCCATGCCGACACCGGCCATGGCGAAGCCGAGGTGCCAGCTGACCTTCTGGCCGACCCAGCCGATGGTCAGCGGGGCGACGAAGGCACCGAGGTTGATGCCCATGTAGAAGATCGTGAAGCCACCGTCGCGGCGCGAGTCGTTCTTGTCCGGGTACAGGTGGCCGACCATCGTGGAGATGTTGGCCTTGAGGACACCGGAGCCGATCGCGATGAACGCGAGACCGATGAAGAAGGAGATCTGCGCCGGGACCGCCAGCAGGAAGTGACCGGTCATGATGATGACACCGGCCACCGCGACGGCCTTGCGCGCGCCCCAGAGACGGTCGCCGAGCCAGCCGCCCGGCAGGGCGAGCAGGTAGACCATCGCGTTGTACACGGAGTAGATCGCGACGGCCGTCGCGTCGTTCATCCCGAGTCCACCGTCGGCCACGTTGGTGGCCAGGTAGAGCACGAGCAGGGCCCGCATGCCGTAGAAGCTGTAGCGCTCCCACATCTCGGTCATGAACAGGTTGGCCAGGCCGCGGGGGTGGCCGAGGAACGCCTTCTCGTAGCCGGCGGTGCCGGTCGAAGCGCTCGTCAGGCTGGACGCCATGTCGATCCTTGCTGCTCGGGACGCGCCGCGTCGTACGCGGTTCTGTGCGCCCGGTGGGGGCGGCCGGCACCGGCTCGGAGCGGTCCCGCCCCACGCCCGAGGGGCCCGTCTTTCGTTGGCACACGAAGGCGAGGGACACGTTCGCACCGGGATCCACGCCCCGCCGCGCGGCGACGCGCGTAAGGGCCCGGCCCATAGGTCATTCACTGTTCCGGGCCCGGTGGTGACCGGGCCCGTGCAGAAAAGAGACCCTTGGTGCGAATGCAGCCAAAGGTCCCCGGGTAGTGCTAAAGGCGTTAAGCCACCATACGCCACGACACCAGGGGATATGGAAGGGCTTGAGACGCGGATCACAGGCTCTGGGGGAACTGTCTGCCCAGAATCGAAGGTCCCACACAGGATCTCATCCCACAGCCGCAGGCCTTGTGGATCACCCTCCAGCCCGTCCCTCCCGCGGACTACCATCAGCCCATGACCCGTGTACTGCTCGCCGAGGACGACGCATCCATCTCCGAGCCACTGGCGCGCGCGCTGCGCCGGGAGGGTTACGAGGTCGAGGTCCGCGAGGACGGTCCGACCGCCCTCGACGCGGGGCTCAAGGGCGGGGTCGATCTGGTCGTACTGGACCTCGGGCTGCCCGGAATGGACGGCCTCGAAGTGGCCCGCCGCCTTCGTGCCGACGGGCACACCGTGCCGATCCTGGTGCTGACCGCCCGCGCCGACGAGGTGGACACGGTGGTCGGCCTGGACGCCGGCGCCGACGACTACGTGACCAAGCCGTTCCGCCTCGCCGAGCTGCTCGCCCGGGTCCGCGCCCTGCTCCGCCGCGGCGCCACGGAGCCGGCCGCCGCGCCCGCGACGCACGGTGTGCGGATCGACGTCGAGTCGCACCGCGCCTGGATGGGCGACGAGGAGCTCCAGCTCACGGCCAAGGAGTTCGACCTGCTCCGGGTCCTGGTGCGGGACGCGGGCCGGGTCGTCACGCGCGACCAGTTGATGCGCGAGGTCTGGGACACCACGTGGTGGTCCTCCACCAAGACCCTGGACATGCACATCTCCTGGCTCCGCAAGAAGCTCGGCGACGACGCGGCCAACCCGCGCTACATCGCGACGGTGCGAGGCGTCGGCTTCCGCTTCGAGAAGAGCTGACCCGGCGGCATCCGGGCCGCTGCGAGGGTGCGGGGCGCAATTCCCGGCCTTTCCGGCGTTCGAGGACGGACACGCGGGCCGCCGCGACGGTACCGGGCACACGCACGGCCCGTCTGTGGGTCCCCCCACGCCGCAGGGCGTAGGGGGCGTTCAGGACGGACACCCGGCGTTCGAGGACGGACACCCGGCGTTCGAGGACGGACACCGGGGCCGCCCCCCACGGCCCCGTACGCTCGAAGTCGCACTCGTCATCGCGTCACCCCGCCCGGAGGGCAGCACCGTGCGCCGCCGTCTCATCAGTTCCACACTCGCCGTGGTGCTCGTCGTCATCGCCGTCTTCGGGGTCTCCCTCGTCATCGTCGAGACGCGCACCATCAGCAACAGCGCCCAGGAGAGCGTGGACTCCGAGGCGCTGCGCCTGCTCAGCATCGTCGAGTCGCGGGTCGCGGAGCGGGAGCCGGTCGACACCGGCGCGCTCGCCGAGCAGATGGGGCCCGATCGGTACGCCCTGATCCGCATCCCCGGCAGTGGCCCCGTCGAGATCGGCGAGCAGCCGTCGGGCAGTGTGATCCACTCCACCGTCACCGGGGAGCAGGGCGAGAGCGTCTCCGTCGAGGAGTCCCGCTCCACCGTCACCCGCGAGGTCGGCCGTACGCTGATGATCATCGGCGCGGTGGCCCTGCTCGCCGTCGTCGCCGCGGTCCTTCTCGCCCTGCGGCAGGCGAACAAGCTCGCCTCACCGCTCACCGACCTCGCGGAGACCGCCGAGCGCCTCGGTTCGGGCGACCCCCGACCGCGCCACCGGCGGTACGGCGTCCCGGAGCTGGACCGGGTCGCGGACGTCCTGGACTCCAGCGCGGAGCGGATCGCCCGGATGCTCACCGCCGAGCGCCGGCTCGCCGCAGACGCCTCGCACCAGCTCCGTACGCCCCTGACCGCGCTCTCCATGCGGCTGGAGGAGATCTCCGCCACCGACGACCCGGAGACGGTGAAGGAGGAGGCGAGCGTCGCGCTCGGCCAGGTGGAGCGGCTCACGGACGTCGTCGAGCGGCTGCTCACCAATTCCCGCGACCCCCGCACCGGCTCCGCCGTCGCCTTCGACCTCGACGAGGTCGTCAAGCAGCAGATCGAGGAGTGGCGCCCCGCATACCGCAGTGCGGGACGGGCGATCGTCTGCTCCGGCAAGCAGGGCATGCGGGCCGTGGGCACGCCGGGCGCCGTGGCCCAGGTACTGGCCGCGCTGATCGAGAACTCTCTGATGCACGGCGGCGGCACGGTCGCCCTGCGCACCCGCGTCACCGGCAATCAGGCGGTCATCGAGGTGACCGACGAGGGCCCGGGCGTACCGGCCGATCTCGGCGCGCGGATCTTCGAGCGGACGATCAGCGGCCGGAACTCGACGGGCATCGGGCTGGCCGTGGCCCGGGATCTGGCGGAGGCCGACGGCGGCCGGCTGGAGCTGCTCCAGCAGCAGCCGCCGGTCTTCGCGCTGTTCCTGAGCCGGGAGGCGCGCCGCCTGAAGGAAGGCCCCAGGGAGCACGAGCGCCCGATCCGCTGAGCGGACCGGGGCCCAGGGGGCGTGGACCCCGGTGCCGTGAGTGGCCGTGCCGCGCTGCCTCAGCTGCCGACGCGGTCCGGCTGCTCCGCCCGTCGCTGCTCCAGGAACGATTCCGCCGTCTGCACGGCCTCGCGCGCGGGCAGCGTCCGGAACACCCAGGTGCGGTACGACCAGAAGCGGAACAGCGTCGCGACGCCGATCCCGAAGAACTTGAAGAAGTTGCTCTGCAGCGGGCCGTCCCAGTCGAAGCCGTACGTCGCCGTGTACAGCACACCGTTCTCGATGACCGCTCCGGCCGCGCTGAACAGCAGGAACAGCGTCAGCTCCTTCGTACGGCCGCTCTTGTCACGGTCCCGGTACGTGAAGTAGCGGAAGCCCACATAGTTGAAGAGGATGGCGATGAAGGTCGCCAGGAGACTCGCGCGCACCACCGGGATCTCGGTGGTGTGCCGCACCAGGTTGAACACCGCCATATTGACGAGCAGACCCAGCGCGCCGACAGCGCCGAATTTGGCGACCTCGCGCGCGAGCCGGTCCAGTCGCACACGCAGTGCGCCCCGTTCGCTCATGGTGATCGCTGGCCCCGTCCGTTCGGCGTCGTTCGGCATCCTCGAAACGTCAACCCCATCACTCTAACCAGCACCCCCCTGAGTTGCCTGTGGACAATCGCAAAGGTGTCGCGTGGCTGTGACATCGCCCAGATGGCTGGGCCGTCCGGCTTGGCGGATACCCTGAGAGGGTGACGTTCCCGGTAGTCGGCATGGTCGGCGGCGGTCAGCTCGCCCGTATGACCCACGAGGCGGGCATCCCCCTCGGCATCAGATTCAAGCTCCTCAGTGACACCCCTCAGGACTCGGCGGCCCAGGTGGTGAGCGAGGTCGTCGTCGGCGACTATCGCGACCTGGACACGCTGCGTGACTTCGCGCGCGGCTGCGACGTGATCACTTTCGATCACGAGCATGTGCCCGCGGAGCACCTGCGGACCCTGGAGGCGGACGGCATCGTCGTACGCCCCGGGCTCGACGCCCTGGTGCACGCCCAGGACAAGGGGGTGATGCGCGCGCGGCTCGACGAGATCGGTGCGCCCTGCCCCCGCCACCGCATCGTCGCCGACCCGGCGGACGCGGTGGCGTTCGCGGCGGAGGTCGGCGGCTTCCCCGTCATCCTCAAGACCGTGCGCGGCGGCTATGACGGCAAGGGCGTCTGGTTCGTACGGAGCGAGGAGGAGGCAGCCGACCCGTTCCGCGCGGGCGTCCCGGTCCTCGCCGAGGAGAAGGTCGACTTCCGCCGTGAGCTGGCGGCGAACATCGTCCGCTCCCCGCACGGCCAGGCCGTCGCCTATCCGGTCGTGGAGTCGCGGCAGGTCGACGGCGTCTGCGACACCGTGATCGCCCCCGCCCCGGACCTCGACGCCGAGCTGGCCGGCCAGGCGCAGGAGCTCGCCCTGCGGATCGCGAAGGAGCTCGATGTCGTCGGACACCTCGCGGTCGAGCTGTTCGAGACGACCGACGGGCGCATCCTCGTCAACGAGCTGGCCATGCGGCCCCACAACTCCGGCCACTGGACCCAGGACGGTGCGGTGACGTCCCAGTTCGCCAATCACGTACGGGCCGTGCTGGACCTGCCGCTCGGCGATCCGCGTCCCCGGGCGAAGTGGACCGTGATGTGCAACGTGCTGGGCGGCGACTATCCCGATATGTATGCGGCATATATGCACTGCATGGCGCGGGATCCGCAGCTCAAGATCCATATGTATGGCAAGGACGTGAAGCCCGGCCGCAAGGTGGGGCACGTCAACACCTACGGCGACGACCTCGACGACGTGCTGGAGCGCGCCCGTCACGCAGCCGACTACCTCAGAGGAACGATCACCGAATGACCTCCCCCTTCGATTCGGCCCCTCTCATCGGCATCGTCATGGGCTCGGACTCCGACTGGCCCGTCATGGAGGCCGCCGCGCAGGCCCTCGACGAGTTCGAGATCCCGTACGAGGTCGACGTCGTCTCCGCCCACCGCATGCCGCGCGAGATGATCGCGTACGGCGAGGACGCCGAGGGCCGCGGTCTGAAGGCGATCATCGCGGGGGCCGGCGGCGCGGCCCACCTCCCGGGGATGCTGGCCTCGGTCACCCCGCTGCCGGTCATCGGTGTCCCGGTCCCGCTGAAGTACCTCGACGGCATGGACTCGCTGCTCTCCATCGTCCAGATGCCCGCGGGCGTGCCCGTGGCGACGGTCTCGGTCGGTGGCGCGCGCAACGCGGGCCTGCTCGCGGCCCGCATCCTCGCCACGCAGGACCCCGACCTGATGAGCCGGATGCGGGAGTTCCAGCAGGAGCTGAACGACCAGGCGACGGAGAAGGGCAAGCGGCTGCGTACGAAGGTCGAAGGCGCGGCGGCCTTCGGCTTCGGGAAGTAGGGCGGCGACCGGTGGACTTCCTCGCCGAGGCCCGATCCCTGCTCGCCTCCCACCCCGTCGTCGACGGCCACAACGATCTGCCGTGGGCCCTGCGCGAGCAGGTGCGCTACGACCTGGACCGCCTCGACATCGCCGCCGACCAGTCGGGCAGCCTGCACACCGACATCCCGCGGCTGCGGGCGGGCGGCGTCGGCGCGCAGTTCTGGTCGGTGTACGTACGCAGCGACATGGCCGGCGACGACGCGGTCAGCGCAACGCTGGAGCAGATCGACGTGGTCGGCCGGCTGCTCGCCCGCTACCCGGCGGACCTGGCGCGCGCCCTGACCGCCGACGACATGGAGGCGGCGCGCCGGGAGGGCCGTATCGCCTCGCTGATGGGCGCGGAGGGCGGCCACTCCATCAACAACTCGCTCGCCACACTGCGGGCGCTGTACGCGCTGGGCGTCCGCTACATGACGCTCACGCACAACGACAACATCGACTGGGCGGACTCGGCGACCGACGAGCCGCGGGTCGGCGGCCTGTCGGCGTTCGGCCGCGAGGTCGTCCGCGAGATGAACCGCACCGGCATGCTCGTCGACCTCTCGCACGTCGCCGCGACGACGATGCGGGACGCGCTGGACACGTCCACGGCGCCGGTGATCTTCTCCCACTCCTCGGCGCGGGCGATCTGCGACCATCCGCGGAACATCCCGGACGACGTGCTGGAGCGGCTGCCGGCGAACGGTGGCGTGGCGATGGCCACGTTCGTGCCGAAGTTCATCCTGCCCGAGGCGGTGGCCTGGACCCTCGCCGCGGACGAGAACATGCGCGCCCACGGCCTGCACCCCCTCGACACGACCGAGGCGGGCATGAAGGTCCAGCGGGCCTTCGAGGCGGCGAACCCGCGCCCGATGGCCACGGCCTCGACGGTCGCGGACCACCTCGACCACATGCGCGAGGCCGCGGGCATCGACCACATCGGCATCGGCGGCGACTTCGACGGCACGGCCTTCACCCCGGCGGGCCTCGAGGACGTCGCGGGCTACCCGAACCTGATCGCGGAGCTGCTGCGGCGCGGCTGGTCGACGACGGACCTGGCCAAGCTGACCTGGCAGAACGCGGTCCGGGTCCTCCGGGACGCGGAATCGGTGGCGAGGGACCTCCAGGCGACGCGTGCCCCGTCGAACGCGACGCTGGAGTCTCTGGCCTGAGTCCCTTTCAGCCCGTCCGGCGTGTGACGACGGACGAGGGGGGTGCCGCGGCGGTGCGGGGCGCACTCGCAGCCGTCCGGCTTCCGCGGCGGGTGCAGCTTTCAGCCCGTCCGGCGTGTGACGAGGGACGAGGGGGCTGCCGCGCCGGTGCGGGGCGCACTTGCAGCCGTCCGGCTTCCGCGGCGGGTGCAGCTTTCGGCCCGTCCGGCGTTGAGGACGGTCACGGGGGCTACCGCGTCGGTGCGGAAGGACACTTCGAGCCTGTCCGGCGCTTGAGGACGGTCACGCGGGCTGCCGCCACGGTGCCGGGGCACACTCCTGGCCTTTCCGGCGCTTGAGGACGGACACACCGGGTGCCGCCGCGGTATCGGGGGAGACTCCTGCCCCCCGCCGCCGCGGCACCGGGGGCCAACCCCGTCCCGTCCCGCCCCGGCGGTACCGCACTACCGGCTCCGCCGGGCCCGGTACGCCCGCATCTTCGCGCGGCTGCCGCAGACCGACATCGTGCACCACCGGCTCCGACCGGCCGGACTCCGGTCGTAGTACGCCCAACGGCAGTCATCGGCCTCGCACGCCTTCAGCCGCAGCCAGGTGCCGTCCGCCGCCCCCGTCGCGATGGCCGCGGCGACCCGCGACACGAGCGAGGCCGGGTCCGCGGGCCGGAGCGCCGCCTCGCCCGCCCCGTCCACGGCCACCAGCAGCGGTGCCCCCGTCAGCAGCCGGTCCAGCGCGGCCACGTCTCCTGGCGCGCGGTGCCCGGCGTGCGCCAGGCACGCGGCGCGCAGCGCCTCGCGGAGCTCCCGGGCCCCGGGGACCTGGTCCTCCGAGAGACCGAACGCGACCCGGCCGTCCGCCGTGTCCAGGGCGTCCGCGCCGGTCTCGATGTTCAGCGTGTTGACCAGGGACTCGATCAGCGCGAGACCCCCGGGTGCGGGCGCCCTGTCATTCATGGTTGCGACGTTACCTCCGAGCCACCACTATGAGGTAACTCGTTACCGGTACTCAGCCGCAGCCGGTAACACCGCAGCCGTACGAAAGGAAGCACCATGGCCATCGCCACTGTGGGAACCGTCGTCCTGGACTGCCCAGACCCCCGCGCCCTCGCCGCCTTCTACGCCGAGATCCTCGGCGCCCAACTGGAGGCCGACGGCGACGACTGGGTCCAGCTCAAGGGATACGAGGGCACACGGCTCGCCTTCCAGGCCGCCCCCGGCCACGTACCGCCGCAGTGGCCCGCACCCGACGCCTCGCAGCAGTTCCACCTCGACCTGACCGTCGAGGACCTGGACAAGGCCGAGGCTCAGGTGCTGGCGCTCGGCGCCAAGCCGCTGGACACGGACGACCGCTCACGCACCTGGCGGGTCTATGCGGACCCGGCGGGCCACCCCTTCTGCCTCTGCGCCTGCTGAAACCCGAAAGCAGACGCGAGCAGGCTCAGACGCGTGCAGGCTCAAACCCGAGCAGGCTCAGGCGCGAGGCCGGCCCATCGCCCGGTACGTCCACCCGGCCTCGCGCCACAACGCCGCGTCCAGCGCGTTCCGCCCGTCCAGCATGATGTGGCGCGACGCCACCTCGCCCAGCTCCGCCGGGTCGAGCTCGCGGAACTCCCGCCACTCGGTCAGGTGCAGCACCACGTCCGCGCTCCGCACCGCGTCCAGCGCGCTCTCCGCGTACCCGAGCGTCGGGAAGACCTGACGGGCGTTGTCCATGCCCTTCGGGTCGTACACCGTCACCTGGCCGCCCTGGAGGTGGATCTGCCCGGCGACGTTCAGCGCGGGCGAGTCCCGTACGTCGTCCGAGTCCGGCTTGAAGGTCGCGCCGAGCACCGCGACCCGCTTCCCGAGGAAGGAGTCACCGCCCACGGCCTCCCGCGCCAGTTCCACCATGTGCCCGCGGCGCCGCATGTTGATCGAGTCGACCTCGCGCAGGAACGTCAGCGCCTGATCCGCGCCCAGCTCACCGGCGCGCGCCATGAACGCCCGGATGTCCTTCGGCAGGCACCCGCCGCCGAAACCGATCCCGGCCCGCAGGAACTTCGCGCCGATCCGCTCGTCGTAGCCGATCGCCTCCGCGAGCTTCGCCACATCGCCGCCCGCGGCCTCGCAGACCTCGGCCATCGCGTTGATGAACGAGATCTTCGTCGCCAGGAAGGAGTTCGCGGAGGTCTTCACCAGCTCCGCCGTCGGGAAGTCCGTCACCACGAACGGCGACCCCTCCGAGACCGGCGTCGCGTACACGTCGCGCAGTACCTTCTCCGCGCGCTCGCTCGCCACACCGACCACGATCCGGTCCGGGTGCAGCGTGTCCTGGACGGCGAAGCCCTCGCGCAGGAACTCCGGGTTCCACGCCAGCTCCACACCCTCCGGCGACCGCTCGGCGAGTACCTGAGCGAGCCGGTCCGCCGACCCGACCGGCACGGTCGACTTGCCGACGACCAGCGCGCCGCTCTTCACGCGCGGTGCGAGCGAGTCGAAGGCGGCGTCGACGTACGACATGTCGCACGCGTACTCGCCGTGCTTCTGCGGGGTGTTCACGCACACGAAGTGCACATCGCCGCCGAACTCCTCGAGCTCGTCCCACGACGTCGTGAAGCGCAGCCGCCCGCTCGCGCCGGCGATGCCCGCGACGTGCTTCTCCAGCAGCTCCTCGAGTCCCGGTTCGTACATCGGCACCCGGCCGGCCGCCAGCATCTCGATCTTCGCGGGCACGACATCGAGGCCCAGGACCTCGAAGCCCAGCTCCGCCATGGCCGCTGCGTGTGTGGCGCCGAGGTATCCGGTGCCGATCACGGTGATCTTGAGGGCCATGCGGTGCTCCTGAGGGGGTACGAGGGGAGTGCCGGGCTGAGCATAGTCGGGTGGCGCCGGGGGCATTTTTCCGCTGTCAGATAGCTCACGTATGCCGGTCGGGGGCAGGCCACTAAAATTTGTATTACTTAACGGTAGTTAGCGGCCGCTCAGGGGAGCGAGAGACCTTGGCGCCAAAGGGAGATATGCACAGTGCCTGACTTCGACCTGTACCGCCCGTCCGAAGAGCACGACATGCTCCGCGAGACGGTCCGCTCGCTCGCCGAGGCGAAGATCGCGCCGTTCGCGGCCGCGGTCGACGAGGAGGCCCGCTTCCCGCAGGAGGCCCTCGACGCGCTGGTCGCCTCCGACCTGCACGCCGTGCACGTCCCGGAGGAGTACGGGGGCGCCGGCGCCGACGCCCTCGCGACCGTCATCGTCATCGAGGAGGTCGCCCGCGTCTGCGCCTCGTCCTCGCTGATCCCCGCTGTGAACAAGCTGGGCTCGCTCCCGGTCATCCTCTCCGGCTCCGAGGACCTGAAGAAGAAGTACCTGGGCCCGCTCGCCAAGGGCGACGCGATGTTCTCGTACTGCCTCTCCGAGCCTGACGCCGGCTCGGACGCGGCCGGCATGAAGACCAAGGCGGTCCGGGACGGCGACCACTACATCCTCAACGGTGTGAAGCGCTGGATCACCAACGCCGGCGTCTCCGAGTACTACACGGTGATGGCCGTCACCGACCCCGAGAAGCGCTCCAAGGGCATCAGCGCCTTCGTCGTCGAGAAGGGCGACGAGGGTGTCTCCTTCGGTGCCCCGGAGAAGAAGCTCGGCATCAAGGGCTCCCCGACCCGCGAGGTCTACCTCGACAACGTCCGCATCCCGGCCGACCGCATGATCGGCGCGGAGGGCACCGGCTTCGCCACCGCGATGAAGACCCTGGACCACACCCGCATCACCATCGCGGCCCAGGCCCTCGGCATCGCGCAGGGCGCCCTCGACTACGCCAAGGGCTACGTCCAGGAGCGCAAGCAGTTCGGCAAGGCCATCGCGGACTTCCAGGGCATCCAGTTCATGCTCGCCGACATGGCCATGAAGCTCGAGGCCGCCCGCCAGCTGACGTACTCGGCCGCGGCGAAGTCCGAGCGCGTCGACGGCGACCTCACCTTCTTCGGTGCCGCCGCCAAGTGCTTCGCCTCCGACGTCGCCATGGAGATCACCACGGACGCGGTCCAGCTGCTGGGCGGCTACGGCTACACCCGCGACTACCCGGTCGAGCGCATGATGCGCGACGCCAAGATCACCCAGATTTATGAAGGCACGAACCAGGTCCAGCGCATAGTCATGGCCCGCAACCTGCCGTAAGGCGACCGGCTCGCACGAAACACCACGGCCCCCGGCGACGCCGGGGGCCGTTCGGTGTGCGGGGCGGTCAGCGGTTGGACGTGACCGTGACCGGGTCGTCGTTCTTGATCTCCTGGACGAGCTTCTTGACCTTGGCCTTGTCCCAGACGAGGTTGCCGCCGCGGCTGTCCGAGATCGGGATGTTCATGGACTTGCCGGTGCCGCCGCTGATGCCCTTCATCGCGAAGAACATCTGGCCCAGGTCGATCAGGGACATGTCCTTGTCGACGACGAGGGTGTCCAGGCCCGCGCCCATCGTCGGGTAGAGCTTGAACGGGTTGAGGATGGTCCCCGGGGTGGCCGCCTGGTTGGCGAGGGCCGCGAGGAACTTCTGCTGGTTCTTCGTGCGGTCCAGGTCGCTGCCCGCGAAGGCGTAGCGGGTGCGGACGAAGGCGAGGGCCTGCTCGCCGTTCAGGGTCTGCTTGCCGGCCTGGAAGTCGGCGCCGGACTTCTTGTCCTTGAAGGCCTTCGGGATGTCCATCTCGACGCCGCCGAGGGCGTCCACGATGTTCGCGAAGCCGGCGAAGCCGATCTCGGCGTAGTGGTCGATGCGCAGGCCGGTGTTGTGCTCGACGGTGCGGACGAGCAGCTCGGGGCCGTCCTCCGCGTACGCTGCGTTGAGCTTGACCCGGCGGCCCGTGCCCTCGAACCGCTTGCCGGACTCGGAGCCCACGAAGGTCGGTATCTCCACGTCCGAGTCGCGGGGCAGCGAGATCATCGTGTTCCCGCTGCCGCAGGCCGCGAGGATCATCATCGAGTCGGTCCGCTTGCCCTCGGCGGAGCCGGTGTGGAGCTTCTTCTTCTCCTCGGCGGACATGCCCTCGCGGCTGTCGGAGCCGACGATCAGATACGTCGTGCAGTCGCCCTCCTCGGGCCGGTCTATGACCTTGGAGAGGTCGACCTCGCGACGCATCTTGGAATCGGCCCAGAAGTACGTGCCTATGGAGACGCCGAGCACGGTGACGAGGACGACGACCGTCCCGACCTTGAGGCGGCGGCCCCAGTTGCGTGCGGGGCGGCCGTACGGCTCGTCGTAGTCGTCGTCGTAACCGCCGCCGTGACCTCCGCCACCGGACGGGGTGCCGTAGACCTGGCCCGTGCTGTAGCCGCTGTCGTACGGGGCGTAGTCGTCGTACCCCTGCGACTGCTGCTGGGGCACCGGGCGTTGCTGCACATGACGCATGGCGCGAGCGCCCTCGGGCTCACCCTGGCTGCCACGTCCGTATCCATCGGGCCACTCATTCATGCGGAACAGTGTGCAGGCCGGGGTGCGGGCGCTGACAGGGCGGGTGGGGAATCGGTTCGGTGCTGTTGCCAAGCTGATGCAATGCACCGGTCCGCAGGTCGCCGCATAGGGTGGAGGGCATGACAGATCAGGCCCAGCACCCGGAGGGCGACATTCCGGGTAAGCCCACCGCGTCGTCGCGCACCACCCTCAGCCACATCATGACCCACAACGACACCAACCTCCTCGGGACGGTGCACGGTGGCGTGATCATGAAACTGGTGGACGACGCGGCGGGCGCGGTCGCGGGCCGCCACTCGGGCGGGCCGGCCGTCACCGCGTCCATGGACGAGATGGTCTTCCTGGAGCCGGTCAGGGTCGGCGACCTGGTCCATGTGAAGGCACAGGTCAACTGGACCGGACGGTCGTCGATGGAGGTCGGCGTCAGGGTCCTGGCCGAGCGCTGGAACGAGTCGACGCCCGCCACGCAGGTCGGCTCCGCGTATCTGGTCTTCGCGGCGGTCGACGCGGACGGCAAGCCCCGCCCCGTGCCGCAGGTGATACCGGAGACGGAACGCGACAAGCGCCGCTACCAGGAGGCCCAAATCCGCCGCACCCACCGGCTGGCCCGGCGCCGTGCGATCAAGGAGCTCCGCGAGAAGCGCGCGGCGGAGGGGTACGAGGACTGACGCCCTCGCGCTCCCGGGTGGGGGTCCTGCGTGCCGCCCCGCGCAGGTGATGTCGGCTTGCCGACCACCGTGGATGACATCGGCCTGCCGCCCACCGCGGCGGCGGCCGGCAGACGGGCTGGATGCGTGGCCGGTACCGCGGCGGCGGCCGGTGTGTCCGTCCTCGAACTCCCCCTACGCCCTGCGGCGTGGGGGACCCCCGGACGGGCCGGAATGTGCGGGCCTCACGGGCACACCACCTCGTCCCCCGTCATCGCCTCGAACCTGCCCTTGCCCTTGGGCGGCGTCTCCGCGCGGACCGGGGTGACCTTCGTGAAGTCCGTGCCCGTCCTGACGTGGAGGGTCGCGCCCAGACCCTTGACCGGGCGGAGCTCGGCGCCGGGGAGCGCGGCCGCGAGGGACTTCGCCGAGCGGTCCCAGCGGGGGTCGTACGA
Source organism: Streptomyces sp. NPDC059909 (assembly GCF_042730885.1). Lineage (NCBI taxonomy): Bacteria > Bacillati > Actinomycetota > Actinomycetes > Kitasatosporales > Streptomycetaceae > Streptomyces > Streptomyces sp. NPDC059909. Next base: position 95,078 of record NZ_JBHWKX010000016.1, read on the forward strand.
GATGACCGTGCGGCGCAGGTCACGGCGGTCGCTGTTCATCGGCCTCCGGGTCGTCGCGAAACCGGTCGCGCGGAGCTCGGCGTCCACGCGCGCCCCGAGGCCGCCGATGCGGGTGCCGTTGTAGACCTGGACCCGGATCTGCCCCGGCGGTACGTCGACGACGACCTTCGCAGCCGCTGCCGTGCCGCGATGCGCAGGCTTCTTCGGCCGCTCCGGCGACAGCGGCCGGTCCTCGCGCAGCGCCTGGAAGAGCTGCTGGGACTTCACCGGGTCCCACTTCACCGTGGACCCGATGCCCCTGACCGGATGGCTGACATCACTCACCGGGACGGACGTGAACTCCGACGACGCGAGCGTGATGCCCCGCATCGCCTTCCCGAGCGTCAGCATCTGATCGCCCCCGAACCCCTTGTCGGCCCGCACCGAATTCAGCACCGTGTTGCTGACCTCGCGGAACTTCACCGGGTTCAGCAGCACCCCGCTGCCGGTCGCCTGCTGGACGAGCGCCGCCATGAACCGCTGCTGCCGCTGCATCCGGCCCAGGTCGGCCGCTCCGTCGACGTGCCGGGACCGTACGTACTGCAGGGCCCGCCCGCCGTCCAGCTCGTGCTTGCCCGCCGGGAGATCGAGACCGGTGTACGAGTCCTTCATCGGTCTGGCCGTGCAGATCCGCACCCCGCCGACCGCGTCCACCGTCTTCATGAAGCTCGTGAAGTCGACCTCCAGATAGTGGTCGACCTTCACCTTCGTCATGCGCTCGACGGTCCGCACCGTCAGCGCGGGTCCGCCCTCCGCGTACGCCGCGTTCAGCTTCACCGGGTGGGGCATGTGACGCTTCCCGGTCACCGCGTCCGTGTGCGTGGGGATCTCCGCGTACGAGTCGCGCGGGAGGCTCACGACGCTCGCCCGCTTCCGGTCCGCCGAGAGGTGCACCAGCATGATCGTGTCGGTGCAGCGGCAGGGTGCGCCGCCGAGCCGGTACTTGCGGCGCTCGTCCCGGGTGATCCGGTCCCGGCCGTCGGTGCCGACGAGCAGGATGTTCGTCCCGTTCCCGGACTCCGGCCGGTTCTTCATGTCCTTGAACGGGTCGACCCGGCCGATCCCGCTGTCGAGACCCGTCACCAGCGCATGGCCGATGCCGCCGACGCCCAGCACGAGCATCGACAGCGACGTCGCCATCCGGATCCCCCAGCGCGGCCGCTGCCGGACCGCGACCCGGGCCTGAGGTCTGCGCCGCGGCGGCTGTGCGCGGGCCGCGGGCCTCGGACGGGGCGAGCGGGGCGGTGTGGGCACGGGGGGCACCTCCGCGGGCGGCATTCGGGATCCCCGGAACTGTAGGGCGATACGATCTGTGGCCCCGGGCGGCGCGCACCGGTGTCCCCCGTTCGCGGTAACGTGGCGGGCGATGCTGCAAGCTCCCGGGGGGCGACCCCCGGCCCCCGAGGCTCCGATCTTCCGGGGGACGACCCCGGACCCCGGACTCCCGAGGAACACATGCCCACCGCCCCCGCCGTCTCCGTGATCATGCCGGTCCTCAACGAGGAGCGGCATCTGCGCGACTCGGTCCGTCACATCCTGGAGCAGGAGTACGACGGCGAGATGGAGGTGGTCATCGCGCTCGGCCCGTCCACGGACCGTACCGACGAGATCGCTGCCGAGCTCGTGCGCGAGGACCCCCGTGTCCACACCGTGCCGAACCCCACCGGGCGCACGCCCGCGGCGCTCAACGCCGCCATCAAGGCCTCCCGCCATCCGATCGTGGTACGGGTCGACGGTCACGGCATGCTGTCGGCGAACTACATCGCCACCGCCGTCCGTCTCCTGGAGGAGACCGGCGCGCAGAACGTCGGCGGCATCATGCACGCCGAGGGTGAGAACGACTGGGAGCACGCCGTCGCCGCCGCGATGACCTCGAGGATCGGGGTGGGCAATGCCGCCTTCCACACCGGCGGGCAGGCGGGCCCCGCGGAGACCGTGTACCTGGGTGTGTTCCGCCGTGAGGCGCTGGAGCAGCAGGGCGGCTACAACGAGGAGTTCATCCGCGCCCAGGACTGGGAGCTGAACTTCCGGATCCGCGAGGCGGGCGGGCTGATCTGGTTCTCGCCCGAGCTCAAGGTCCAGTACCGGCCGCGGCCTTCCGTGAAGGCGCTCGCCAAGCAGTACAAGGACTACGGCCGCTGGCGCCATGTCGTCGCCCGCTACCACCAGGGCTCGATCAACCTGCGCTATCTCGCCCCGCCGGCCGCCGTGTGCGTGATCACCGCGGGCATCGTCGTGGGAGCCGCCGTCACCCCGCTGGGTTTCGTGATCCCGGCCGGCTATCTCGCCGCGATCACCGCCGGCTCGGTCCCGGCGGGCAAGGGCCTGCCGCTCAAGGCCCGGCTGCAGATCCCGGTGGCGCTGGCCACGATGCACATGTCGTGGGGCTTCGGATTCCTGACCAGCCCGCGCTCGCTCGCGCGGAAGGTCATCGCGAGCCGCCGCCCGGCGGTGCGGACGGCGGCCTGAGCCCGTACGTCGTCAGGGTGCGGTCAGCCGCAGTGGAAGTAACCGCTGTACGGGCCACGTCCGGAAAGGGAAGCGCCGCCCGGATTGCTTCCCGGACGGCGCCCTGCGGGACATCGGCGGCGGCCCTGACGGCCCGCCTGAAGGACAAGCGGCCCGGTCGGTCCCCCGAGGAGGACCGGCCGCGCCGCCGCGCTTCGTCCCCTACCAGCGGTAGGGCTCGTAGACGTCCATGCACTCCGTGGTGTCGGCGCCGTTGAGGGCTTCGGTGTCCTCCTTGGACACCGTCGGCGCCGGCTCCTTCGGGGGGCTCTCACCCGTCCGCCAGTCGGCACCCACGACGAGGGTCACACCCGACACGTCCGTGGACTTCTTCACCGAACTCGCCGGGATTCCCAGCGACTTGGCGACCGCGTGGGCGTCCCCCTCCAGCTCGGCACTGGGGTAGCGGACGACAGTGTGCGCCATGGGGTTGCTCGTGCGGTCCGCCGAGGCCAGGGCGTAGCCCTTGTCGTTCAGGACGTCTGCGATCTCGCCGGCGCGGCCCCCTACCGAGCCCAGCTGCGCGGTGTAAGTGCCGTTCTGCACCATCACCCCGATCTCGCTCGCCGGCGCCGCCGGATCGTTCGGATCCGCGACGGGCTTCGGCTTGGAGGTGGGGCCCTTGCCGTCCACCGGGATGTCGTCCCGGAGCATGCGCCACAGGTCGTCCGCCTTGCCGGGCGCCGGCAGCACCCGGTCCTTGTCGTACGGGTCGGCGATGCGCGGCATGGTCAGCATCGTGATTCGGTCCGTCGGCACGTCCTTGAGCTGCATGCCCAGATCGAACAGCTCCCTGACCGTGCCGATCTCCTCCGAGACCTGAAGGGACTTGGTCGCGGTCTCGGCGAGGTCCATCAGCTGTCCGGTGTCGCTGAACGCGTTCTGCGCCTTCAGATTGCGGATCACCGAGTTCATGTACATGTGCTGGGCCTTGGACCGGCCGAAGTCGTTGTAGAAGGCGTGCCGTGTGCGCAGCCACTTGAGGGCGGTCTCGCCCTCGACGGTCTGCCGGCCGCGCTCCAGCTTGAGCCCGGAGCCGCCCTTCACCATGGCGGTGGGCTTGTCCCAGACGTTCTGATTCAGGCACACCTCGGCGCCGCCGACCGCGTCGGACATGGCCACCACACCGGCGAAGTCGACCATCATCCAGTGATCGATGTAGACCCCGGTGAGGTTCTCCCAGGTGAGGAGGGTGCAACCGGGGCCGCCCCGTCCCAGGGTCTCGTTGATCAGCGTCCTGGTCGCCTTGTGCGTCTGCTTGGTCTCGGGGTCCACGCACTCGGGTACCTCGACCCGGGTGTCACGGGGGATCGACACGACCGAGGCGTTCTTCCGGTCCGCGGAGACGTGCAGCAGCATCTGGACGTCGGCCAGCGGCGGGGCGTCCGCCTTGTCCCGGGCCCCGCCGAGCTGCTGGTTCGCCTCCGAGCTGCGGCTGTCGGAGCCGATCAGCAGGACGTTGAGCGGCGTCTGGCCGGCGGCGTTCGGCTGCGACTTCTGCGCCTTGCTGTCACCGGCGACGCGCTCGCCCTTGCGGATGTTGCTGTTCAGGTGCTTGTAGTAGAGGTAACCCGCGCCGGCCGTGCCAAGTATCAGCAGGGAGAGCACGGAGGCGACCCAGCGGAGTATCCGCCGCTTGCCCCGCCTGCCGCGCCGGGCCGGCGTGCCGCCGTGGCGACGTCCGGCCTCCCCGTGGCCTTGCCCGCCGCCCGACGAGGCGGCGGTGGCCGGAGCCGTGCTGCCCGCGCCGTCACCGTGGTCCTCGTACAGGCTGTCGTCCCAGCCTCGTTCACCGGCGTGCCGGACGCGCTCTCGCGTCCCCTCCCCACGCACGCTGTTCTGCGCCACCCTTAGATCCCCCTGTTGTCAGGCTCTCCCCGAGAGCCGTATCGCGGCGTCACTGGGCGCACTTTTGTTCGTCCGCTGTGACCTTCTCCACCTTCGGCGCCTTCGCCGGTCCGCTGATGGGCACCCCTGCGCCCTTGAAATCGGGACCGAGGGTCAGCGTCATCGCCTCCAGACCTTCGGCGTTCTCGGTGCCGGGCTTCAGCGCCGAGGCCGGCAGGCCCATCAGATCCGCGAGCTTGCGGGCCTGGTCGGCCTGGTTGGGCGCGTACTCCAGCTGCGTCTTGGCGACATCGGCCGGGGCGTTGCCCTTGTTGCTGGACTTGAGGACTCCCTGGGAGTTCTGCAGCCAGTCGAGGGTCTTCTGGGCGGAGCCCGTCAGGCCGCCACCGTTGAAGACGTCGACGCGTACGTCCGACGCGTCGGCCCGCGAGCCCTTGAGGAGCGCGTCCTGCTTGGTCTTGGCGGCCTTCTTCTGTGCTTCGACCTCGGTGAGCGAGATGTCGTTCTTGACCGTGGCGAACAGTTCCTCCGCCTTGGACTCGTCGAGAACGACCGTGGCCTTGACCTTCTCGGCCGGGTTGTCCACGACGGGCACCGTGGCGAACGACAGGTTCTTCATCTCGAACTTGCCGAGCTCCAGGCCGAGGTCGCGGAGCTTGCTGATCTCGCTGATCTTGGAGTCGACGGTCAGCGCCTGGGTTCCGGCCTCCGCCAGCTTGAACAGCTTGGTGGGGCTGGTGAGGGTGTCGTTCGACTTCAGCTTGCGCATGAGTGAGCTGAGGAACTGCTGCTGCAGCTTGATACGGTCGAGGTCGCCGCCGAATCCCACCGCATGCCGGGTACGGACGAACGCGAGCGCCTGCTCACCCTGTATCTCGTGCTCGCCCTCCGGCAGATCGAGCTTGGAGTCCGGGTCCTTGATGTCCTTGTCCAGACAGATGGGTACGCCGCCGACGGCCGACGTCAGCGTCTTGACGGCGTTGAAGTCGGCCACCATGAAGTGGTCCATGGTGATGCCGGTCAGCTCCTTGACCGTGCGCATGGTGCAACTCGGCGTACGGCCCGCCTGGCCGAGGCTCGTGTTGAACCGGACACCCTGCGATCCCGGGATGACCTTGCTGGAGCCGTCCTCCTGCTCGGTCGGACAGTCCGGAATGTCCGTGATGAGGTCGCGGGGAATGCTCAACGCCGTTGCGTTCGTGCGGTCCTTGGACACGTGCAGCAGCACCGTGGTGTCCGCATGGCCGGGACTGTTCTTGTCGCCGTAGCTTCCGTTGCCCTTGCCGGTGCGCTTGTCCGTGCCGATCAGCAGGATGTTGATCGCCCGGTCGGTGCTGAAGCCGCCGGTGCCCGCTCCGTCGTCGGAGTAGGACTTGATGTTGGAGTTCAGGTGCTCGTAGTAGAGGTATCCGGCGCCCGCCGTGCCGACCATCAGCAGCGCGAGCGTGCCGCCGATCCACAGCAGCGCCTTCTTCTTGCGGCTCTTCCGCTGCTTGCGCTTACGGCGTCCTGGGCCACCGGGGGGCGTGAGGTTGTCGTGCCCGCCCCCTTCTGCGCTCCCGCTACGGTTCGAGCGGCGTGTGCGCTGCCCGGGGACCTCCGTCCTCGGCGGCGCGGGCCGGGTGGCGCCGCGGCGACCGGCCGTTCTCGAGGGGGAGACGCCGGCGGAGCGGGTTGCGACCGACTGCCCAGCGGAGCGGTCCAGTCGCAGTTCGTAGTTGCCGGTCTGCGGGTTCAGTACCCACTGGTCGGCGGGGTCGATGTCCTCCGCCCGTCCACGGCTGTGCGCGTCCACGGTTGCTTGAGTCCTCCGTCGGTGCCACGCGAGGCGTCTCTCCCCCGGGAGACGCTCGGTTCGTCGATCCGGTTGTGCGCGGCCTCGTGGCCGGATGTACCGGATCGCGTCACACTATCCGCCCAGTTCAGCGCCGAGCGACGTCCGTGACAAATTCCACGTGCCTTACAACTGGGCATTCCGCGCAAACTTCATGGACTGCCGACCGCACCTTGGGGATCGCTTTACTTGCACATGCCCGAAGCCGCGTTCGTGCCGGAGAAAGTGGGCGTCGGGCGCGGGTTCGAGGAGCCCGCATTCTCCTCACCCTCCGTGTCGGCCCCGGTGCTCGGCGTCGCATCAGGCGCGACCACGATCACGGGCGCGTCCCTGCGCAGCCGCTCGAAGAGTTCGCTCGCGGCCGGCTCGACGAGCGAGTCCCGGTTCGGGTCCGCCGCGTACGGCTTCCGGGGAACGGTGAGGAACTGCACGCGCTCCGGCGGCACGCCCCGCATCGAGCGCGTCAGGTCGTAGAGGTCCTTCAGGGAGTCCAGGCCGGGGTCGGTGGTGATCGACCTGGTCGCCGCGTCGAGGACCGGGTAGAGCTTGGTCGGGTTGAGCAGGACGCCGTTGCTCTGCACCTTCTTGAAGAGCGCGCCGAGGAACTGCTGCTGTCGGTCCATGCGTTCGGTGTCGCTGCCGTTGCCCAGCGTCTTGCGGGCACGGACGAAGCCGAGGGCCTGCTCGCCGTTGAGGGTCTGTTTGCCCGCCTTCAGGCTGAGATGGGCCTCTTTGTCGTTGATCGGCCTCTTCAGGCAGACCTGGACCCCGTCCACGGCGTCGACCATGCCCTTGAAGCCATGGAAGTCGATCACCATGTGGTGATTGATCCGGACCCCGGTGAGCCGCTCGACGGTACGGATCGTGCAGGCTGCGCCGCCGTACGAGTAGGCGTAGTTGAACTGGGCGATCTGCGCCCGGGTGCGCGTGCCCTTGGCCGTACGGCAGCTGGGGACGTCCACCATCAGGTCGCGCGGCACGGACACCGCGGTCGCGCTGCGCCGGTTGCCGGCGATGTGCAGCAGGATCGTGGTGTCGGAGCGCTGCCCCTTGGCCCGGCCGTATTTGCGGTTGGCGGATCCGGCGCGGGTGTCGGAGCCGATGAGGAGGATGTTGCGCGCGCCGTGGGCGGCGGGCAGCGGGCGCTCCCTGTCGTACCGCTCCAGTTCCTCGGCGGTGGTGATGTCCGTGGTGATGTTGCTGTCGAGCTTGCGGTAGAACCACCAGCTGACCCCGGCGACGGCGAGGAGGAGGAGCGACAGCCCGCAGGCGGCCCAACGCTGCCAGCGGCGCCCGCGCTTGACCACGCCCCCCGGGGCCGACCCACCGGGGCCGGCTGTTCCACCGCTCCCGCCCGCCTCGTCGCCCGCGTCCCCGGCCGCCCAGTCGTCCGCCTCGTCGCCCGCGTCCCCGGCCGGATCCGTGGCCGGGGACGCGGCCGGATGCGCGGCCGGTTCGTCCGGTTCGGCGGGCGTGCCAGCGCTGTCGGTCACTTCTGGGTCCATCCTCGCGGCAGTTTGTCTATGTATGTACCGCCGATGATGTCCCGGAGCCGACCCTCAGGCCCGAGGGCTCGGCCCGCGGTGAGCCGTATGAGTGGACTTCAGAGCGCCCGTCGTCCCGAGCTGTTCGTCATACCGCGGTGCCGGTGACCCGCTCGCTCTCGACGCGCTTCTCGAGCCCTTCCGGGGACAGTTGGTCCAGGTTCCGGCAGAGGACCACCGAGCCGCCGGAGGCGAGCGGTGCGTACAGACCGGCGGACAGCCCGTCCCAGGTGTCGTACGGAAGCCCCGACAGCAGCCGCGACCCGGCGCCCAGGCCCAGTCCGGCGGCGTCCGCACGGGCGCGCTCCACGAGCTGGGCGCCCGTCAGGTCCGTACCGGCGACGCCGAGCGCCGGGGCGTGCGGATCGACCGGTACGTACGGGGAGAAACGGTCGCCCTGGCTCGGGACCTCCACGGCGTAGTCGGCAAAGCCCTCCGGCGGCTGCGGGAACCGCCCGCCGAGGGGGCGCAGCGCGAGCGCGATCCGCTCCCCGGAGCAGGCGCGGGCCGCATCGAGGCTGTCCGGGCCGCTCACCACCAGGTCCGCGGCCGCCGGGTCGCCCCCGACGTCCGCCACGACCCCGACCGACGAACAGGCGAGCAGCCACACCGCGGTCTGCCAGTGGGCGGGCAGCAGCAGTGCCAGCCGGTCGCCCGGCTCGACGGACAGCCCGTCCTGGAGGAGGTTCGCCGTCTTGGCCACCCAATTGGCGAAGGTGGCGACGGACAATTCGACTCGCTCGCCGGTGGCGTCGTCGTAGAAAGTGACCAAGGGGCGGGCCGGGTCCGCGGCGAGCGCGGATCGCAGCAGGTCGGCGGGGGTGCGGTCGCTGGCGTTCACCCGCGCAAGGGTACGCCGCGGGGGCCGCGCGGGCGCGTCCGTACCGGTGACCGGATCCCCCGGACGGACCGACGGACCGTCACTTTTCCGAGGGGCGTACGCCGCCCGGGCTCTCCAGGATCATGCACATGCGTGCCTTGCTTGCATCCTCGATCGGCGCCGCGTGCACCGCAGCGCTCGTCCTCCCCGCGCTCGCGCTGCCGGCCGGTGCGACGGCGACGGTCGGTGCGGCGCCGGCCGGGCCGGACGTGCCGGGCGCCACGCAGTCCCTGCCGCTGGCTCCGCTCCCCGGGCTGCTGCGGGCGGACGGCGAGGCGGTCGCGCAAGGGTTGACGCGGCGCGACGTCCGCCCGTTCTCGCTCCTCGGGGTCGTCTGGGACGACGTGGACGCCGAACTGCACGGGACGGTCCAGGTCCGTACGCGCGCCACCGGCTCCGGTGGGTGGTCCGCGTGGCAGGACGTGGAGACCCACAACCACGAGCACGGCGCCGACCCCGGCTCGACCGAGCGGACCGAGGGCGGCCCGGTGCGCGGCTCGACCGCGCCGCTGTGGGTCGGCGACTCGGACGGCGTGGAGGTGCGCGTACGGCCGGAACCCGCCGGGACCGGGCTGCTCCGCGGGCTGACCCCGCCGCTGCCGCGCGGGCTGCGGCTGGAGCTCGTCGACCCGGGCCGGGCGGAGGAAGAGGCCCCGGTGTCGGACGAGGCGGCGGAGGAGGAGCCCGTACCCGAGGAGTCCGTACCCGAGGAGTCCGTACCCGAGTCCGAGGCTGAGCCGTCGGGCGAGGAGGAACTCCCGGCCGCCGGTGCCCAGTCCGGCATCGATAACGCCCAGGCCGCGGCCCTGTCGCCGGAGGCCGCGGCCGCCTCCGCCGTGAACGCCGAGCTCGCGCCGCTCGGCGCCGGGGTCATCCCCGCCCTGACCAAGGCCCAGACGGAGGCGGAAGCGAGGATGTACGGGGTCGCGAAGCCGTACGTCGGTCCCCGGCCGCGGATCATCACGCGCAAGGGCTGGGGGGCGGACGAGAACCTGCGCGAAAAGCAGTTCGTCTACACGAACGGGGTCAAAGCGGCCTTCGTCCATCACACGGCGACGGGCAACCGGTACACCTGCCAGCAGGCTCCCTCCGTCCTCCGCAGTATCTACCGCTACCACGTACAGAGCAGCGGCTGGCGCGACTTCGGCTACAACTTCGCCGTCGACAAGTGCGGAAACATCTACGAAGGGCGCGCGGGGGGCGTGGCCAAAGCCGTCCTGGGTGCCCACACACGCGGTTTCAACAGCAACAGCATGGGCATCGCGGTCATCGGCACCTACAGTGCGACCACCCCGCCGGCCGTCGCGGTGACCGCGGTGGCCAGGCTCACCGCCTGGAAGCTGGGTCTGTACGGGGTGGATCCGACGACGACGACCTATCTGACATCCGCCGGCGGCAACAAGTTCACGAAGGGCACGAAGGCCAGACTCAACGTCATCTCCGGGCACCGCGACGGATTCGCGACGGACTGCCCGGGCAGCCTCCTCTACAGCAAACTCGGCGTGGCGCGCAGCGCTTCGGCGAAGTATCAGGGGCGTTGAAAAGTCGTACCGCGGTGCCGCATACGTACGTACGAACAGGCTGCATACACTGGCCGGTCATACGCACGAAAACGCCCGGCCCCAGCAGGAAGCAGAGATGGCATTGACTCAGGCCCAAGAAGCGATCCTCCTGGTCGGTGGCAAGGGCACGCGGCTGCGGCCGCTCACCGTGAACACGCCCAAGCCGATGGTCCCCGCGGCGGGCGTGCCGTTCCTCACCCACCAGCTGGCACGGGCCAGCGCGGCGGGCGTCGAGCACATCGTGCTCGCGACCTCGTACCTCGCGGAGGTCTTCGAGCCGTACTTCGGCGACGGTTCCTCGCTGGGGCTGCACTTGGAGTACGTGACCGAGGAGGAGCCGCTCGGCACGGGTGGGGCGATCCGGAACGTGGCGTCGCGGCTGCGGTCGGGGCCCGACGACCCGGTGCTCATCTTCAACGGGGACATCCTGACGGGTCTGGACATCGGCGACCTGGTCGAGACGCACGAGCGGTCCGGGGCGGACGTGTCGCTGCACCTGACCCGGGTGGAGGACCCGCGGGCCTTCGGACTCGTCCCGACGGACGAGCGCGGGCGGGTGACGGCGTTCCTGGAGAAGCCGCAGACCCCTGAGGAGATCGTCACCGACCAGATCAACGCGGGGGCGTACGTCTTCCGCCGCTCGGTGATCGACAGCATCCCCGCGGGCCGTCCGGTCTCGGTCGAGCGGGAGACCTTCCCGGACCTGCTGTCGGCCGGGGCGCATCTGCAGGGCCTGGTCGACTCCACGTACTGGCTCGACCTCGGCACCCCCCAGGCCTTCGTCCGCGGCTCCGCCGACCTCGTGCTGGGCCGTGCGCCGTCCCCGGCGGTGCCGGGCCGCTGCGGCGACCGGCTCGTCCTGCCCACCGCCACGGTCGCCCCCGACGCCAAGCTGACGGAGGGCACGGTCGTCGGCGCCGGCGCGGTGATCGGCGAGGGCGCCCGCGTCTCGGGCAGCACGGTCCTGGACGGCGCGGTCGTCGAAGCCGGCGCGGTCGTCACCGACTCCCTGATCGGCGCCCGCGCCCGCATCGGCGCGCGCACGGTCCTCTCCGGCGCGGTCATCGGCGACGGGGCGACGATCGGGCCGGACAACGAGCTGCGGGACGGCGTCCGGGTGTGGTGCGACGCGACGCTGCCCGCGGGGGCGATCCGCTTCTCGTCGGACCAGTAGTCGCGCTCACAGTCACGCTCGGGCCCGGTTCTGCCGCGCGGGTGGGCCGGGTTCGCCGCACGGGCGGGCGGGGCCGCGGGGCCGGGTTCGCCGCACGGGCGGGCGGGGCCGCGGGGCCGGGTTCGCCGCACGGGCGGGCGGTGCGGGCCCTACCCTCGAAGGGACCCCGAACCCCGAGGACCCCACCTGTGGCCGGACGCTTCGAACCCCGCCCCGCCGTCACCCGCACCACCACACGCGGTGGCGAGGTCGCCGTACCCGCGCCCGTACCCGCGCCCAGGGCGGCGGCGCGTCCGCCCGCGGGCCGGGAACGGCGGTACGTGCCGCCGGGGCCGCTCGACCTCGGGCTGGTGCTGGGGCCGCTGCGGCGCGGGCCCGCGGACCCCACGTTCCGTACGACACCGGACGGCTCGGTGTGGCGGGCGACCCGTACCCCCGCAGGCCCCGGGACGCTCCGTGTCGCCGCACGGGACGGTGCCGTGCACGCCGAGGCCTGGGGCCCCGGCGCCGAGTGGCTGCAGGAGCAGCTTCCCGCGCTGCTCGGCGAGTCCGACGACCCGGATGCCTTCGAGCCCCGCCACCGCCTTGTCGCGGACACCCACCGCCGCCGACCCGGTCTCCGACTGACCCGCACCGGACTGGTCATGGAGTCCCTGATCCCGTCGATCCTGGAACAGAAGGTCACCACGGACGAGGCCTACCGCGCCTGGCGGCTGCTCGTGCGCAAGTACGGGGAGCCCGCCCCGGGCCCCGCGCCGGAGCGGATGTACGTCATGCCCGAGCCCCGGACCTGGGCCCTCGTGCCCTCCTGGGAGTGGCACCGCGCAGGCGTCGACAACAAGCGGGCCTCCACGATCCTCCGGGCCGTCCGCGTCGCCCGCCGCATGGAGGAGGCCGCCGCGATGGACCCCGAGGCGGCGCAGGCCCGCCTGGAACTGATCCCCGGCATCGGCCCCTGGACCTCCGCCGAGACGGTCCAGCGCAGCAACGGCGCCCCCGACGCCGTGACCGTCGGCGACCTCCACCTCCCCGGCATCGTCGGCTACGCCCTCGCCGGTGACCGCAACGCCGACGACGCCGCGATGCTCGAGCTCCTGGAGCCCTACGCGGGCCAGCGCCACCGCGCCGCCCGCCTGATCCTGCTGAGCGGACGAGTGCCTGCGCGCCGGCAGCCGAAGATGCCGCGTCACGACATCGCCGCCCTGTGAGCGACCGGCCATCGGCGAGCCGGGCCGGAACTGGCTGGCCCCGGCCGTCCGCCCGGAGGGCGCGCACCGGCGGATCCCCGCGATGCGTCCGGCGAGACGCCCGGCCTGCCGACCAGCCCGGTCCGTCGCTGCCGACCCGCCCGATCCGGCCGCCTGCCGGCCCGGCTCCCGGCTCGCCGGTCCGGAGCCGGTGTCAGCGCGGACCGGGCGTCCTGCTCACCGCACCTCGATGAACGCCGACGCGTCCCGCGCCGGCCGGTCCTTCGGGGGAGCGGCGGGCCGTCCCACGGCCACCGCTCCCATCGGGTCCCACGACTGCGGCAGCCCGAGGACCTCGCGCACGACGTCGCGGCAGAACATCGTCGACGACACCCACGCCGACCCGAGCCGCTCGCCCGCGAGCGCCACCAGGAAGTTCTGTACGCCCGCGCCCGCGGCGACCACGAACATCTCGCGCTCCGCCGCGTCCCGCCGGGCGTCCCCGTACGTGTGCGAGCCGTCCATCACCAGGCAGGGCACCACCAGGTAGGGCGCGTTGCGCAGGACGTCGCCTCGCCTGATCCGCTTGGCGATCGACTCCTCCGACCTGCCGTCGCGCCGGAGGTCCGCGATCCAGGCGTCCCGCATCGCGTCCAGCAGCCGCATCCGCGACTCCGCGGACTCCAGCAGCACGAAGCGCCACGGCGTCGTGTGATGGGGTGCGGGCGCCGTCACGGCCGCGGCGACCGCGCGCCGGACCGCGCCCGGATCCACCGGTTCGTCCGTGAACTCCCGCACCGTGCGCCGCAGCGTCACCGCTTCCCGTACGGCCTCCGAGGTGCCCAGCCGGAACATGTCGTCCTCGGCCACCCGCACCAGGGCCCGCGCCCCCTCGGCCTCCGCGGAGACCACATGGCCGAGCCCGCGCACCACCGCGACCGGCAGCCCTGCGGCCTTGCCCTTGACCAGGTCGCCGGCCGCGGCCAGTTCGTCCGCCGTGGCGACGACGGTCGCGCTCAGCGGATTGCCGTGTGCGTCCTCGCCACCGCGGAGATCGTCCAGCACCCGCACGCCCGCCGCCCCGATCGCGACATCGGTGAGCCCGGTCCGCCAGGGCCGCCCGAAGGTGTCCGTGACGACCACACCGACCTCGACGCCGAGCGTGTCCCGCAGCCCTTCGCGGATACGCGCGGCCGACGCGTCCGGGTCCTCGGGCAGCAACAGCACCGTCCCGGCAGGGGTATTGGAGGCGTCGACACCGGCCGCGGCCATGACGAGGCCCTGCCGGTTCTCGACGATACGGAGGGCGCCACGCCGTGCCACGACCCGTACCGTCTCCGCGTCGATGGCGCCCTCGCGGTCGTCGGCCGCGACGATCCGCCCCTCCGCCTTGCTCACGATCTTCGACGTGACCAGCAGGACGTCGCCGTCGACCAGCCCCGGTTCGGTCGCCGCGATCAGCTTGGCGATGTCGTCGCCCGGCCGGACCTCGGGCAGCCCGGGCAGCGCCCAGGCCCGGTACGACGGCGAGGTCGGCGCCCCCGTCAGGCTCTCCGCTCCCGTCATGCCCGTACCTCCTGCGCGAGCGCCAGCGCCTCGCGCGCCATCGCGGCGGCGGCCTCGACGTCCGTCATCATCAGCGGCACGGCCCTGCACCGGATCCCCGCCTCCTCGACCTCGGCCACCGCACCCGCGTCCACGGTGTCCACGAGCCAGCCGTCCAGCAGGCCCGAGCCGTAGTGCTTCGCCACGGCCGCTGCCGTCGACTCGACGCCGACCGCCGCCAGGACCTTGTCCGCCATGCCCCGCACCGGCGCGTCGCCGACGATGGGGGAGAGGCCGACGACGGGGACGCCCGCCTCCGCGATCGCCTCCCGGATGCCGGGCACCGCGAGGATCGTGCCCACGCTCACCACGGGGTTGGACGGCGGGAAGAGGATGACGTCGGCGGTGGAGATCGCCTCCAGCACGCCCGGCGCGGGCTTCGCCTGCTCGGCCCCCACGGGCACGATGGCATGGGCGTCGACGGAGGCGCGCAGCTTGACCCAGTACTCCTGGAAGTGGATCGCCTTGCGCTCGCCGTCGACGTCGACGGCGACATGGGTCTCGACGCGGTCGTCGGTCATGGGGATGAGCCGCACGCCGGGCTGCCAGCGGTCGCACAGCGCCTCGGTGACGGCGCTCAGCGGATAGCCCGCGCCCAGCATCTGCGTACGGACGATGTGGGTGGCGAAGTCACGGTCGCCGAGCCCGAACCACTCCGGTCCCACGCCGTACGCCGCGAGCTCGCTCTTGACCTGGAAGGTCTCGTCCGTGCGTCCCCAGCCCTGCTCCTCGTTGATGCCGCCGCCGAGCGTGTACATCACCGTGTCGAGGTCCGGGCAGACCTTCAGCCCGAACAGATGGATGTCGTCACCGGTGTTGCCGATGACCGTGATGTCGGCTTCGGGGGCGGCCGCCTTGAGGCCACGCAGAAAACGAGCACCGCCGATGCCACCGGCCAGAACCACAATGCGCATAACGACAGTCTGTCAGCCGTCGGCCGATCGTCGAGGGGCGGTGGGCGGGGCGACGGACGGGCTGGTCGGGCGAGCCCGTCAGGCGGTGACGACGTCCTCGCGGGCCGGGGAGCAGTGCGAGGCGTGCATGGGCATCTCGGTCAGGCCCGGGAAGTAGATGTGCAGGCTCACGGCCGGTTCGAGCGAGTCGTTGACCACCTCGTGCACATATCCGGGTGCGAAGACGCGCTGGGCGCCGGCGGTCAGGGACCGGGCGGCGGTGGCCGTCCGCTCCGTCAACTCGCCCTCGAGCACGGTGAGTACGCCGGACGACGGGCCGTGGTCGTGGAGCCCGCTGCCCTGGCCGGGCACCCAGGAGAGCAGCCAGACCTCGTACCCGGGGCCGGTGCGCAGCCGGTGGTACCAGCGGGAGGTGGCGTCGTACTGGACGAGGTGCGCCCACTGGGCGCGGTCGTCGGCGATGGAGCGGGCGAGACCGGCGAACTCGGCCACGGTCGCGGGGTGCTCCTTGGCGGGCTGGAGGAGGTGCTGGACCTCGAGGATGTCGCCGGCGATCTGGAGGTCGCTGCTGCTGTTCATGGGTGCGGTGGTTCCTCGGCAGAAACAGAAAGGTCAGTGCTGGGGTGTCGCGAGTCCTCGCCCGGAGGGGCGGAGGGGGAAGAGCTGGAGCGCTACGGCATCAACAGCTGGAACAGCAACAGCAACAGCGACCCTGGACAGCACTGCGGAACCCACGGAGGGGGGTCGCGGAAGGCGCTGTGGTCGCTGGCATGCCTTCCAAGGTGGCCAACGCGGTCCCGAATGTCAACTCGATGCCCGGTTTGGCGTCAATGTTTCACCTCATCCGGTTACTCCGGTCGGAGAAAGGTTTGTGCAGCCGCTCGGCCGGAGACATCGCGCAGCAACCGCGCTCTCAAACGCCGTTGTGCTCTCGTGATCAGACTGTGATCCGGATCGCTTGTGCGGCCGTATCGCAACAAGATCGAACCGTGCGGCGTCCTTCCCTCGTGAGGACCGGTGATCGCCGGTCCCCGCGACGGGGGAGGGGGAGGGTGTGGGGTGTGCACGGACAGGCCAGTGGCATGTGTCTTGTTTTTGATGATTTGAACACTTTCCGCATAGCCTTGGTCCCGCAGAGTGAATACCGGGCCCAATAGCAGATCTCGGCTTGACTGGCCCGGATCCACACACTTGTAATTTCACTCGTGTCGTTCGGCCGAAATCGGTAACGGCTACACCACGGGGACGCAAAGACAGACGAGGGGCGCACATGACCGAGCTGTTCCAGCAACTGCTGGTCGAGGACGCGGAAGAGGAACTCGGCTGGCAGGAGCGCGCGTTGTGCGCCCAGACCGACCCCGAGTCCTTCTTTCCGGAGAAGGGCGGTTCCACTCGCGAAGCCAAGAAGGTCTGCCTCGCCTGCGAAGTCCGCTCCGAGTGCCTCGAGTACGCCCTCGCCAACGACGAGCGATTCGGCATCTGGGGCGGCCTGTCCGAGCGTGAGCGCCGCCGCCTCAAGAAGGCCGCCGTCTGACCGAGCTGCCCACGCGGCTAGCCGATCTGCCCGATCTGCCCGATCCGGCTGATCCGGGTGGCCTGTCCGGCACTCGTTTCCGGCCGTCGTTTCCGGCCAGGCCGCCCGTCCGGGCTTCCGGCCGGACGACCGAGCTGTCCGGCCGGACAGCACCCACCCGTACGTACCAAACGGCACACACCCGTACGTAAGAGCGGTCCGCCGCCCGTGGCTCTGTCCACAGGCGGCGGACCGTTCCGTTGTCAGCCGTTAGTGTGGGGCCCCGTCCCAGACGCTCCAGCGCCCCCTCGCGGGGTGACCCCGGCCGGAGGGCCCGTACCTCAATGTCCGCCACCACCGCCGTGTTTGTTCCCGCAACGCCGCCCGAGTGCCCGCGGCACGTCGTCACCGCCGTCCTCGTCTCGCACGACGGTGCCCGCTGGCTGCCGGACGCGCTCGCCGGGCTGCTCGGCCAGGAGCGCCCCGTGCAGAACGTCGTCGCGGCCGACACCGGCAGCGCCGACGACTCCGCGCGGCTGGTCACCGAGGCGCTCGGCGCCGACCGGGTGCTGCATCTCGCGCGCCGCACCGGATTCGGTGCCGCTGTGGACGAGGCCGCCCGCACCGCGCCCGTCCTCACCCCCGACGATCTGCCGTACCTGAAGCGCCCCAGCGGCTGGGACCCGGTGAGCAGGACCTGGCGCGACGAGGCCTACGACATGCCGGAACTGCCCTACGGCGAACCGGTCCAGTGGCTCTGGCTGCTCCACGACGACTGCGCGCCCGCCCCCGACGCCCTCGCCGAACTGCTGCGCGTCGCCGACTCCGACGAACACGCGGTGATCATCGGCCCCAAGCTGCGCGGCTGGTACGACCGCAAGCAGCTGCTCGAGGCCGGCGTCTCCATCGCCAACAGCGGCCGCCGCTGGACCGGACTCGACCGCCGCGAGCAGGACCAGGGCCAGCACGACCAGGTCCGCTCCGTCCTTTCCGTCTCCTCCGCCGGCATGCTCATCCGCCGCGACGTGTGGGAGGAGCTCGGCGGCTTCGACCGCCGGCTGCCCCTGATGCGCGACGACGTGGACCTGTGCTGGCGCGCCCACGCCGCCGGACACCGCGTCCTCATCGCACCCGGCGCCGTCCTCCGCCACGCCGAGGCCGCGGCCCGCGAGCGCCGCACCGTCGACTGTGCGGGCCGCTCCGTGGCCAGCCCGCACCGCGTCGACAAGGCGGGTGCCGTCTACACCCTGCTGGTCAACGCACGCGGCCGCGCCCTGCCCTACGTACTGCTCCGGCTCGTGCTCGGCACCCTGCTGCGCACCCTCGCCTATCTCGTCGGCAAGGCGCCCGGCCAGGCCGTCGACGAGGTCATGGGCCTCTTCGGCACCCTCCTGCGCCCCGAGAGGATCCTCGCCGCCCGCCGCAGGCGCAGAAAGCCCCTGGTCGACCCGAGCGAACTGCGCCCCCTCTTCCCGCCGCCCGGCGCCACCGTCCGGGCCACGGTCGAGCAGGTCGCGAGCAGCCTCGGCGCCGGCAAGGACTCCGACTCCGGAGGCTCGCGCCACGGCGTCGTCGAATCAGGTCCGGGCGGCGACGACGCGGACTACCTGGAGATCGAGCAGTTCGCCCGGCTGAAGCGCATCGCCCGCAAGCCCGGCCCCGTCCTCTTCGCGGTCCTGCTCCTCGTCTCGGTGGTCGCCTGCCGCGGCCTCTTCACCGGCGGCGCACTCGCCGGCGGCGCGCTGCTGCCCGCACCCGACGAGGTGTCAGATCTCTGGGGGCGGTACGCCGACGCATGGCACCCCCTCGGCACCGGCGGCACCCAGACAGCGCCCCCCTATCTCGCGGTCCTCGCCGTTCTGTCCGGGCTCTTCCTCGGCTCCACCGGCTTCGCGCTCACGCTGCTGCTCGTCTGCTCGGTGCCGCTCGCCGGCGTCACCGCGTACTTCGCCTCCCGGCCGCTCGTCGAATCCCGGCTGCTGCGCGCCTGGGCGAGCATCGCGTACGCCTTCCTGCCCGCCGCGACGGGCGCCCTCGCCACCGGCCGGCTCGGCACGGCCGTCCTCGCGATCGTGCTGCCGCTGATCGCACGCGCCGCGACCGCGGCGTACGGAATCGGCCGCGAGGACGGCGCCCGCGGCAGCTGGCGCGCCACCTGGGCGTACGCCCTGCTCCTGACCTTCACGATGGCCTTCACGCCGATCGTGTGGCCCATCGCGGTCGTCCTCGGGATCGCCGCCCTGGTGCTGCGCCGCGACGACATCACCGCGTACGGACTGCGTCTCGTCGCCGTCGTCGGGACCCCGCTGCTGGTCCTCGCACCCTGGTCGCTGTCCCTGCTCACCAGCCCGTCCGGCTTCCTCCACGAGGCGGGCCTGGACTTCGGCGCGGGCTCGGCGTCCGCGCTCGATCTGCTCGGCATCAGCCCCGGCGGCCCGAAGGCCCTCGGCGGACTGGTGCTCATCGGTGTCGTCCTCGCGGCGCTCGCTGCCCTGCTGCGTGGCGAGCGGCAGTTCGCGATCCGTACCGCCTGGGCCGTCGCGCTCGTCGCCCTCGTCGTCGCGGCCGTCGCCAACGGTTCGGGCTGGGCCGGACCCGCCACGCTCCTTTACGGCATCGCGCTGCTCGCCGCCGCCGTGCTCGGCGCGGAGGGCGCCCGCGAGCGCGTCGCCGCCCAGTCCTTCGGCTGGCGTCAACCCGTCGCCGCGCTCATCGCCCTCGCCGCCGTCGGCGCACCGCTCGTCGCCGCGGTCAACTGGATGCTCAGCGGGGCCGCGGGACCGCTGGAGCGCCGCGACCCGGTGCAGGTCCCGGCGTTCGTGGCCGAGGAGAGCGGCACCCGCGACCAGCCGCGCACCCTCGTCCTCGGCGGCACCTCCGCCGCCACGGTGTCGTACAGCCTGGTCCGCGGCTCCGGCGCCCGCCTCGGCGACGCCGAACTGACCGAGACCGGCGGCAGCGACGCCCGTCTCGACAAGGTCGTCGCCAATCTGGTCGCGGGCTCCGGCGCCGACCAGACCAGCCAGCTCAGCGGCTTCGCGATCCGGTACGTGCTCGTGCGGGACGGGGCGCCGCGCCAGATGAGCCGCGTCCTCGACGCCACGCCGGGACTGTCCCGGCTCAGCCAGCTCGACGGCAGCGCGCTGTGGCGCGTCGACCGCCAGGTCGCCCGCGCGGTCATCGTGAACGGCAAGGAGGACCCGCTGCCCGTGGCCTCCGGACCGGTCGAGGCCCACACCGAGATCCCGTCGGGCCCGTCCGGTCGCGTGCTGCGCATCGCGGACCACGCGGACGACGGCTGGCAGGCCACGCTCGACGGCCGCACGCTCTCCAAGACGACGGTCGACGGCTGGGCACAGGGCTTCGAACTCCCCACGGAGGGCGGCAAGCTCGACCTCACGTACGAGGAGCCCGTCACCCACACCGCCTGGATCTGGACGCAGGGCGCACTCGCGATCGTCCTGCTGGTGCTCGCCCTGCCCGGCCGGCGCCGTGAGATCGACGACGACCTGCCGGACGAGGAGGCCGCGATCCCGGCCCAGCCCGTGGAGGGCGAGGGGCGCCGGGCCCGCAGGTTGCGGGCGGCGGCCCAGGCGGAAGCGGAGGCGGAGGGCCTGGCGGCTCCCGAGCACGAGTCCGAGTCCGACGCCGAGTCCTGGCAGCAGCACGAGCCCGAGCACGAGCACGAGCCGTACGCGGCGGTGCCGCAGCAACAGCAGTACGGCGAATGGGACGCCACGGACCGGACGTACGCGGACGCGGACTACGCGACGTACGGCGAGCAGCAGCAGTACCAGCAGCAGTACGGGTACGGCGAGCAGCAGCCCTACGCCGAGCCGTCGCAGCCGTACGGGCAGGAGCAGTACGGCGGGCAGCAGCAGTACGGGCAGGACCAGTACGGGCAGGATCAGTACGCGCAGGATCAGTACGCCCAGGATCAGTACGCGCAAGACCAGTACGGGCAGGGGCAGCAGCAGTACGACCCGTACGGCACGGACCAGTACGACCCCTACGGCTACGAGACCGAGCAGCGTCCCGACGGGAGCAGCAACCAGTGAACCGCACCACCCTCTCCCTCCTCGCGGCCGCCACAGCCCTCGCCGCCGTGACCGGGCTTGCCGCCCTCACCGCGCCCGGCGGCGGGGAGGCGACGGCCGGGGCCGCCCAGGCCCCCGCCCGGCTGCCGGTCGAACGCTCCAGCCTGCTGTGCCCGGCGCCCACCACGTCCGACATCGGTGAGACGGCGTACACGTCGTTCACGCCGGCGGGCAGCAAGGCCGACGCGGACGTGGAGTCGACGGCCGAGCTGAAGCCGTCCGTGACGACGCTGGCGGACCCCGACAAGGGAGCCGCGGACAAGGACGCCGACAAGGCGGCCGAGGACGAGAAGAAGGACGAGGAGGAGAAGGCGGAGAAGACCGGCACGGCGAAGCAGCCCGCGCCCGAGAAACCCTTCCTCGCTCTCAAGGAGCCCGGCAAGCCCGTCGCCGCCGAGGAGTCCGGCAGCGACGCCCCCGCCCTCGTCGGCACCGCCACCGGCAAGCTCGCCCCCGGCTGGTCGACGCAGCAGACCACCACGGTCCCCGCGGGCAGTGGCCGCGGGGTGCTCGGCGTCAGCTGCACCGCGCCGGACACCGATTTCTGGTTCCCGGGCGCGAGCCTCGCCAAGGACCGGCAGGACTACGTCCACCTCACCAACCCCGACGACGCGGCCGCCGTCGCCGACATCGAGCTCTACGGCAAGGACGGCGCCCTCAAGTCCCAGCTGACCGAGGGCATCCCGGTGCCGGCCGGGGCGAGCGTGCCCGTGCTTCTGCCGACCCTGACGACCGACAAGGCCGAGGATGTGACGGTGCATGTCACCACCCGTACCGGCCGGGTTGGCGCCGTGGTTCGGGGCGCGGGCGACGACACCGGCAGCGACTGGCTGCCCGCCTCCACGGACCCGGCAGGCACGCTCGTACTGCCGGGCATTCCGGCCGACGCGACGTCCGTACGGCTCGTGGCGTTCGCGCCCGGCGACGACGACGCCGACCTCAAGCTCCGGCTGGCCACCGCATCCGGCACGATCACCCCGGCGGGCGCCGAGAACCTGCGGGTGAAGTCGGGCATGACCGCGGCCCTCGACCTGAAGGACGTCACCAAGGGCGAGGCCGGCTCCCTGCTGCTCAGCCCGTCGGAGAGCGGCAAGGCGACCCCCGTGGTCGCCGCGCTCCAGGTCACCCGCGGCACCGGCGCCAAGCAGGAGCTCGCCTTCATCCCCGCGACCGCTCCCGTGTCGGAGCGGGCCACGGCCGCCGACAACCGCGCCAAGGGCTCGGTGCTCTCCCTGACCGCGCCCGGTGCCACCGCCGAGGTGAAGGTCACGGCCTCGGCCGGCACCGAAGGAGGCGAGCCGGTCGTCAAGAAGTACACGGTGAAGGGCGGTACGACGCTCGCGATCACCAGCCCGCCCGTCCCGGCCGGCCTCAAGGGCTCGTACGCGCTGACGATCGAGCCCGAGTCCGGCGGCCCGGTCCACGCGGCGCGCACGCTGCTGCTGCCGCAGGACGGGATCGAGATGTTCACGGTCCAGACGCTTCCGGACGACCGCGGCACGGTCGAGGTCCCGCAGGCGGAGCAGGACCTCTCGGTGCTGGACTAGGGCAGGCCTGCTTTCCGGATCGGTCCTTCCGATCGGTCCTTCCGATCGGACCTTCCGGATCGGTCCTTCCGGATCTCCGGATCGGAAAACGGGCAGGACGGGCCGCCTGGTCCTGTCCCGTCTAGTCCTGCCCGTACCGGGGATCGACGGACTCCGGCGAGAGGCCGAGCAGGTCGGCGACCTGCTCCACGACGACCTCGTGGACCAGGAGGGCACGCTCGTCGCGGTTCTTGGTGCGGATCTCGACCGGCCGGCGGTAGACGACGATCCGTGCCGGCTGTCCCTTGCCGGCCGGGACCGAGGCGCCCAGCGGCACGGTCTCGTCCGGCGATCCCGGCACGTCCTGAACCAGGAACTCCACCTCGGTGAGCTGCGGCCAGCGCCGCTCCAGCCGCTCGACCGAGTCCTGCACGAGATCGCGGAACGTCTCGGCACGGCTGGCAGAGAGCGGAACCTGGGGCGGGGCGACGGGCCCTCGCATACCGCGGCCGTGCCGGTCGCGGCGGCGGGGCCGCGGCTCCCTGGCATCCCTCGGCTCGGTCGGGCGGGGCGGTACAGGACTGTCCATCACTGACGCAGGGTAGCTCTCCGGGGCGTGCACGCACCGAGGCCGCGCGCCTGCCACGCGGCATGTCGCTCCACCCCGTGGGGCATGTCGCTTATTGAACATTCCGGCCAAGCTTGGGCTCGTTTCTATGCCTCCGTGCGATCGCCGTTCTCATCGTGATTGGCGCGATTTGTATCGGGCCGTGACCGGATCGCGCACGGCCGCCGACCGGCCACTTTGCTCCCTGCGCAGGTCAGAGCGGCCGCCCGGAAGGGGCCTGTGCCGGACGTCACAACACGACACGGTGGAGTGACCTGGAGGAGAGTCGTCGCGGCCCGCTCAAGAGTGCGGTACCGTCCAACGTCGTGAGCCCTGTACGTCGCTGTTCGCGCACCGCGTGCGGCCGCCCTGCCGTCGCGACACTGACGTACGTCTATGCCGATTCGACCGCGGTCCTCGGCCCGCTCGCCACCTACGCCGAACCCCACTGCTACGACCTGTGCGCCGAGCACAGCGAGCGTCTCACCGCCCCGCGCGGCTGGGAGGTCGTACGGCTCTCGGACAGCTCCGGCCCGACCCGGCCCAGCGGCGACGACCTCGAAGCGCTGGCCAACGCGGTCCGGGAGGCGGCACGCCCCCAGGAGCGCGCGGCCCAGGCGGGCGGCGGTGCCGGTGCGCGCAGGGCGGACCCGATGGAGGTCGCGCGCCGCGGCCATCTGCGGGTGCTGCGCTCCCCCGACTCCTGACAGCCCCGACTCCTGAGAGCCCGGACTCCTGGGCGGCCAGACTCCGTGTGAGGGCACTGTGTGCCGTCTCCTGCGGGTAGTTTGAGGCGACCGCAGAGACTTCAGGAGGGTTGGGCCGTGGCTGCATCTGCTGCTGCTGATCTGTCGCAGATCATCAAGGCGTACGACGTCCGCGGGGTGGTGCCCGATCAGTGGGACGAGTCGCTGGCCGAGCTGTTCGGCTCCGCCTTCGTACAGGTGACAGGCGCGGACGCGATTGTCGTCGGCCACGACATGCGCCCGTCGTCGCCCGGCCTCTCGGCCGCCTTCGCGCGCGGCGCGTCGAACCGGGGCGCGGACGTGACGCTGATCGGGCTCTGCTCCACGGACCAGCTGTACTTCGCGTCGGGGCAGTTCGGTCTGCCGGGCGCGATGTTCACGGCGTCGCACAACCCCGCGGAGTACAACGGCATCAAGATGTGCCGGGCGGGCGCGGCTCCCGTGGGCCAGGACTCGGGCCTGGCGGAGATCCGCGCGCTCGCCGAGGGCTGGCTCGCGGACGGAGCGCCCGCCCCGGCCGCGACCCCCGGCCGGATCAGCGAGCGCGACACGCTCACGGACTACGCGGACCACCTGCGCTCCCTCGTGGACGTCGCGTCGATCCGTCCGCTGAAGGTCGTCGTGGACGCGGGCAACGGAATGGGCGGCCACACGGTCCCGACCGTCTTCGCGCCGCTGCCGATCGAGCTCGTACCGATGTACTTCGAGCTGGACGGCACCTTCCCGAACCACGAGGCCAACCCGCTGGACCCGAAGAACATCGTGGACCTCCAGGCCCGCGTGCGCGCCGAGGGCGCGGACATCGGCCTCGCCTTCGACGGCGACGCCGACCGCTGCTTCGTGGTCGACGAGCGCGGCGAGGGGGTCCCGCCGTCGGCGATCACGGCGCTGGTCGCGGCCCGCGAACTGGAGAAGCACCCCGGGGGCACCGTCATCCACAACCTGATCACGTCGTGGTCGGTGCCGGAGGTCGTACGCGAACACGGCGGCATGCCGGTCCGTACCCGCGTCGGCCACTCCTTCATCAAGGAGGAGATGGCCCGCACCGGCGCGATCTTCGGCGGGGAGCACTCCGCCCACTACTACTTCCGCGACTTCTGGAACGCCGATACGGGCATGCTCGCCGCCCTCCACGTCCTCGCCGCCCTCGGCTCCCAGGAGGGCACCCTCTCTGCACTCGTCCACCGCTACGACCGCTACCGCGCCTCCGGCGAGATCAACTCCACGGTCGCCGACCAGACGGCCCGTACAGCGGCGGTCCGCCGGGTCTTCGCCGGCCGCGAGGACGTCACCATCGACGAGCTCGACGGCCTCACGATCGCCACCCCGGACTGGTGGTTCAACCTCCGCCCCTCCAACACGGAACCCCTCCTCCGCCTCAACGTCGAGGCCCGCGACGAACTCACCATGATCGCGGTCCGCGACGAGATCCTGGACCTGGTCCGCAGCAACTGACCCACGGCTCCGGGGCGCCTCGGTGCGGCGGCGCGACGCCGCCGTCCCACCGGGACGCCCGCCGCACCGCGCCCGCGCGCCAGGGGCAGACTCCCCGCAGGGCGGCCAGCGCGGCCCTGGGCAGAGACGGTCCAGTGGCTGTTCCGGCGGCCACGGCAGGCGGCCGGGCTGACGGGACAAGGACGGGACCACGGGGAGTGCCACCCTGCCCGCGCCATGCCGAGCCGCGTCGGCCGGTCCCCGGCGGTAGGCTGACCTGGCCCAAACCGCATGTTCGAAGGGACACCCTCATGCCGCTCGAAGCCGGTCTCCTGGAGATCCTCGCCTGCCCGGCCTGCCGCGCGCCGCTCAGCGACGAAACGGCAGCCGAAACGCCCGAGCTGATCTGCACCGGCAAGGACTGCGGCCTGGCGTACCCCGTACGCGACGGCATTCCCGTCCTCCTCGTCGACGAGGCCCGCCGCCCCGCCTGACGCGCCCCCGCCCCACGCGCCGCCCGGCGCGCCCGGCGTAAGCCCGCCCCCGCACCCCGTACGGCGAATCGGAGGCCCATCACCATGCTCGACGAGTCACTCCTCGACGCCCCGGAAGCCCTCGCCCGCGCCGATCGTCGTGCGCTGCTCCGCGGCGCCGCGGAGGCCGGCGCGCGCGTGCGCACCGCCGCCCGGCACGCGGCAGAGGCCGGGATCGCCGAGCTGACGCCCGAGGGCCGCCCTCGCGCGGTCCTCATCGCGGGCTCCGGCACCGCCGCCACCGGAGTCGCCGACCTCATCACCGCACTCGCCGGCGCCTCCGCTCCGGTCGCCCGGCTGCACCCCACCGGCGTCGCCCCCGCCGCCGGCGCCCTGCGCTGGGCGCTCCCCGGCTGGGCCGGGTCCGTGGACCTGCTCCTCATCACGACCACCGACGGCACCGAACCCGGCCTCGCCCTCCTCGCGGAGCAGGCGTACCGCCGCGGCTGCACCGTCGTCGCCGTCGCCCCGCAGCGCTCCCCGCTCTCCCAGGCCGTCGACGGTGTGCACGGCCTGGTGGTCCCCATGGCGGCAGGCCCCCAGGAGATGTACGACGAGACACAGGCGGCGGCCAGCCCCGGCGCGCTCTGGGCCCTGTTCACGCCCCTGCTCGCGCTCCTCGACCGGGTCGGCCTGGTCAACGCACCCCCGGACGCGCTCCAGAGCGTCGCCGACCGCCTCGACCGCATGGCCGAACGCTGCGGCCCCGCCATCGCGACCTACAGCAATCCCGCCAAGACGCTCGCGGCCGAGCTCGCCGACACCCTCCCGCTCATCTGGACGGAAGGCACCGCGGCCCCGGTCGGCCGCCGCTTCGCCGCCGTACTGGCGGAGCTCGCCGGCCTCCCCGCGCTCGCCGCCGAGCTCCCCGAGGCGCTTCCCGCCCACGGAGTCCTCCTCGCGGGCGACTTCGCGGCCGGTGCCGACCCCGAGGACTTCTTCCGCGACCGCGTCGAGGAGCCCCAGGCCCTGCGCGCCCGCGTCCTGCTGTTGCGCGACCGCACGGAGGGCGGCCTCACCGCGGCGCCCGCGGCTCGCGAACTCGCGCTCAGCCATGACACGGCCATCAGCGAACTGGAGCCTGAGGAGGGCAGCGAGCTGGAGACCCTCGCCGAGCTCCTCGCCGTGACCGACTTCGCCGCCGGGTACCTGGCGCTGGCAGCGACCAGCGGCAACCCCTGAGCCACCCGAGGCCACCCAAGGCCACCCGAAGCGCCGGACATCCGTCACTCACCAGCCACGAACCAGCCACGTACCGAGTCGAGGATCTCCCCTCATGGACCGCCTCTCCAACACCGTGCGCCCCTACGCCTGGGGCTCCACGACCCTCATCCCGGGCCTCCTCGGCATCGCCCCCACCGGCGAGCCCCAGGCCGAGATGTGGATGGGCGCCCACCCCGGAGCGCCCTCCCGCACCGACCGCGGCGCCCTGAACGACGTCATCGCCGCCGATCCGGTGCGCGAACTCGGCGCGGCATCCGTTGAGCGGTTCGGCCCCCGCCTGCCGTTCCTGCTCAAGCTGCTCGCAGCCGGCGCCCCCCTCTCCCTCCAGGTCCACCCGGACCTCGCCCAGGCCAAGGAGGGCTACGCCGCCGAGGAGCGCGCCGGCATCCCGATCGACGCGCCCCACCGCAACTACAAGGACGACAACCACAAGCCGGAACTGATCTGCGCCCTCACCCCCTTCGACGGACTGTGCGGCTTCCGCCCGCCCGTCGAGGCCGCCGACCTCATCGCCGGCCTGGACGTCGACTCCCTCAAGCCGTACGCCGACCTCCTCCACGCACATCCCGAGGAGGCCGCCCTCCGCGAGGTCCTCACCGCCGTCCTCGCCGCCGACCGGGACGAGATGGCCCACACCGTCACGGAGGCCGCGGCCGCCGCGGATCACCTCGGCGGCCCGTACGCCCCGTTCGCCGCCATCGCGCACCACTTCCCCGGCGACCCGGGCGTCATCGCCGCCATGCTGCTCAACCACGTACGGCTCCAGCCCGGCGAGGCGCTCTTCCTCGGCGCCGGCGTTCCGCACGCGTATCTCGGCGGCCTCGGCGTCGAGATCATGGCCAACTCCGACAACGTCCTGCGCTGCGGGCTCACCCCCAAGCACGTGGACGTGCCCGAGCTCCTCCGCATCGTCCGCTTCGAGGCGTCCGACCCCGGCGTGCTGCGCCCGGAGGCGTCGCCGTCCGGCGAGGAGGTGTACGACACCCCGATCGACGAGTTCCGGCTGTCCCGCTATGTACGGTCGGAGGGCGCGGCGCCCGTCGACGTCACCGCCCCCACCCCGCAGATCCTCCTGGCGACGGCGGGCCGCCCGACGGCGAGCGGCGCCTCGGGCGAGGTCACGCTCGCACCGGGGGAGTCCGTCTTCGTCCCGGCGGGGGAAAAGGCTGAACTGTCCGGTTCAGGCACGGTCTTCCGTGCCACAGTGGTGGCCTGACGCACCGTCCGTAGCGGCTGCTGCAACAATGGCCCGCCGTGCCGGGCCTGTGTGCCCCGGGCACGAGCCGGGTGCTTGCAGCGCCCGTACACCAGGAGCTTCGAGGAAGGACATCCCGCAACCATGAGCGCGTCAGGCGGAACCAAGGCCATCGTGGCGGCACTCGCCGCGAACCTCGCGATCGCGGTAGCCAAGTTCGTGGCGTTCCTCTTCAGCGGCTCCTCGTCGATGCTCGCGGAGAGCGTCCACTCGGTCGCCGACTCCGGCAACCAGGGCCTGCTGCTCCTCGGCGGCAAGAAGGCGCAGCGCGAGGCCACCCCGCAGCACCCGTTCGGCTACGGCCGCGAGCGCTACATCTACGCCTTCCTCGTCTCGATCGTCCTCTTCTCGGTCGGCGGCATGTTCGCGATCTACGAGGGCTACGAGAAGATCACCCACCCGCACGAGATCAAGGACTGGTACTGGCCCATCGGCGTGCTCGTCTTCGCGATCATCGCCGAGAGCTTCTCCTTCCGCACGGCCATCAAGGAGTCCAACCCGCTGCGCGCGGGGCGCTCCTGGAAGGAGTTCGTCCGGCACGCCAAGGCCCCCGAGCTGCCTGTCGTCCTCCTGGAGGACCTCGGTGCGCTGGTCGGTCTGATCCTGGCGCTGTTCGGCGTAGGCCTCGCCCTCCTCACCGGCAACGGGGTCTGGGACGGCATCGGCACGGTCTGCATCGGCGTCCTGCTCGTCCTGATCGCGCTCGTGCTCGCGGCCGAGACCAAGTCGCTGCTCCTCGGTGAGGCGGCCGGCGCCGAGGACGCCGAGAAGATCCAGGCGGCGGTCGTCGACGGCAGCACGGTGACCCGCATCATCCACATGCGCACGCTCCACATCGGCCCGGAGGAGCTGCTGGTCGCCGCCAAGGTGGCCGTCCGGCACGACAACACGGCCGCCCAGGTGGCGGACGCGATCAACGCCGCCGAGGATCGCATCCGCGCCGCCGTCCCGATCGCCCGCGTCATCTACCTGGAGCCGGACATCTACAGCGAGGCCGCGGCCGCGGCGGGCGCCGACCCGGCCAAGTCCCCGGGCGGCCCGGGACCGGTCGCCGGCCACTGAGGTTCCCTACGGGTTCGTAGATTCCCTACGGGTTCGTAGATTTCGTAGATGTGGAGGCCCCCGGACCGAGCTGATCGGTCCGGGGGCCTCTCTCTGCTACCGGCGCTGTGTACGTAAGGCCTACCGGATCTCCTGCACGAGCGCCGACACCGACGCCTCGTCCGGTGCGCTCTTCTCGTCCGGTGCGCTCTTCAGCTACTCACGGAAGTCCGCGTCCATCAGCTTCCGCGAGAGCAGCGCGTTCCGCGAGAGCAGCGCGAGGAGGTGCCGGCGTCGAGCCGTACCTTCAGGATCTGCCCTTCAGGTCTGCGCGGGGAGACAGTCGGAAAGCACTTCGGCGTCCCCGGTCCCAGCAGTGGGCAGTGGCAGCGGCGGGGGCAGGGGCGTCCGGCAAGCCGCGGACCGCGGCTCACCGGCTGCGTCCTCGGAGCATGGCGCAACAGGCCAACGCCACGTCCAAAGTGCGGAAAGCCCTCGTCCGGCGGGTCTCCGGGCCCTTTCCCGCCGCGGTGGGGCCTTGGGCGGGCTGTGGGCGCCGACGCCGATCGGTGTAGATTCGTGACCAGAGCCAGACGTCGCTGCTGATGGCGGTCGGGCGGTCCGCGACTGTGGACCGGCCGAGGGAGAGAGGGCCTCCGACGGACTGCGCTGCGGACGCCTGCGGGCGTCCGGGCATTTGGTGTGCCCGTATCGCCGCAGTGGCCGCAGAGCCATCCAGCCTTACCCATCCCTCGACCCACTTGAGGAGCAGCTCGCAATGACGACTGTCGCCGCCGGTCAGGACTTCAAGGTCGCCGACCTTTCCCTCGCCGACTTCGGCCGCAAGGAGATCACCCTCGCCGAGCACGAGATGCCCGGCCTGATGGCGATCCGCCAGGAGTACGCCGCTTCGCAGCCGCTCGCCGGCGCCCGCATCACGGGCTCCCTGCACATGACCGTGCAGACCGCCGTGCTGATCGAGACCCTGGTCGCCCTGGGCGCCGAGGTCCGCTGGGCGTCCTGCAACATCTTCTCCACCCAGGACCACGCCGCCGCCGCTGTTGCCGTCGGCCCGAAGGGCACCGCGGACAACCCCCAGGGCGTCCCCGTCTTCGCCTGGAAGGGCGAGACCCTCGAGGAGTACTGGTGGTGCACGGAGCAGGCTCTGACCTGGCCGAACTCGCCCACCGGCGGCCCGAACATGATCCTGGACGACGGTGGTGACGCCACCCTCCTGGTCCACAAGGGTGTCGAGTTCGAGAAGGCCGGCGAGGCCCCGGACCCGTCCACCGCGGACAGCGAGGAGTACGGCCACATCCTCCGCCTGCTGAACCGCACCCTCTCCGAGAACCCGCAGAAGTGGACCCGCCTGGCGTCCGAGATCCGCGGCGTGACCGAGGAGACCACGACCGGTGTGCACCGTCTGTACGAGATGCAGCGCGACGGCACCCTCCTCTTCCCGGCGATCAACGTCAACGACGCGGTCACCAAGTCCAAGTTCGACAACAAGTACGGCTGCCGCCACTCCCTCGTCGACGGCATCAACCGCGCCACCGACGTCCTGATCGGCGGCAAGGTCGCGGTCATCTGCGGCTACGGCGACGTCGGCAAGGGCTGCGCGGAGTCCCTGCGCGGCCAGGGCGCCCGCGTGATCATCACCGAGATCGACCCGATCTGCGCGCTCCAGGCGGCGATGGACGGCTACCAGGTCACGACCCTCGACGAGGTCATCGAGACGGCCGACCTGTTCATCACCACGACGGGCAACAAGGACATCATCATGGCCTCGGACATGGCCAAGATGAAGCACCAGGCGATCGTCGGCAACATCGGCCACTTCGACAACGAGATCGACATGGCCGGCCTGGCCAAGGTCCCGGGCATCGTCAAGGACGAGGTCAAGCCGCAGGTCCACACGTGGACCTTCCCGGACGGCAAGGTGATCATCGTGCTGTCCGAGGGCCGCCTGCTGAACCTGGGCAACGCGACCGGCCACCCGTCCTTCGTGATGTCCAACTCGTTCGCGGACCAGACCCTGGCCCAGATCGAGCTGTTCACGAAGCCGGAGGAGTACCCGACCGACGTCTACGTGCTGCCCAAGCACCTCGACGAGAAGGTCGCCCGCCTCCACCTCGACTCCCTCGGCGTGAAGCTCACGACGCTCCGCCCCGAGCAGGCCGCCTACATCGGCGTCGAGGTCGAGGGCCCGTACAAGCCCGACCACTACCGGTACTGACCGACGCACCCACCGCAGGCCCCTCGCCGCCCCCGGGGTAATGGGGGGCCTGCGCCCGGTCCGGAGGCGTCGCTACCCGGCCTCAATGCATCGCAAGGACCCTGCCCCATGCCTCGCGGCCGCTATTCGCTCCATGATCCGCACGATCACACCCCCCTAGGTGACGAGCACTTCCACTGCGCTCCCGGCCCTTCCGGCTGGCGCTACGTCTCCCAGCTGACCACCCCCTCCGGCGACCATGCAGGCTCCGTCGATCTGGCCCTCGACGAGCTGGGCCGCCCCATCCGTCTCGAACTGCACGCGGCGAGCTGGCAGGTCCGAGGCGCCGCCCTCGACGGCGTCACCTGGGTCCGCACCGACCCCACGGGCACTCATGCCACGGAAGGAAATGTCCAGGCCCACGCCTTCACCGGCACGTCCCCCGCTTTCCTCGTCGCGACGTCCCGGCTGCTCCGGCTCACCCCCGGAGCCCCCGCGACCCGCGTCCGACTCGTCGCTTTCACGGACCCGGTCCTCGCCCCCCGCACGGTCGACCAGTCCTGGGCCCTGGTGAAGAGTGAAGCGCACGCCACTGACAACGGCCCTCTGACCGTGGACGAATACCAGGTCAGCGCGCTGGACACGGGCGAGCAGCACACGGTCCACATCGCCGGCGACGTGGTCCTCTCGGCCCCCGGCATCGAACTCGAAGAGCTCGAGAGCCCACCTTCGGTGCTTCCCTGACCCCGATCCGCGTGCCCCGATTCGCGCCGGTCCTCAGTCGGGCGGGGCGAAGCCCGTCGCAGGCGGCGCCGCTTCCCCGTCCGTCTGCCGATCCGCAACCGCACCCGCATCCGTACCTGTGCCCGCTGATGCGGCATCCGCCGCCGGCGAGGACGGCACCCGGTACGGCGTTGCCGCAGCCGGATGCGGCGCCCCGGGCGCCACTGTCTCCGGATATGGGGACGGGTACGCAGCCGGGGACGTGGAGGCCGGCCCGTCCGGCATCGAGGCCACCGCGCCCCCCGCAGCCCTTGCCCCCGCAGCCCCGGCCGCGGCGAACGCCCTCCGCGCCTCCCGCGCCTGCCGCTCGTTCACCACGGCCGCCAGATACGCCGCCGCCGGCACCCCCGCGGGCGCGGGCGTTCCCGTACGCGCCACCAGATCGTCGGCGAGCCGGCCCGCCAGGGACCAGCTCACCTCACCGTCGAGCTGGTTCATGCGCGTCAGGTACTGGCGTATCGCCAGCCACAGCTCGTCCGGCACCCCGGACAGATCCAGCTCCGCGAACCGCCCGACCAGCCACGGCGGAGGCGGAGGCACCGGTACCGCCCGCGCCGCCGGAACCCGTTCCCGTACGACCAGGGTCCCCGCGAAGACATCCCCGATGCGCCGCCCCCGCGCCGACACCAGCGAGGCGATACAGGCGATCACCCCGAACGTCATCAGGATCTCCACGACGCCCATCGCCCCGCGCACGAGTGCGTGCCGGAACCGGATCGGCCCCCCGTCGTCCCGCACCACCCTCAGCCCGCACGCCATCTTTCCCAGCGAGCGCCCGTGGCTGAGCGTCTCCACCGCTATCGGCGCCCCCACCAGCACCAGCACGAACGTCGCGATCGACACCGCCATCACCGCCGCCTCGTCCAGCGAGGCCGTCGCAATCGCGAGTCCGACGGATATCAGCAGGTACGCCGCCCACACCACGGCGAGATCGATGGCGAGCGCCAGCGCCCGACTGGGCAGCCTCGCCGGACGAAGCCCCAGTACGACGGCATCCCCGGTCACAACCCCGCTCACGCGCCCACCCTCTCTCCGGCCTTCATGACGGTTCTTCGACCCTCAGTCTTCGACCTTCACGACCCCTCCGAACGCCAGTCTGCCAAGCTGACCCGAAGCGCGCCGCAGCAGTACGAGCAGTTGTACGAATCGTCCGTACGAAACGAACCAGCCTTCCGTACGAACCCAGTGCCTGGAGCAGCAGCCGACCATGGATCTCGACGTCTTCGTGATGACCCACCGCGCGGAGTGGGACCGCCTGGACCACCTCCTGCGCCGCGGGCGCCACCTCACCGGCGCCGAGACCGACGAACTCGTCGCCCTCTACCAACGCACCGCCACCCATCTGTCACTCATCCAGTCCAGCGCCCCCGACCCCATGGTCACGGCCCGCCTCACCCAGCTCGTGGCCCGTGCCCGCTCCACCGTCACCGGAACCCGCCGCGCCTCCTGGAAAGATGCAGCCCGCTTCCTGACCGCCGGTTTCCCTGCCGCGATCTACCGCTCCCGACACTGGTGGATCCCCACCGCCGTTCTCTCCACCGTCCTCGCCGCGATCATCGGCTGGTGGATCGGCACCCACCCCGAGGTCCAGTCGGCCATCGCCGCTCCCGACGAACTGCGCCAGCTCACCCGTCCCGGCGGCGAGTACGAGACGTACTACTCGAGTCACCCCGCGGCATCCTTCGCCGCCCAGGTCTGGACGAACAACGCCCAGGCCGCCGCCATGTGCCTGGTCCTCGGCGCCTTCCTCTGTGTCCCGGTCCTCTGGATCCTCTTCCTCAACATGGCCAACCTCGGCGTCGGCATCGGCCTCATGTCCTCCGCCGGCCGCCTCGACACGTTCCTCGGCCTCGTCCTCCCGCACGGCCTGCTCGAACTCACCGCCGTCTTCGTCGCCGCCGGCACCGGCCTGCGCCTCGGCTGGACCCTCATCGACCCGGGTCCCCAGTCCCGCCGCGCGGCCCTCGCCCAACAGGGCCGCGCCGCCCTCGGCATGGCCATGGGCCTCGCCCTGGTCCTTTTCGTCTCCGGCCTGATCGAGGGCTTCGTGACCCCCTCCGGCCTCCCGACCTGGGCCCGCATCACCATCGGAATCGTCGCCGAGCTGGCGTTTCTGGCGTACGTGTACGTCCTCGGCGGCCGTGCGGCCCGCGCTGGAGACGTGGGCGACGTGGACGCCTTCGAACGGAGTGCCGAGCTCCCCACCGCCGCCTGATGTGCGAGCAGGGCCTGTGACCTGCTAGTCTCCTCTCCGCCCACGAAGACCGTTGACAGGGTCGACGGGGGGAGGTAGATTCAAACGGTTGCCTCGGACTGGACATGTCCGGGTGTCTCGACTAGAATCTCTCTTGCTCTCAACGGAAATGTGATTTCCGCAGAGCCACTCGATTCCTTATCCGGATCACGAAGCCGATTAGCTCGGCCGAATTGACTCTGATAAAGTCGGGATCGCCGAAAGGCAGTCGAAAGACAAAAGGCCTTCCAACGGCCACCGGAAACAGAATCCGAACCGGAAACGGAACGGAAAATGAATCTGGTAAGGTTGGAAACACCGAAGGGAAGCGCCCGGAGGAAA
>NZ_JBHWKX010000017.1:0-13566 GCF_042730885.1 Streptomyces sp. NPDC059909
CACCGCCACCGACAACGACTGACGAACCACCGAGGCCGCACAATGGCTCACGATTGAACCGTTCGAACTGGTCCCAAATTCAGCCGTTGCCGACATGGGCTACCGCTTGGAGTGCAACCCCAGGCCGGTTCGTAGCAGCGATGGTGGCGCTGCTTCGGTGCGGTGACTGCTGGTTCGAAGTTGCCGGGAGAGGGTCATGCGGGGTTTCCTGCGCAGGGACGGAGCTGCGTGGGGCGTGGCGATGCAGGGCGCGTAGCAGGAGAGGCCAACTGCCGCCAGCAAGAGCCAGAAGGTCAGCGGCGGGAGCAGGTTCTGGACCGGGAGTCTGGGGACTGTCCGGCGGATCTTCTGGGGCCCAGCGACGCGCTTCCAGGCCCTGGGGGCCTGGGAGGTGCCAATGCAGTTGCCTTATTGGTTTGCCGTCGGCGAGCCCGGCCGGATAGGAAGTTTGCATGCTAAGGGGCAGCAAGGCCGGGCTCAGGGCCCGGCACGAGGACGACATCCCGATCCTGCGGGCAGAGCTCTACGACGACGTGGTCAACTCCTCGCGGGCCGAAGGCCGGCCGTGGCGGCCGATCACGCCCGGCTCGCAGGACTCGCGGCTCGTGGTGGACGACAAGGAGCAAGGGCACGTCCCGTTCTCTGTGGTGGAGCTGGCCGGCGGCACGCTGGTCGGCACCGCGGTGCTGTCGAACATCGACAACCACAACCGGTCCGCGCACATCGGCCTTGGACTGCTGCCGTCCTCTCGCGGCAAGGGCTACGGCACCGACGTGGTCGGGGTGCTGTGCCACTACGGTTTCGTCGTGCGCGGCTTGCAGCGGCTGCAGATCGAGACGCTGTCGGACAACGCAACGATGCTGCGCTCAGCCGAGCGCAACGGCTTCGTCCGCGAGGGCGTGCTGCGCTCCTCGGCCTGGGTGATGGGCGAGTTTCTTGACGAAGTGCTGCTCGGGCTCCTCGTCCAGGACTGGCAGCCGGACTCGAAGGGCTAGGGTCTGCCCGGAGGATCATGGGCGGAGCCATAAGAGGATCGCTGCGACGGTGATTGTTCCGTGGAAGACGTAGGCCCGCTTGTCGAACCTCGTGGCCACGGCCCGGGAGTTCTTCAACGCGTGGGTCGTTCGCTCGACTTCAATCCTTCGCTTGTACATCGTCTTGTCGAAGCCTGCGGGGCGGCCGCCCTTGCTGCCCCTTCGTTGTCGGTTGGCCCGCTCGTTCGCCGGAGAACCCGACGGTCGGTCCCTCTTCGGCCACCTCAACATCTCTGACTTGATCTGCCCAGTAAGCCATCCAGCCCCGCCACCGCCGCCCCTTCTCCGATGGAGTCACGGAGATCTGTCGCTGGTACGGGGACGCTGGCCAGACACCGACTGGTGTCGCAACGCGGCAATCACCCGAACAGCAACAGGGCCCGGGTCCGCGACCTGGGCCCTGCCTGTGATGACGTGTGAGCGAGTCAGGCGGCAGGGCGTTGGAGCCGCTGCTTGAGCGCCTTCCCGCGCGCCTCCATCGTGGCTTCCAGCTGGGCCTTCTTCTCCTCCCGGCGCGCCTTGGCGGCCTCGCGTTCCGCTGCCGACTCCGCCTCGCGGACCGCCTTGACCTCGGCTCGCACCCGCTCGGCCGGCCTGCGCTCAAGCACCGCACCGAATCGCATGGCGAACACGTCGATCGCTGCCGTGTCGCGCTCGGCGACCTCAGCAACCAGCACCGTGCTGCCCGCGCTGACCTCGTCGGCCACCAGGGCCACCAGGCCGGAACCCTCCGTCGCCCGCCGCCAGTCGGCGCCGCCGCCCACCAGGGCGCCGGTGCCCCAGCCCAGCACCACGCCAAGCGGTCCACCCAGCAGGCCCACCACCGAACCGACCAGCCCGCCGACCAGCGTGCCCTCTCCCGCCCTGGCGTCCACGCCCTCCGGAATCCGCACCGTCCCGTCCTCCTGGCGCTCGACGAGCATCGCGCCACGGACCTCCACGGTCGGGCCGCCCAGCCGCCGCAGCTCACTGAGCGCCTGGTAGGCGGAGGCCTGTTCGGTGAAGCGGAAGACGACGATGTTCTCGGTCCTGGTCATTGCCACTCCTCAACTGCTCATAGGTCCTGCAATCGGCGGGAGTCCCCGTCTGTGAGACATTATGTATCGGAGATGCTCTGTGAGTCAAGCCGTCTCATAGATGTCGAGTGACGTCGTCGGCGGCCCCGCGCCGCCGCTAAGGCAAGGAAGCAGGCGTCCGCTGAGCCAGGCCAAGGTGGACCCCCGTCGCAGCAGGGCGGCCGCAGCAGAACTCCTGGGCGCGTGCCTGGGGCGGTCACCCACGCCGCGCTCGCCGAACGCTCCGGCGACGGCCGGGCCACGGTCTACCGCCACCGGCCGCAGCATCTCCTTGGCGGCCACAGTCCGACCGGCTCCGACGGCAGTGGGCGGGGGGCCGACACATTCGCCATGGCGAAGCCCGGGGACAGTCTTCCCGCTCTAGAGATTCGTGCCGGTGTTGCCCTCGTCGTTCGAAGAGTCTCGCCGCTCGGTCTCGCCCTTGGCAGAAGGGCCCTTCTCCTGCCCCTCCAACAGCTCCAGGAGCGCAGCGTCTGCCTTTTTCTGGTCTTCCTTCGTCAGTTCGAGAGGTGCGTTGTTGTAGACGGTGTACCGGTCGGGATAAATGATGTTGGTGGTCCTCAAGGTGAACGTCAGAAGCGAGCGCCACCCCTTGCGGTGGCCAACCCTCACTTGGATTCGGACCTTGTAGTCGCGGGCCTCCGGAACAAACCCAGAAAACGGTGCCTCGAACTCGATGAAGAGTTGTTGCGCTTCTCTGCCGGCCACGACGAATCCGGCCGGCAGCTTGGGTTCCTCGTCCGGCCCGGGTTGGAGACGGGATGGTGAAGACGTCCACAGGAGTGGCAGATGAGAGGCGGGCTCATCGGGGAAGCTCAGCCTGAGATCCTGCACGACTATCGGCTTGGCACCGGTGTTGTGAAGGACGAGCGGAAGCCGCAGGCGA
Organism: Streptomyces sp. NPDC059909; assembly: GCF_042730885.1. Classification (NCBI taxonomy): domain Bacteria; kingdom Bacillati; phylum Actinomycetota; class Actinomycetes; order Kitasatosporales; family Streptomycetaceae; genus Streptomyces; species Streptomyces sp. NPDC059909. The sequence goes on from NZ_JBHWKX010000017.1 coordinate 2,997, forward strand.
ACCATGGATCCGTGGCAAATCGCCGCAAAGGAATGAGGCTCCCACGACTCCAGGCGCCCCTGTCTGGCGTTGAGCCACCAGAATGAGGCGACGGTGAAGACCAGTGCACTGACCGACACAACGCTGGCGGCAGAAAGCGATGAGAACGTGTTCTGATCAGCAGCGGCCATCAGCGGAAACACAAATTCAGTGTGCCAGCCTCAGGGTGGGCACGCTAACAGGACTCGGTGACGAGGGGCCCTTGAGCGACCCGGCCTCTCGACGAGCGGGAGCTGGGCCGCCTTCATCCTTCGGCGAGAAGTGCGCCGGCAAAGCGTCCAAGTCGACGTGCCCGGGCTCGGCCTCCCTGGGCACCGCGGCCTCCGTTTCCTGCAGGAAAGTCTTGATCTCCTGCGTCCAGGCTTGGAGCAAGGCCGTACCAGCCGGCGGCTTGAGAAAGACGTACGAGTCACAGCGGTCATGCTCATCGGTGGCCATCTCGAACGTCCCTCGCCAGCCGGGCCGTCGGTTTTCCATCCTCGTGCCCGGAGGAGACGCAAGCACCGCCGATGCTTCTCTGCTGTCCCACCCCCACGAGTGCATCTGTGTGCCGAAGGGCAAGGGGTGGTCGGATTCGGCGGTGAGGGCCGGGACCGTCACGAGGACGGGAGTTTCCGGGTCTGCGTCCAGCAGCAGGTCGGGAATCTGCCGGCCCAGGCCGCGCAGGTCGGCGACGGCCTGGGCCGGGTCGGTCGGCTTCAAGGACCGCAGGTCGATGCCGGTGATGTTGCCGACGCCGCCTCGGGCTGCCCGGATGGCCACGGTCACCGCGAGGAGCCGGGCATCAGGTGAGGACAGCGGCCCGCGGCCACGTACGGCAGCAGCGTGGGGGCTGCCGCGCCCTTGCTGCGTCGTCGCCGGTGGCCAGGGCCGACAGTTCCTTGCGCAGCTCCGTGAGCTCTTGCCGGTGTTCGTGGCCGACGACGGCCTGGGCGGCGTGAGTGTCCTTCAGGCCGTCGAAGGGCACCGCCGGCCGGTGACCGGCCGTGACGCCGTCATCATGCCGGGTCTGCCCCCTTCGGCCCGCTCGGCCCTTTCCGGGCGGTGGGGCAGCAGGGCCACCGTCAGGGCTGGTACGGCGGCGAGGACCAGCCAGCGCACGGCGGTCGGGAGGCACAGGTCGAGCAGCGACCCGATGGCTGAGCTGCCGATGAGGACGATCAGGCCGGAGACCGAGGACAGCGCGCCGGTGTAGAGGCCGATGCGGCCGTCATCGGCGAGGTCGTGCACCCAGGCGCGGGCCGGGACGACCAGCATCTGACCGAGAGTGAGCAGCACGACGTGACCGGCAGCGGGCAGGAGCCCGGCGATGCCCGTCCGGTCGGCCGGGCGCGCGGCGGCGACGACCGCGAAACCGGCCGCGACGAGCAGCAGCCCAGCAGCCATGGAACGGCGAAGGTCGAGCCAGTCGCCCGCCCAGCGAGTGACCTTGAGCTTTCTCGAGTAGTGGCTGCGGGTTCCTAGGGCTGTAGCTGTCCGTGGAACCACAAAGGGCTGAGGGGCGCTGCGAGGGGTCGGGGGACGAGGGCATCAGCCGGTAAGAGGCCGAGCCACGTTCGCCCCTGGCGGGCTGGTGCGGGGTCGGCCGAACGGCATGCCGATCCGTCCGGCCGACCCCGTCGGTGCCCCATATCGACGGCATCGCCGCTCGGCGGCTATGGGGCAGTCCGTGCGACCCGGTTCTGCGCGAGGACAGCGCGCTGGAACAGGGCATGGGCTCGGGCTGTCTGGCGGAATGTGAGGTTCTGCAGCGCCAGTTGGAGCCCCCGTTCGGCATCGGCCCCCACGGTGAGCCAGAAGTCGGCCGCGTGGTCGGCGTAGGCCTCGGGGTGACGCAGCACCAGTTCGTCGTAACCGGCTGCCGCGCGCTCGCGCCACCGGTCCGCCTCCTGGAAGCTGCCGCCCGCGTGCAACGCGGCCGCGAGGTGGGCTGCATACTCGGGGTCGTCGCTGCTCTGCGTGAGGGGACGCAGGAGAGCGACGGCGGCCTGAGGGTCTCCGCGCAGCAGCTCGACCTCGGCCAGGTGGCCCAGTGCCGGCGCGTAGTCGGGCACCCGGCGCCGGGCGGCCTCGTAGCACGCACGGGCTGCATCGAGATCTCCCTCGCGGTGCCACATCACACCGCGCCGGAAGTCCAGCTGCGCGAGCGGAAACGGCGAGGTCCCCTGATAGTGGCGTCGCGCCTTGCCGAACAGTTGCTCCGCCTCGGTGACCTCCCCGCGCTCCGCCTGGAGTACGGCGAGCGCGCCGAGCGTCGTGAAGTCGCTCTGCCGCTCCGCCGCTTTGCGAATCAGGGCCATGGCATCCGCGTAGCAGCAGAGGGCCTGCAGGACGACGGCTCGTTCCGCGTCCAGTGTGGCCTCGTCCGCGCCGCTCCGGCCCGCCGCGCCGAGGTCGGCAACGGCCTCGGCGAAGCGGTGCAGGGTCGCCCGCGTCCTGGCGCGGGCGAGCAGGGCCGTGCCGTCCTCGGGTGCGACGTGCACGAGCTGTTCGGCGAGTTCCGCGGCCCGCTCGTAGTCGGCGACGCGTCCCAGGATGTGGCCTCGGAGGTTGAGGAGATCGATCAGGGCCGCCCCTTGCGCCACCGCCGACGGAGGCCCCGGTGTCTCCCCCGTACCCGCACGGCTGAACCGTACGGCCAGGCCGTCGATCTGCCCGTGCAGATTCGTTACGGCGATGGTGCCGCTCGTCGTGACCGGCTCCCACTCCTGGGGAGACGCCCCGGTCATGCCGCTTCCTCGCGGGGAGGCAGCTGCGCGGCCAGACGGGCCCCCAGGTCCGGCGGGGTCGGGTTGGGAGCGTTCAGGTAGGGGAAGCTGCGGGTGGCCGGCTGAGTCGGCTGGTCGACGCCGTCGCTGATGCGCTCGCCGTCGATGCCGCCCACGAGCAGCGTGAAGAGGGTGTCCACGATGTCGTCGTTGAGCGACCGGCCACCGCAGGTCGTGTGCGGGCGGCCGGCGAGCAGGGCGGTCTCGATCTCGAAACAGCCGTCCTCGGAGAAGGGCTTGGACAGGTCGACGACGAGGAAGTCGGCCAGCAGCAGTTCGGTCAGCGGATGAGTACCCTGCTCGTCCAGCGGCCAAGCGGTCTTGCCGTCCAGGCCGTCGTAGAAGGCCAGGTTGGCATTGAGCCGTGCGCGGTAGGCGCCCGCATAGTCGGGCCGCATGCTGAAGGCGTCCTCCTCGTTGAAGAGGTCGCGGATCTCCAGATCGCTGTTGACGGTGTCGAACTTCTTGGGCGACATGACCACGTTCTTGATCTCCGGCCGGCCCATGCGCTCCAGCCGCACCGGGCGTCCACCGGAAGTCACCGTCTCGCCGACGACCGCAACCAGCGAGCCGGCGGCCGGGCCGAGCACCGCGGCGTCGACTTCGAGCACGATGCTCAGCACGTTCAGGCCCTCCAGAACGTTGCCGGCATCAGACCTGAAGCCCAGCTTCTCCGTCGCCTCGGTGACCATCACTCCCACGAAGTCAATGAAGAACGGGTCGAGCCGCGACCCGGCGAAGATCTTCAGTCCCTCGGCCTCGGTGGGCACCTCGTTGCCGACCTGGAAGGCCACCTGGCGGCCGCCGGGCGCCCGGCACGTGCCCATCTGCACCGTGGTGTCCGTGCCGCCAAGCTGCTGGGGGGCGTCGAAGCTGAAGTCGAAGACGTACTCGTCCTGGCCGACATGGAACACCGCAGCGGCGCCCTCGCTCCCGGGCGTGACCGGCCGGACGCGGAAACGGTATGTGATCGCATCGGAGAACAGGGCCGTAGGGGCCGAGGCCGGGAACGTGTTGAGGACGAGCACCAGGTTCCCCGGCCGCTCCGGGCTGGGGAAGGCATACACGTCGGCGATGTCGGACGCAGGGTCGGCGATGACACGCGGCCCGGAGAAGTGGTCAGCCATGAGAGACGCTCCTTGTCGTGTTGATCGTGAGAGATGTCAGGTGTCGAGGTCGGCGATCCAGCGCAGCGCCGACAGTCCGGGCATGAAGCAGTACTCGCCACCCGGTTGACGACCGGCGGCAGGCCCTTGAAGCGGCGGCGGATCGGCTGGCGCGGGACAGTGAATCCGCCGTCGTCGTTCACGCCGATCAGCGGGTCCTTCTCCGCGGGCGCCCCGATGAACTTGCCGTCGTTCACCCACTGCCGCTGGACGAACTCGAACTGCCGGTCCAGGTGCGCTCCGACAAAGGCGAACATGATGCCGCGGTCGGCGCCGTCGTCCTCCAGCACTCCCTTGGGCAGCGGCGGGTGGCGCTCCCTCCGGGGTGTGGGTCAGCTGGCGGCCTGGGCGGGCAGCTGCTTGAGGGCCGGGTGCTGGGGGGCCTCCTCGGCGGCGGGGTCGTCCAGGACCTCCTGGAAGGCGGCGTTGATCCGGCGGGCCTTGGCGCGGATAGTTGCGAGATCCGCCTTTTCGCGCCCGGCATGTGAGACAGATTGACTCACAGAGAGACTATGGGTCAACTTGTCCCAGAGGGACCTACGTCACACCGGTTTGGCTTCAAAGGTGTGCAGTGATCGGATCGGCGGCGCCCGCACCGGACTGCGAGCCGATCGGTTCGTGCCGACAGGTTCGGCCGACTACTGCTGAAGCGGTCGGGGACCCCAGAGGTGACAAGATCCTCGCAGCTCCACATGGGTGCGAAGGGCTGCCACCTTGATCAGACCTGGCCGAACGGCGGACAACCAGCCACGCCGGGGACTCAACGACGCTAGGACCAGCCCCGCATAGCGGCATCCACGACGGCGTCCACGGTGTCACGCCCCAGGCGGTTCCCGGCGAGAAAGCGCTCGAAGAACAGGGGCCCCGCGGTAGCCATGGCAAAGGTCTCGGGGGTGACGTCGGACCGGAGCTGGCCGCGCTCCACAGCCGCGGCAACAGCCGGACGCAGGGCATCGGCGATCTGGTTCAGCAGCGAATCCCGGAGGCGGCGCATGCCTTCGTCATGCCGTGAGCCGCCGAGGACCGCAGCAAGGACGGCACCTGCTTGCTCGTCGTCCCACCGCTCGGCAAGCGCGCTCAGGCAGTGAACGAGCTCCGCTCGCGGATCGCCGCCCGAAGCGACCCGAAGCTCCTCAGGCATCGGAGGCAGAGGCGGCATGCCGGCTTCCAACGCGGCCAGGCGGAGGTCGAGAAGGTTGGGCCAGTGCCGATAGACGGTGGCTCTGCCAACGCCGGCACGGGCGGCAACCGTTTGATGTGTCACGGCCTCCAGCCCGCCTTCCGTGAGCAACGCGGTGGCCGCCGAAACCATGGCGTCACGACTACGCAGCAGACGCGGATCGGTTCTGTCTTCCACCTCTCCGTTCCCTTCTGTGAGACAACACGGCTTGCAGTTCATTATGGGACAGTATGTCTCATAGAGGGAGGGGGGCAGCCACAGAGAGTCTGCACCACTCTCCCGGGGCTGCCCGTCAAAGGTGCCCTGACACTTCCCTCTTTGATTGCTCGCGCACGGCAGCTGTCGCAGCAGGTGACTGCAACACGGCCTGCGCCCCTCTCGGACAGACCCGTTCATTGGTCACATGTGAACGACAGGTGCGGCGTTCTCGTCCTGCTGGGGCACACCACGGCGGTAGAGCAGGGCGGTCACGCCCAGGCCGATGACGAAGGTGGCCGCCGACCACCAGTAGGCGATGGAGTAGCCCTCGAGGCCGGCCAGGGCCAGGACGCCGGGATCCTTGGGGTTGCGGTCCGAGAGGTAGTCGGTGACGGCTTCGGAGGCCATCGTGCTGAGCAGGGCGACGCCGATGGACCCGCCGACCTGCTGGACGGTGTTGACGGCGGCGGACGCGGCTCCGGCGTCGGCCGCGGCCACGCCGGAGGTGGCCAGGCTTATCGCGGGCGCGATGACCGTGCCCAGCCCGACGCCGACCAGCACCAGCTGTGGCAGTACCTGCGTCACGTATCCGCTGTTCAGGTCCAGCGTGGTCATCCAGACCAGGCCGGCGGCCGCAATGGCCATGCCCAGTGGTACCACCGGCTTGGGTCCTATGCGCGGCACCAGGACGTTGTTGGCCACGGCGGAGGCGGACGACGATGCCACGATCATGGGCAGGAAGGCGAAGCCGGTCTTCAGGGCGCTGTAACCGAGGCTCTGCTGCAGGTAGTAGGTCAGGAACAGGAACACGCCGAACATGCCCGCGCCAGTGACGAAGAGGGTGGCGAAGGAGGCGCCGCGGTTACGGTCCAGCACGACCCGCAGGGGCAGCAGCGGATATGCCGCCCTGCTCTGCCGCCAGACGAAGAGGGCCACCAGTACGGCACCGGCCGCCAGCATGCCCCAGGTCGCCACCGAACCCCAGCCTTGCGTCTCGGCGTTCGAGAAACCGTAGACCAGGCAGAACAGGCCGGCGGAGACCAGCAGGGTGCCGGGGACGTCGAGCTTCGAGGACGTGTCCCGCGGGGTGCGGTGCAGCAGGGCTGCGCCACCGACGAACGCCACCACCGCGAACACCACGTTGACGTACATGGTCCAGCGCCAGTCCAGGTACTCGGTCAGCACCCCGCCGAGGATCAGGCCGATGGCTCCACCCGCACCGGCGACCGACCCTGCGACGGTGAAGGCCTTCGCCCGCTCGCGCGGATCGGTGAAGGTGGTCATCAGGAGCGACAGCGCGGACGGGGCCAGCAGGGCAGCGAACAGGCCCTGGATCGCGCGCGCGGTGACGAGCATGCCGAGACCGTTCGCCGCGCCTCCCAGTATGGAAGCGGCCGCGAAGCCGGTCAGACCCACCAGGAAGGTCACCTTCCGCCCGACAAGGTCTGCGACCCGGCCGCCGAGCAGCAGCAGGCTGCCGAAGGCCAGCGCGTAGGCGGTGACCACCCACTGCCGGTCTGCGTCCGAGAAGCCCAGGTCGCGCTGGGCGGACGGCAGGGCGATGTTCACGATGGTGCCGTCGAGGACGCCCATCAGTTGAGCGAGGGAAATGACCATCAGAATCCACCAGCGGCGCTGGTGTGACGGATCGACAGGCAGATTCTCAGGTGCGGCCTCAGCGCCGCGAGCGGCGGCGACGGTGTTCTGTGACATGGGGACAGCCCTCCAGGCAGCGGATGGGGGGTATGGCGGAAGAGAGGGACAAGAACGGGCGGAGAGATCAGGTACGGCTGCTGCGGGACGGTGTGGCCGCCTCGGTGAACGGGTCGCGCGGGTGCTCCAGTTCGATGAGGACGACGGTTTCCTGCTTCAGGAGGGAGGCCAGGATCCAGTCCACGAACACGCGTCTCTTGCGGTTCAGCGTCGGCATACGGCTGCCGTGGTAAAGGCGGTGGAACCACCACGCCGGGCGGGCCCTTGAGTCTGATCCTGTCGAAGAGGATCGCGACGCCCTTGTGGAGGCCGAGGCCGGCCACCGGTTGTCGCCCGCGGCCCACACGTGGTCGAGGCCCCTGACCTGGAGGGTGGGCAGGGTGTCGACGTGGCCACCCGGGCCGAGCGGCAGGCCGAAGTGGGCCAAGGCGGGGCGGTCAAAGTCCCCGGAGGGGGTGGGGGTGGCGCCCCCGTCCGGGGTGTGGGTCAGCTGGCAGCCTGGGCGAGCAGCGGCTTGAGGGCCGGGTGCTGGAGGGCCTCCTCGGTGGCGGGGTCGTCCAGGACCTCCTGGAAGGCGGCGTTGATCCGGTGGGCCTTGGCGATCTCCGGCATCGTCAGGGAGCCGAAGGTGGTGGCCCACAGCAGGCGCGTGCCGTTGTCGACGATCACGTGGCGGGAGTCACGCAGACCGGTCTTGATGGTGGCGGCCATGTCGCCCTTCTGCAGGGCCTCGACCATCCGCCGGCAGGCCGCCGCCACCTCCTGCTCGTGCCCCGGCTTGACGTGGAAGTACGTGGCCATCTCGGAGACGACTCCGTCGGTGTTGCCCTTGGCCGCCCTTCTTCGCGGTCGTAGCGGTCATGGTTTCCTCCATAGAGACCTTGTGCGCGAATGCGGTGGTATTGGCGATATCTGCGAATAGTCCCGAGATCTACCTTTTCGCGCCCCGCATGTGAGACAGATTGACTCACAGAGAGACCATGGGTCAACTTGCCTCAGAGGGGCCTGCGTCACACCGGCTCCTTCAGTTCGCATACGGCCGCGGGAGCAGGCAGCTCCGGCGTTCGCGAGTCGACCTCGGCCCGTCGGCCGCGGACGGCATCAGCAGAGTGTCCCGACGGCCGCACGGCCGTCGATCCGCCGCAAGCCACATCTTGGCTGCTCAGCAGGCCGGCGCGCCCAGGCCGCGACCGGATCCGGTGAGCTGCGCCTCAGCGCCGCGAACCCCGAGTTGGACATTTCCGGACAATCCCTGATATCACTGTACTTCCATACGACGTATGGAACGCAGAAGGAGTGCCGCCCGAATCGGCGGCCTCTGTTTCGACTGGTGGCCGCCGGCTGTGCCCTCACAAGGGGTGCTCGCCGATGCGGCTTCGACATAGATGGCGCACCGCACTACCCGCATAAGCAATCGCTGGGTTTGCGGCCGACGCCAACACGAAGGGGATAACCATGAGGAAGCTCACGAAGCGCATGTCTCTCGCTGCCGCCTCCGCCGCGGTCGCGGGTGGAGCCGTGCTCGGCGCCGCGGGCACCGCCTCGGCCGCGGTTCCTGAGTCTGCGCACGTGCAGCGCCCGACCGTCGGCGTCAAGGCCGACGACTACCGCGGCGACCGTGTGGCCTACCGGCACAACTCCGAGGCGGACTACCGCTGGGACGGATACCGCACCCGACACCACAGCGACTGCAACACCGACTCGGTCCGGTACGACCGTCGTGGTCACTTCTACTACTGGGGTGACAAGGACTGCGGCTGGAAGCACGACAGCTCCTACCGCTACGACTGGGACCGGAACGACCGCGACTCGAACCGTTACGATCACGACCGCGACTCGAACCGGTACGACCACGACCGGCGCCGCGACAACCGGTGAGACAGGCGCCGCTGGCACGGGTGGGCTCAGACCGTGCACATCGCCGGTGATACCCGATGGCGGCAGGGAGGCGGCCGCTGATTCAGGGATCAGCGACTCCTGACCGCGCCCGGGCGGCAGGCAGGAGGGGGCTCAACGGCACCCTCCTGCCTGCACTCGTCGTGACCTCTGCGATTTTGCCGGTGCCGTGCGACGCCGGGCCCTGCAGTCTCTCCACCGCCTCGTCGCGTACTGCCCCCCGGCCTCACTCTGAGCCGCGGCTTGTGTGCGTCAACTGGCGCCAGATTTCCGCACCTTGGCGCACCGCCACCCCCAAACTCGTGCGACGAGATCGAGACGACGAACGGCTGCTGCGCAGCGAGAGCCGCGCACCTCTGATCACGTTCTTTTCAATAGTGAGGGAAGACCTCGCCGACATCTGGAAGGTGTTGCGGCAGATGTGCTCCGGCCACTTCGACGAGGCCGCGCTGGAGCAGCAGCTCAACAACCGCGGCGTCATCAACCGTCTGCTGGGACGCGTGATGAAGTCGATCACCAGGACGCGCTGATCACCGGCACCGCCGAGCTTATGGGCCTGCTCAACAGCCGGGCTGCGCCCCGCCGAGCAGCAGTCCGACTGACAGCGGGTGATGTGTGAGCTCGGCTGGAGGGCGTCCCTTCCGGCACGCAAGCAGCGCATCTACGAAACAGGTGCGGCCGAGCGCAGGTGGGGTGAAAAGTGGGCGCCGGTACTCAGGAGAGCACCGGCGCCCACGGCAAAACACCTCTCGCCTCTACGCCGACCGCGCTCGGGTGCTCGGACTCCGGATCCCGATCCCGATCCCGCGCAACCAGGCGGCGGCAATGCCGTCATGCCCAGGCGACGGCGTCCTCGACGGGCACGCGGGGCAGCCGCGGGAACCACGGGTCGGCACCGGGGTGACCGATGTTGACCACCAGATGCGAACGCCAGCTGGTACCGGCGAAGAACTCCTCGTCCACGCCGGCCCGGTCGAAGCCCGCCATGGGACCGGCCGCCAGCCCCGCTGCGCGCACGGCGAGCAGGAAGACCCCGGTCTGCAATGCCGAGTTGTAGGCCGCGAGGCTCTCGCGCTTCTCCGCCAGGTCGGCGAACGCCGCTCGCAGCATGTCGCCGCGGGCCGGGAAGACTGTCGGCATCTGTTCGTGGAAGTCGACGTCGTACGCCAGGATCGCCACGGCCGGTGCACTGAGCGTCTTGGCCCTGTTGCCCTCGTCGAGATGCCGGACCAGTCGCTCCTTGCCCTCGCGGGTGCGCACGAAGAGCACACGCAGCGGCTGACCGTTGGCGGCGCTCGGTGACCAGCGGGCGAGTTCCCAGATCATGGCGAGTTCGTCGTCGGCAACGGCCACCTCGGCAAAGGTGTTCGCGGTGCGGGCCTCGGTGAACAGCACCTTTCGCCCGGCGTCGTCAAGGACATCGAGGGCCTGCGGTTCGCGGTCGGTCATGCTCATGGTTTCTCTCTTACTTCGGTTGTGCGGATGGTGCGGTGGGGGGGGGGGGGGGGGGGGCCCGAAACCCACCCTGGGGGAGGGGGGTTTTTGGGCCTGGAGGGGGGCAAAAGAACGAAACTGCCCACTGGGTTTTTTGCGCCCCCAAACCCCGCCTG
>NZ_JBHWKX010000017.1:13571-78518 GCF_042730885.1 Streptomyces sp. NPDC059909
TACGTGGGGGGGGGGGGGGGGGGGGGGGGGGGGGGGGGGGGGGGGGGGGGGGGGGGGGGGGGGGGGGGGGGGGGGGGGGGGGTTGGGGGGGGGGGGGGGGGGGGGGGGGGGGGGGGGGGGGGCCCCCCCCCCCCCCCCCCCCACCACGCGGTGGGGACGGGGTTTGCGGAGCCGGGCGGGGCACAAGGACCCGGTACTGCCACGTGGGCTTGTGGCCCCGCCGACGTCATGTGTGGTCTGCTGGCCGCTTGTTCCGTTCCGCTCCCAGGCGGGCGAAGTAAGCGATCAGATCGGGGTTGTCGACCGCCGCGGGGTTCAGGACCTGCTCGGCGGGGGCGCCCTGGAGCAGGCGCTTGACGGGAACCTCGAGCTTCTTGCCGGTCTTCGTGTGCGGGAGGGCCGGTACGGCGAGGATCTCGTCGGGGACGTGGCGGGGCGAGGCGCCGGTGCGGATCGCGTCGCGGATCCGGTCGCGCAGGGCGTCGTCCAGGCCGACCCCGTCGGCGAGGACCACGAAGAGCGGCATCCAGTAGCCGCCGCCGGGTTCCTCCGCGCCGATCACGAGGGCCTCGGTGATCTCGGGGAGGCGTTCGACCACATCGTGGATGTCGGCACTGCCCAGGCGCACGCCGTTGCGGTTGAGGGTGGCGTCGGAGCGGCCGTGGACGATCACCGAGCCGTGCGAGGTGAGGGTGATCCAGTCGCCGTGCCGCCACACGCCCGGGTAGGCGCCGAAGTAGGCGTCGCGGTAGCGGCTGCCGTCGGGGTCGTTCCAGAAGTACAGCGGCATGGACGGCATAGGGCGGGTGACGACCAGTTCGCCGACCTGGTCGAGGACCGGGGTGCCGGTCGCGTCGTAGGCGGCCAGCGCCACGCCCAGACCGGGGGCGGACAGCTCCCCCGCCCAGACCGGGGTCGTGGCGGCACTGCCGGCGAAGCCGGAGACGACGTCCGTGCCACCGCTGGTGGAGGCCAGCTGGACGCCGGGGCCCACGTGGTCGCGGACCCAGGGGTAGGCGGAGGCGGGCAGAGCGGAGCCGGTGCAGCCGACGACGCGGACGGCCGACAGGTCGTACACGGAGGGTTCGATGCCCAGCTTGCTCATGGCCAGCAGGTACTGGGGGCTGGTGCCGAAGACGGTGACCTTGTGGCGGGCCGCCAGCTCCCACAGGACGTCCGGTCGCGCGAGCGGCGCCGGGCTGCCGTCGTAGGTGCAGGTGGTCGCGCCGGTCAGCAGGGTGGAGACGACCAGGTTCCACATCATCCAGTGGGTGGTGGTGTACCACAGCAGGCGGTCCCCGGTGCCCAGATCGGTGTGCAGGCCGAGCATCTTGAGGTGTTCGAGCAGGATCCCGCCGTGCCCGTGGACGATGCCCTTGGGCAGTCCGGTGGTGCCGGAGGAGAAGACGACCCACAAAGGGTGGTCGAACGGCACCGGGGCGATGGTGAGGTACTCGGTGCGGGTGGCGGCGTCCTCCCAGGGAACCGTCAGCCCCGGGTGCCCGCCCTCGGGCCAGGCAAGGCCCACGTGGTCCACGAGCACCGCGGCCGTCAGCGTCGGCAGGGCGGCGGCCAGTTCGAGCGAGGCGGCGCGGCGGTCGTGTGTGGTGCCGTTGAAGAGGTAGCCGTCCGCGGTGATGAGCACCGTGGGTTCGAGCTGGGCGAAGCGGTCGGCGGCGGCCTTGGGTGCGTAGTCCTGGCCGCACACCGACCACACCGCGCCCAGGCTGGCGGTGGCGAGGAAGGCGATGACGGCGTGGGGAGTGTTGGGCAGGTAGCCCACCACCCGGTCGCCCTGTCCGACGCCCAGGTCGCGCAGGGTGGCGGCGACGGAGGCGACCCGGGCGCGCAGTTCCCGGCCCGTGATCTCGTAGCCGGCTCCGGTCTCGTCCAGCGCGGTGATGGCGGGAGCGTCCGGCTGCAGGTTGCGCAGCGCGTGGTGGGCGTAGTTGAGGGTGGCGCCGGGGAACCAGCGGGCGCCGGGCATGGTCTCCTCGGCCAGCACCCGCTCATACTCGGTCGTCGCGTCGATGTCGAAGTACTCCCACACCGCGGCCCAGAACCCCTCCAGGTCGGAGACGGACCAGCGGTGCAGGGCTTGGTAGTCGGTGGGGTCCTGGATCCCTTCGGTGCCCTGGTGCCGGGCCGCCCATCGGGCGAAGTCCGCGATGCGGCTGCGGGCGGCCGTCTTCGGGTCGGGAGTGAAGAAGGGTGCCGGATACGGCGTGGGGTGCGGGCTGGTCATGGAGTGGTGTTCCTCGTCAGGGGACGGGCCGGACATCGGCGGTATGGCGGGCCGTGTGCAGCAGGGGGGCCCAGGCGACGGCGTCCGTGAAGTCGCCGGTGCCGGTCCGGACGGTGTCCATCACGACGCGGTCGGGGCGCAGCAGGACGGCATCGGCCCGGCCGCGTGCCAGCCAGCCGGCCAGGGTGTCGTCGTCGCCCAGGTCGTCGACGTGGATCGTCGGGGCGCCCAGTGCCGTGGCCACGGCCGTCATCTGCGCCGTGGGCGGCACAGCGGTCAGGACGGCGAAGGAGTCCCCGAGGAGGTCATCGAGGCGCACTCGCCTGCCGTCGTGCCGTACCCAGGGCTGCGGGCAGAAGGTGCCGGCCAGCACGCGGCCGGTCAGCCTGGGGCGGCGCCGAACGAGTGGACCGGCGGTCAGGGCGGGGCTGAGGTCACGGCTCACCGCCGCGGTCACGCCAGGGATGCGACAGACCGTGCCCACCACGGCCCGGCGGAACGCCGCACCGCGGTCCTGCCCGCCGGTCATGGCCCAGCCGACGGCGACCGCCACGCGGATCACATGGCGGGCGTGCGGCTTGCGCTCGCGTTCGTAGGTGTCCAGCAGCCCCTCGTGTACGCCCTGTTGGAGCACGCGGGCGAGCTTCCAGGTGAGGTTGTAGGCATCGCGCAGGCCCGCGCACAGACCCTGCCCGACGAAGGGTGGGGTGAGGTGGGCGGCGTCGCCCAGCAGGAAGACACGCCCCCGGCTCCACCGGTCGGCGAGACGGGCCCGGAAGGTGTACTGGGCCTGCCGGATCACCTCGAAGTCGTCGCCCTGCGAGGCCGGCAGGTCCACCCAGGGGGCGACCAGCTCGCGCAGGCGCTCCCATCCGTCCGGGCCGTCCAGGTTTTCGTCCTCGGGCAGCCGGAACTCCCAGCGGTAGCGGTCCTCGCCGACGCGCATGAACGTGCCCGGCCGGTTGGGGCAGCAGATCTGCTCGGCGCCTTCCCAGGTGCGTACCGGGCGGCTGGTGCGCACGTCGATGACCCGCCAGCTCTCCTCGAAGTGCAGGTCCTCCCACACGGCGCCGATGGCGTCACGGGTGAGACTGCCCGCACCGTCGCAGCCGAGGACGGCATCGGCCCACACGTGCTCCATCTCGTCGCTGCCGTCGCGGCGGAAGGTGACCCGGACCGGACCCGTGGGATCGTTCGATCCGTCGGTGTCCTGGGTGACGGACACGACCTCCACCCCGCCCCACAGCTCGCACTCGGGGCGGCGCGCCAGGGCGTCGCGCAGCAGGCGTTCCAGCTCGGGCTGGTCGAACATGCTGGTCTGCGGGAAGCCGTGGTGCCCGTGCAGGGACCGCGGGAATTCGGTGATCATGCGGCGCCGGGCATCGAGCAGCCGTAGCCCACGCGCCGGGCGTGCGAGGGCGGCGAACTCCTCGTGGACACCGACGCTCTGCAGGATCCGGCGGATCTCGTCGTCCACGACGACGGCGCGCGGCTGGGGGTAGATGTCCCGGTGGCGTTCCAGGACGACGCTGCGCACTCCGTGCCGGGCGAGCAGGAGGGCGGCCGTGACCCCGACGGGTCCGGCACCGATGATCACCACCGGTATCCGGGATACGGCCTTCATGGTGCGTCCGTAACGGGGGTCCGCTGCTCGCCGAGGTCGATCTGCCCGTCGGGGGTGGCGATCGTGGCGGTGATGCGGTCACCGTCGCGCAGGTAAAGGGGGTTCTTGGCCTGGCCCTTGAAGAACGCCTTCCACCTCACCGCGGGCGACAGCAACGCACTGATCTTCGCGATCGGCTTGGGCGGGGCCTTCAGGGCCGTGCCGCCGGGAGTGCCGGTCAGCAGCAGGTCGCCCGGGTCGAGGGTCTGGAAACGGGCGAGCAGGGTGAGCGCCTGTGCGGGCCTTACGATCATGTCGGCGAGCGTGCGGTCCTGGCGCGGTACGCTGTTGACCGACAGCCGCAGCCGCAGGTTGAGCAGGTGGGCGAAGTCCTCGGGCTCCAGCAGGGCCAGATACGGCCCCGTCGGCGTGAAGGTCGGATAGGACTTGCTCTCGTAGAACTGGGTCTTGGTCAGCTGGACGTCGCGGGCGCTGACATCGTTGGTCAGGACAAGGCCGGCGACGTAACGGGGCAGGTCCTGCTCCTCGACGACGGTGCCCACGGGCAGGGTCGCGCCCATGACGAGGCCGAGTTCCACCTCGTAGTCGAGGAACTTCACGTGCGCGGGGCGGATGATCGCGTCACGGGGGCCGCTGACCGAGCCGGACGCCTTGCGGAAGAAGGTGGGCGGAATGTCTCCGGTGAAGCCCGAATCCTTGGCGTGGCTGCGGTAGTTGACCATCTGGGCGACCACCCGGCAGGGGGTGGTGACCGGCGGCAGCGCCACCAGGTCGGCGACGGGCGTGCCGCTCTCGGCGGAGGCAGCCGCCTCGCGGACCGCGTCCCGGTCGGCGAGCAGTTCGGCGGTGGTGACCGCCTTGGTCTCGATGCGGACGGCGCGCTCGTCCCGGACGACCCACCAGCCGTCGGTGGTGCGCAGAACGTTGGTGCTCATGAGCTCATCGCTTTCATCAGGCCCAGCAGGCGTGCGGGGTCGAGTTCGTTGTCGCCACGCAGGGCCGTCATGACCTCGCGCAGCTTTGCGGGGGACGGGTTGGTGCCCAGGAAGTCTCGGGTGACCGGCGGGCCCCATTGGGACAGGCCGCTCGCCGACATCGGCGCCCAGCCGGGCTCCAGGTCGCAGGAGAACAGGTCGCCGTCGGCGAAGTGCTCCAGCATGAAGTGGTCGGGGTCGCGCCAGTAGTCGAACAGCTGGCTGCCCTGGATGTGCCGGCCGATGCCCCAGCTGCGCTGGTAACCGCGCTCGGCCAGGTACTCCCCACCGGCGCCGATCGCGTCGAGGTCGGTGACCTGGTAGGCCGAGTGGACGTAGCCGGTTCCGGGCCCCAGGTGCAGGGCCAGCGTGTGGTGATCGACGGCCACGCTCCCCTGGTCGCACCGGTTGAACGCCATCGTCGGCCCGCGCCCGCGCTGCCCGTCCAGGAACAGGAAGTCGGACACGATCATCCCGAGGGTGTCCAGGTACCAGTCCAGGGTGCGGGCGAACACCCGTGTCTCCAGCACCACATGGCCCAGCCGCTGGATACGGGACGGCTCACGGGGCGGACGCTGGGTGGCGTTCGTACGACGATGATCGGTACCGAAGTTGAGGATCAGCGGCTCCTGCTCGGGCAGCTCGGGCAGCTGCTCGGCGCAGTGCACGACCCGGACCGGCAGGCCCGAGGGATCGAGCAGGGCGACCGACTGCCCACCGCCCGGTACGCCGATGTCCCGGACGGTACTGCCGGTGGCGCGGGCCAGCCGGTCGAGGTCGGCCCGCTCGGCCGCGCGGAACGCCGGCCCGATGAACCGGGACGCACGCCCCCGCCGGATGACCATGCAGGGTGAGCCCGCGAAGGTGCCGCGCAGCCACAGCTCGCCCTCGGTGCGGGCGGCGATCGCGAAGCCGAAGTCACGGGCGAAGACCTCGGCCCGGTCCAGGTCGGGCTTCTCGAACTCCAGCCAGGCCAGGTCGGCCACCTTGACCACGGGATTCCGGGACCGTCCGGGGTGCTCTCCGCGCAGGGCGCCCTGCTCACTGTGGAGGTCTTGGTGGGGCGTCTGGGGAGCGGCCCTGTTAACGGGGGTGTGGGACATGGTGTCCTCCAAGCAACACTGCTGTAATGAGGAAATCATCAACTTTGCCGTTACCCATCGTCAATAGGGTGGACCCAAATAATTGATGATCTCATCAGTAATGGCAGACTGATCGCGACGGTTGTTACACTCGCCGTATGCCGACGTCAGCCCCGCCCAAGAACCGCTTCGAACGGCGCCGCGCCGAGACCCGTCAGGCGCTCGTCCGTGCGGCCCGGCAGATCCTCGCGGAGACCGGGGACACCAGCGCCAGCATCCAGGCCATCGCCGAGCGCGCGGACGTCGGTTTCGGCTCCTTCTACAACCACTTCGAGTCCAAGACGGAGCTGTTCGACGCCGCGGTGACAGACGCCCTGGACGAGTTCGGGCAGGTCATCGACGAGCGCGTACAAGGAATCGACGACCCGGCCGAGCTCGTCGCCGTGGGCTTCCGGCTCACCGCCCGGATGGCCGACTCCCACCCTGAACTCATGCGGATCCTGCGTGACCGCGGTCTGGCCTACATCCACTCCGACCGCGGCCTGTCCCCGCGAGCCCTGCGCGACCTGGAGATCGGCATCGCCTCGGGCCGCTTCACTTGCAGAAACGCGACCACCGCCCTGTCCGCCGTCGGCGGCACCCTGATGTCGCTCGTGGCGCTGCGGCTGGCCCGCCCGGACCTCGACGGCGACGAGACCGCCGCCGACCTGGCCGAGATGGTCCTGCTCATGCTCGGCGTCCCGCAGGACGACGCCCACCAGGTGACCCGGCGGCCGCTGCCCGACCTCGGTTGACCCGAAGCACCGGCTGCGCCAGGCCCCGTGGACACCGGAAAGCCGTGGGCGCCACCCCGCCCGCCGGTGGCCGCGCGGACCCTCGACCACGACCAGCCCGTGAGACCGAACTCCTCCCGGACATCGCGCAGCCAGACGCGGCCGGCTGAGGCTTCGCGGTCCACCCGGACGGCGTAACGTCGTCAATGTGGACTTCACCGCGGACAGTCTTCTGTCCCGTGCCGCGCATGAACTCAGCCCGCGAGCGGATGAGCTGATCCACGACGTAGAGCAATGCCTGCGGCGCGAAGTCCCCGAGCTGTGGGACGAACCCGACATCGCACAGATGACGAGGGAGAACGTCGCCGAGCACGTCATCGCCCTACTTTTCGGCATCGAGCACGGCATCGAGCCAAGGCGGATCGATCAGCCAGCGGCCGACGCAGAGCGCGCGCGTCGGCTGGCTCAACGCGGAAAGCCGGTCACAGCAATGCTGCGCGCCTTCCCCCTCGCGCACGGCCGTGTCCTCGACCGGCTGCTCGAAGAGCTGCCCCGGCTCACCAGCGATGCCGAGTCGATCAACGCGGCGGCACGCAAGCTGATCGCACTGTCGATCGGGTACATGGACCGCACATCGGAGACGGGCATTCTGGCCTTCCAGGAGGAGCGGGATCGCCGGGTGCAGTGGCGGCTGTCGGTGGTGAACGAGGCGAGCGCACGCGTCGGAACGACCCTGGACATCGCCCGCACCGCCCAGGAGTTGGCGGACCTGGCCACCGAGCACTTCGCCGACGCCGTCACCGTCGACCTCCTCGACACGTCTTCCGGAGAGGAGCCTCCTGCGGAGCGCACACTCGTGGTCCGCCGGGTCGCCCAGCGGTCCGTGATGGACGGTTACCCCGAGACGACCCAGCTGGAAGCGATCTACGCGGAGTCGACGGTTCCGCCGCAGCAGCTCCACAGGTATCCGGACGGATCACCACCGGCTCGCGCCCTGGTCACCGGCCGGCCCTCACGGCACCACCTCGGCCCGTCCGCATCAATGCTGCTGGTACCGCTGAGCGCCCGTGGCACCACGCTGGGTGTCGCTCAGTTCTTCCGTCACCACAAGCCCGACGCGTACGGGGACGAGGACCTGCTCCTCGCCCAGGAGATCGCGGCCAGGGCGGCGGTGGCCATCGACAACGCCCGCCGCTACACGCACGCGCGCGCCACCGCCCTCACCCTCCAGCGCAGTCTGCTCCCGCGCAGTACACCCGCGCAGTCCGCCGTGGAGGTCGCCTGCCGCTACCTGCCTGCTGCCGCCCAGCTCGGCGTGGGCGGCGACTGGTACGACGTCATCCCGCTGTCCGGTGCCCGGGTCGCACTCGTGGTGGGCGACGTGGTCGGCCACGGCATCCACGCCGCCGCCACCATGGGCCGGCTGCGGACCGCCGTGCGCACCCTCGCCGACATCGACCTGCCGCCCGACGAACTCCTCACCCACCTGGACGACGTCGTCATCCGCCTGGCCGCCGAAGTCTCTGCCCAAACGGACACCGAACCCACGGGGGACATCGGGGCCACCTGCCTGTACGCCGTGTACGATCCCGTCGCCGGCTGCTGCACCCTCGCCCGCGCGGGCCACGTGCTGCCCGCCGTGATGACTCGGGACGGAACCGTCGACATCCTCGAGCTGCCCGCCGGCCCGCCACTCGGCCTGGGCGGCCTGCCGTTCGAGGCGGCGGAGATCGACCTGCCCGAGGGCAGCATCATCGCCCTCTACACCGATGGCCTGATCGAGGCCCTCGACCACGACGTCGAGGCGGGCCTCACCGGACTGTGCCACGCCCTCGCGCAGTCCTCCGCCTCCCTGGAGGCGACCTGCGACGCCGTCCTCGAGGCGCTGCTGCCCGCAGACCGACCGCACGACGACGTGGCACTCCTCCTGGCCCGCACCCACGCCCTTGGGGACCATCAGGTCGCCACTTGGGAAGTGGATGCCGACCCGGTCGAGGTCGCCCGGACCAGAGCGAGCGTCTCCGAGCAGCTGACCACCTGGGGACTGGAGGAACTCGACTTCACCACCGAACTGGTCGTCAGCGAACTGGTCACCAACGCCATCCGCTACGGCCGGCCTCCCATCCAGCTGCGTCTCATCCACGATCGCACCCTCATCTGTGAGGTCGCGGATGCCGGCAGCACGACTCCGCACCTGCGCCGGGCCCGTGTGTTCGACGAGGGCGGGCGAGGTCTGTTCCTCGTCGCCCAACTCGCCGAGCACTGGGGAACGCGCCATGCCCGACGTGGCAAGACAGTCTGGGCGGAGTGCGCCCTGGGCGCGCCGGAGCTCTCCTCGGACGCGGCAGCGCTGGACGTGGAGGGTATTCCCGGGGTCGTATGAGCACCATCTCGCCCGGCCGCCGAGACGATCGCGAGGTTGTCGGTCCAGCGATCGCACCGGCCACCGCCTCCACGGCGTTTCCTCCGACAGTTACGGCCTGCGCACCAGCCCGATCGCCTTGATGACAGTACTCACGGATGGGGGGCGATGACGGCGCGTCCTTGGATCTTGCCGTCGTGCAGGAGCTGGTAAGCCTCGTTGGCGCGTTCCAAGGGGAACTGCTCGACCAGCATCTTGATCTTTTGCTGCTGGGCGAGGGTGATCACTTCCATCAGTTCGGGAAGGGAGCCCCAGTAGGGGGAGGCGACCGAGCACTCGTGCGGCGGGCTCGCGAAGTTGACGGGGAGGGCTCCGACGCCGATCCCGACGATGGTCAGGTGGCCGAGCACCCTGGCCACCTGAGCAGCCATCCGCAGAGTCGGGTCCATGCCGACCATGTCCAGCACGAGCTGAGCGCCCTGCTGCCCCGTCATGTCCTTGATGCGCGTGACCGCCTCCTCGCCCGAGAGCAGCACCTCGTCCGCGCCCATGCGCTTGGCGGTTTCCAGCTTGCCCGCATCGGTGTCCACGGCGACGACGGTGGTCGCCGCGCTGAGCGCGCGCACCAGCTGGATGGCCATCTGGCCCAGACCGATCGCCCCGATCACCACCGCGGTCGAGCCCGGCCCCAGCAGATGCACCGATCGCTTGGCGGCGTGATAGCTGGTCAGCCCCGCGTCGCTGAGCAGGGCGGCCTGGCGGGGGTCGAGGGTGCCCAGCGGAATCAGGAATCGCGACGCCGGAACCAGCAGGTACTCAGCCATTCCGCCGTCGTGACCGCCTCCCAGGCCCCCGCCCTGACCACTGACCCTCTGGCAGTAGTTCTCCCGGCCCTCCCGGCAGTTGGCGCACACCCCACAACCCCAGGGGCCGTAGACCATCACAGGGTCTCCGGGCGCGAACCCGGTGACACCCGGCCCCAGCCTCTCCACCCATCCCGCATTCTCATGGCCGAGCGTGAAGGGCAGTTCCGTGGCGAACCCGGGTGGTGGTCCGGGTGCCTCCATGATGTGCAGATCCGAGTGGCACGCACCGGCACCTCCGACCTTCACCAGGACCTGCCCCGGCCCGGGCTCGGGCACCGGCACCTCGCGCAGCTCGGGCGGTTGCTGCCATCCGACCAGTTGAAAAGCCCGCATAGCGATCCTTTACGCACGCCGATTCAGTCGCGGATCCCGTCGATGTCGACCAGGACGTGGTGCGGGCCGCGGAAAATCTGGTTGTGGCGGTACGGCGGCGGGTCCTCCACGAGCCGGGGGTTTTCCACCCGGCGGACGAACTCGCCGACCGCGACCTGGACTTCGAGCCGCGCGAGCGGAGCGCCGAAGCAGAAGTGGATGCCCTGGCTGAACCCGAGGTGCTGGTTGTCCCGGCGTTCGAGGTCAAGCTCGTCGGGGTTGGCGAACCGCTTCGGGTCGCGGTTCGCCGAGCCGTATGCCAGGAAGATCGGCGCGCCCTTCGGGATGGTGGTGCCTGCGATGTCGATGTCTTCCACGGCGGAGCGGGTGTGCCAGAACTGGACCGACGACTCGAAGCGCAGCAGCTCCTCGACCGCGGGCACGATCAGCTCGGGCCGGCGGCGCAGCTTCTCGAGCGCGTCGGGATGCCGCAGCAGGGTGAGCACGCTGTGGGCGATGAGATTGACCGTGGTTTCATGCCCGGCGAAGATCAGGAGCAAGGCATTGCTCACGAGCACGCCCTTGGACATCCCTCCCTCCGGGCCGTCCTCGTTCACCATCGCCGAGAGCATGCCCGGGCCGGGCTGCTGGGCGTATCGGTCGAGCAGCTGATCTGCGAACCGCCCGAACTCCTTCACCGCCTCGCGACCCTCGGCCAGCCGGCTCTGTATCTCCTCGGAGGCAGCCTCGGGGCCGAAATCCAAAGCGTCCAGGGCCGTCTCGATCCAGTTGTGGAAGCGTGGCTCGTCTTCCAGTGGCACGCCCAGGACCTTGCAGATCACGGTCACCGGCAGGGGGTAGGCGAACTCGTCGACGGCATCGATCCGGGTCTTGCCCCGCATGTTGTCCAGGAGGCCGTCCACGATGCCGCGGATCTCGGGTTCCAGGTCGGAGATCAGGTGAGGGGAATGGGGCGGGCCGACGAAGTGCGGCGTCATCATCCGGCGATCTCGATCGTGCTCGGGTGGATCCTGGGTGATGATGTTCGGCTCCAAAGAGATGACCGCCTCCGTGATCGGCTCGGCCTCCGCCTCTGCCGAGCCTTCGGCCGGGGCCGCAACCGGGACGGGGAGCTTTCTGACATCCGAACTGACCCGGGGGTCGTGCAGCAGCGCGACGATCTCTTGGTAGGTACTGACGACGTAGGTGCCGTCCGGCTGCCGCGCCACCGGTGTCCTGCGGAGTTCCTCGTAGAACGGGTACGGATTGGCGCGGTTGGCGTAGCGGAGGGCCTGCTGCCAGGGGGTTTCCTCGACCACGAGGCTCCCCTCCTTCTTCCTGTCGATGCTGTCCGCTTGCACGCCCATCCGGCGGGCGCGTCAACGAGGGCGAGACCGGAACTCGGCCCTCCGCTCGCTCGGGTCGTGGCCGGTAAGGACGACGTCGGGGATCGCCGTCGGGACGCCGGGTTGCGGGAACTCGGCCGGGACCGGCTTCATGTCGGGGAACTGGTCCCAGCCCGGCGGCGGAGGCGGGAACGGACCCGATTGCTCGATCAGCTTCCCGTAGTACTCCAGCCACTTGCCGTGATCGAAGGTGACGGCGGCGACGATGCGGCCCCGGCGACCGTAGGCGGCGGCGAAGTGGCGCTTCTTGACGGATCCCTGCGTGAAGACGATCTCGTCGCCGAAAGGCGGCACGCCGACGGACTTGATGTTGACGCCGAACTGACCGGACCAGAAGCCGGGCAGCAACAGATGCGGGCGATAGTGGGGCTCGAGGTTCACCATGTTGTGGGCCGCGACCTCGGCGCCGAGAACGGCATTGTCCCAGTGCTCCATCGCGAGGAACTGGTACTCGTACAGCACGTGGGGCGCGCGCGCCACGTCCCCTGCCACGTAGATGCTGTCGGTGACCACGCCGTTGATGTCGAAGGCGCGACCGCCGGCGTCGCAACCGACGCCCCAGAAACCGGACGCCAGCCCGGCGCCCTCCAGCCATTCCACGTTGCGGATCGACCCCAGCGAGGCCACCACCACGTCGGCGTCGACGGTGGTTCCGTCCGAGAGATGAGCACGCCGCACGTGTCCGCCGGAGTCGCCTTCCAGTGACGACACGCCCAGCCCGCAGCGCAGGTCCACGCCGTGGTCGCGCTGCATCTCCGCGGCGATCTCGCCGATCACCCCGCCGAGCGCGCCGACCAGCGGCGCCGAGCCCCGCTCGACGACGGTCACCGGAAGATCGAGTTCCCGGCAGACGGAGGCCACCTCCGAGCCGATGAACCCGGCGCCGATGACCATGACCCGCGACGGCGACGCGGCCAGCGCCTTTTGCAGCTGTGCGGCATCATCACGCGAGCGCAGCGTGTAGACCCCGTCCAGGGCGGCCTCGTCCGGGTTCGGCCACTGTCGCGCCCGGGTGCCCGTGGCGATCAGCAACCGGTCGTACGGGATCTGCTCGCCGTCTGCCAGGCGCACCTGCTTCGCGGCCCGGTCCAACCCGGTGGCGGCCACCCCGAGCCGCCACTCCGCATTCACTTCTCGCAGGCGGGGCAGCTTGGTGTGGTCGGCCGGTACCCAGCCTTTGAGCACCTGCTTGGACAGCGGAGGACGGTCGTAGGGCTCGTACGGCTCGTCCCCGATGATGGTCAAAGACCCGGTGAAGCCCGCCTCACGCAGGGCTTCGGCGGCCCGCAGTCCGGCCAGGGACGCACCGACGACGACGATCCGGCCGTTGGCCCTGAACTCGCGCACCAGCTCTGCGACCGTTGCCGGCACGGTCATGACGTCGCGCTCCCCTGCGCGCCGTCCAAGCGGTCGATCACGATCGCCTGCACCGGACACGCGGCAGCGGCTCGCTCAACCTGCAGGCGCCGCTCGTCCTCGGGGTTCGGCTCGTAAGTGAGCGCCTCCTGACCAGTCAATCTGAAGACCTCGTGCGCCAAATACACACATTGTGCGTATCCCTGGCACCGATTCAGGTCCACGGCGATCCGCATGGGCAGACTCCTTCCGATCTGCCGCCCAGCCGGACAGCCCACCCGTCGCCCCCGCCGACGCCACCGGCTGAGCACCCGTATGTTCGATCTTCTTCGCCACGGCGGTACCTTCGCGGTGACGCTTACTGCCGGTGAGCGTCACGGTCCGAAGGTCGTACACATCCGATTGGGTCGGCATCAAGATTTGCCCCTGCCGTTCCGCCCATAAAAATGGTCGTCCCGTCTTCCGACGACCGCAAATCCGCTGTTACGGAAGACATCTCGCAGGGCAGCTGTCGTTCTTGATCACTGACCGGTTCGTGCAGGTCCGGGCGGGCTTCCGGAGGGCCTGCCCGCATGGAAGCGGCCACCGTGATCATGAGTTCGAGATGCCGGCTGTACCGCAGGCCGCGATCAAGGCTGGGACGGCGCCCGCACCACTGTGGGCGCCCGCCGCTCCCGCGGACAGCTGCCAAAAGACGTGCCGACTTCGACCGCAGCCGACTGATCGTCAGGTGTTCAGGGCGCCGAGGAATTCCAGGAGCGCCGCATTCACCTCGCCGGGGCGTTCCTCGGCGATCCAGTGGCCGCAGCCGGGAAGGATGTGCGCAGGTCCGACGGTCGGGTGGAGCGTGGGCAGGGCCGGGAGGAGTTGGTCCATCCCCGGGAACCCGTGGACCAGGTCCCGATCGCCGGTGATGTAGCGGCCGGGCATCCCGTACTGCGCGCCGTCCCATGGGGCGGTCAGCTGCCAATTGCGGTCGAAGTTGCGGTACCAGTTGAGGGCGCTGGTGAACCCGGCTTCGGTGAACTCCGTCGCGAGTGTGTCGATGTCGGCCTCGGTGAGCCAGGCGGGGAGTTCCTCGGGGTCCTCGAAGAGGTCCAGGAATCCCTTGCCCGGTGGGACGAGCGGCTCGACCGGCGGGTCGCTGTGCGGGTTGTCGCCGCAGAGGCCGTACATCACACGACGGATGGTGGCGTGCGGGTCCTTCGCGAGCTCGGCGTCCGCGACGCCGGGGGTCTGGAAGTAGTTCCAGTAGAACTGGCCGTCGAACAGCTCGCGCATCGCCTGCAGCGGAGGAACCGGACCACGCTGCGGCGGCGGGACGCTGAGGCCCACGACTCCCCGGACGACGTCGGGCCGCATCAGCGCGGTGGACCAGGCGACCATCCCGCCCAGGTCGTGGCCGACGACCACGGCCTGCTGTGCGCCGAGTTCGCGGATCAGGCCGATGACGTCGCCGACGAGGTGCAGGATGGTGTATTCCTCAACCGCGGCCGGCCGGTCGCTGCGGGCGTAGCCGCGCTGGTCAACGGCGACGACGTGGTATTCGGCCCCGGCCAGGGGCGTGAACTGGTGGCGCCAGTTGTACCAGCATTCGGGAAAGCCGTGGAGCAGGAGAACCAGGGGTCCTTCGCCCTCCTCCGCGATGTGCAGCCGACGCCCTCCAACCGTGACGGTGCGGTGCTCGACCATGGTCACACACCCCTTCCAGGTGGGTTGGTCCGTAACCCACGCTACTCACGGGTCACACCGACGGCCGAGTGATCGCCCGCCGTGGTCGCGGGGCCGTTGCTCAGTTTGACGCGCACAGCCACCCTCGGCGGGCATCGCATTCCCACGATCAGGCGGTGACCCGGCCGGCAGCGGAAGGGCCGGCGCCGCCGCCGGCAGGTGCCCAGTCACTGGTGCTCTCGGTGCCCAAGCGGCCCTACCGGGGCTCGCCGGGCACCACCGATTCATGGCACACCACCGAAGGGTGCGTCTGCCCTTCTCGTCCCCACCACACCCACCGGCCGCAGGCTGTGATGGACAGCCGGGTTGCCGGTGGTTGTCCCTTGTTCAGCGGTCTGACGATGCCTTCGGAGCGGCGGCACCCCCTGGGCAGTGCGTTCACCATGCGTACACGGCATGGGGATGGGACATACCGGCTCCAATGCCCCGATTGCACCCTTCTGGACCAAAGGGCGTAATAATGATAAAAATCTCATGTATGAGGCTTTTGTCCTACGGAGGAGCTCGTCCATGCCTGCAGTTCTGATCCACGGCGTCCCCGACACCCACCGTGTGTGGGACGGCGTGTGCCAGCACTTGAGCCGAAGCGACGTCGCGGCCTGGGACCTGCCCGGCTTCGCCGCACCGCGGCCGCAAGGCTTCGGCTCCACCAAAGAGGAGTACGTCGATTGGCTCATCGATCGGCTGGAGCAAGTCGGCGAGCCGGTGGACCTGGTCGGCCACGACTGGGGCTGCATTCTCACCGCGCGCGTCGCTTCGATACGGCCGGACCTGGTTCGTACGTGGGCCGGCAGCAGCGCTCCGGTCAGTGCTCAGTACGACTGGCATCCGCTGGCCAAGATCTGGCAGGACCCGGTCGAGGGGGACCGGTTCATGAACGAGCTTGACCCGGCGTCCTTCGCCAAGGACCTGAGCAAACTCGATGTTCCGGCTGACGTGGCCGAGGAAATGGTGCGTCGCATGGACGGGTCGATGAGGGACAGCATCCTCAAGCTGTACCGCTCCGCCGTGACGGTGGGCGCGGAGTGGGAACCGGAACTGGCGAACGTGTCCGCGCCGTCCCTGGTCCTCTGGGGGACGCTCGACCCGGCCTGTCCGATCGCGTTCGCCGATGAACTCGGCCAAGCCGTGCGAGCGTCCCGGGTCGTCAAACTCGACTGCAGCCACTGGACGTTGATCCAGAAGCCGGCCGAGGTCGCCGCAGCCCTTGAGGCGCACTGGAATGCCTGAGGAGCTGTTGTCTTTCCGTCCGCGGGAGTGGCGGCCTGTCGTGTCGCCCTTGGGAGGGGTCGCATCCAGGCCCCCATTCACTGCCGGGCGCGGTCCGGGTGAAACGGACGGCCAGGAGGAGCTGGTGGCTGTCCCACTGTCCCACTGACTCCCCCATGTCCGGAGTTTCTTGTCCTGCCCCCTGACGCCAGGCGGGGCGGGAGCGCCTCGTTGACGTGCCGGGCACGGTCCCAGTCGGGTGATCCAGTTCGCCACGCGGGGCGTCGGCTTCCGGTGCGACGCCCCGGTTCCTGCGACGCGCCGCCGCCATCACGAGCGAGAGATGAGCCTCTCCCTTGGCTGGTGGCGCCACCATCGATTTTCCATACAACGTATGGTAATACTGAAAGGGAGGTTTCGTACATTGTATGGAATCTGAGGGCGTTGTCGCATCGCTCACGAAGGAGAGCGACCCGCGCCGCTGCATCGAACAATCCCAGTGAATTGCACTAGTGAACTCGGCGTCCGTCGCACTGACGGATGGTTTTGAATCGAAGGAGAAATCTGTGAGTTACCTCGCGAAGCGCGTGTCTGTCGCCATCGCCTCCCTGGCGGTGGCCGGCGGAGCCGTTCTTGGTGCCGGGGGTACTGCGTCGGCTGCGACGTCGACGTCAGGGCACGTCCAGCGCCCCGCCGCCGGAGCCGAGGCCAACGACCACCGCTGGGGCGGCGATGACGACCGCTGGGGCCGTGACGACGGACGTTCGGACGACGGCCGTTGGGTCCGTTACGACGACGACCGCTGGGACTGTGACGACGACGACCGGGACCGTGACCACGACCGCCGGGACGGTCACAACGACGACGACCGGGACCGCGACCACGACGACCGGGACCGCGACCACGACCGCCGGGACCGCGACAAGGCGAGCCGCCACCACGACCGGTGGAGCTCCGGTCGCTGATACGAAGGTCACCGTGATCCGGCAACCGACGTTGGTCGCATCCCTGTGATGCTCCCGGCCGTCAGTGGTGGCTTCGCCTGCTGCTGACGGCCGGGTGCGACGGCAGGAGATGTAGCTCCTGCGAGCGTTCTCCTGCCGTACGACACCAGTCCCCGTAGTACCTCCCCGTAGTACCCACTTCTCCGTTCAGGCCTCCTTGACAGGCCCTTCCGATGGCCCTCCCTTTATGACTCGAGGCAGCAGGAGCAAAGACCAATGAAGTCGTTGAGAACCGTGATTCAGGGGCTGCATGTGCAACTTGTCGTTGCGCCTGAGATGTCCTTGCCTGTGAGCATGAGGCTGCGGTACGAGCCCTGTGATCCCTATGTCGTCCGTGCCGCATTCACCGCTGTCGACAGCGACGAGACGGTGGAATGGATCATTGGACGAGATCTTCTGATCGACGGGCTGGAAGGCCCCGCCGGCGAGGGGGACATACGCATATGGCCCGCCGACGGGCCTGACCGCTGCGACTCGTACATCCTTCTCGACCCGCCGGCTGGTACGGCCTTGCTCAAAGTCCGGACGCACGAAATCAAGACGTTCCTGGAGGGAACGGAGGCCGTGGTGCCCAGGGGCGCCGAGCTCGGGCACATCGACTTGGACGCTTCGCTGGCGCACTTCCTCGCTGAAGGATGAAGGTGGCTCAGCTGCCACTCGTCGAGAGGCCGGGTCGCTCAAGGGCCCCTCGCCACCGAGTCCTGTTAGCGTGCCCACCCTGAGGTGAATTCATGCTTTTGCTGATGTCCGCTGCTGATCAGAATGCGTCCTCATCGATTTCTGGTGCGGGCTTGCTGTCGATCTGCGCATTGCTCTTCACCATCGCCTCGTTCTGGTGGCTCAACGCCAGACAGGGGCGCCTGGAGTCGTGGGAGCCTCATTTCTTTGCGGCGATTGTCCACGGCTCCATGGTTCGCCTGCGGCTTCCGCTCATCCTTCACAACACCGGTGCCAAGCCGATAGTCGTGCAGGATCTCAGGCTGAGCTTCCCCGATGAGCCCGCCTCTCATCTGCCACTCCTGTGGACGTCTTCACCATCCCGTCTCCAACCCGGGCCGGACGAGGAACCCAAGCTGCCGGCCGGATTCATCGTGGCCGGCAGAGAAGCGCAGCAACTCTTCATCGAGTTCGAGGCACCGTTTTCCGGGTTTGTTCCGGAGGCCCGTGACTACAACGTCCGAATCCAAGTGAGGGTTGGCCACCGCAAGGGGTGGCGCTCGCTTCTGACGTTCACCTTGAGGACCACCAACATCATTTATCCCGACCGGTACACCGTCTACAACAACGCACCTCTCGAACTGACCAGGGAAGACCAGAAAAAGGCAGACGCTGCGCTCCTGGAGCTGTTGGAGGGGCAGGAGAAGGGCGCTTCCGCCAAGGGCGCGACCAAGCGGCGAGACTCTTGGAACGACGAGGGCAACGCCGATACGGACCTGTAGGCCGTGAGAATGGTGCTGAGCTCGGCCAAAGCGCACCGTGTCGGCACCCGCCCGCTGACGCCGGAGCCGCCGATCCTGCTGGGTCGCCCTCAACAGGAGGGCGCCGTCGGGTCACGTCTGCCCGCTGTCGTGCTTCGGCTCACGGGTGCCGACCAGTCCCGGAATGAGCACGGCGGCCACGGCAAGGTGCATCAGAGCCGGCGATGCGCGGGTTCCGAGGTTCTCCTCTCCTGGGCTGGAGCCGGAGGTGAAGGCTCCGGAGTATGCGTGCCGCGCCGGGCCCGCGGGCGCACGTTCTGGGAAGACGGGGGTGTCGGGTGCCCCGATGTCAGCGGAACTGCAGGCGGGCCTGGTTCGGGATGTCGCCGAACCCGCCGCTGTGGAAGTCGCGGAAGGCCTGCTCGATCTCGCTCGCGCTGTTCATGACGAACGGGCCCCCCATCGTGACCGGCTGACCGATCGGCTCACCGCTGTAGACCATGACCACGCTGTGCTCGTCGCCGTCGGCGGTCTCAAGCGCGATGGTCGAGAGCGAAGCCTGGGGAAGGGGGTCGGACCAGGCGATCTCCCCTGCGCGCACGGGACGCCCGGCGACCGAACTCTCCCTGGGGGAGGCGACGGTGTTCGCCCTCGACCGGGTCAGCGGCGAGGCCCCGCCGCGCGGGTGTCCGCACGCCGAGGCCGAGCAAGCGTCGGCACGGCACGCCTGGTCGAGGACCAGGCGTGCCGTGCCCGTCCAACTGTGAGGCCCGTCGTGGGTCATGGCGTCGTCAGGATCACACCAGAGATCGCGGCACCTTGATGCTCCGTGAGCGCAGCCATTCACCGAGTGCTTTGGCCTGCGAGTCCAGCCGCAGTGTCGAAGTGGCGCCGGTCCCGAGCAGTCCTCGGACGAGGAAGTTGACCGCGCCCAGGTTGGGGAGTTCGTGGCGCGAGATCTCCAGTGCGCGTGTTTCGGGAAGAAGGCGTCGCAGTTCGTCGATGGTCAGGGTGGACCTGAGCCAGTCCCATGCCGCACGGTCGCGTACCCAGACGCCCAGATTCGCGTCGCCGCCCTTGTCGCCGGAGCGGGCGTGCACGATCTCACCGAGTGGGGCGACGACGAGTTCGTCTGCCCGCGGCGCAGGCACCGATGGCGCGAGCGCCGGCCCGGCCTGCGGCAATACCTCGCCACGGGCTCCGTCCGGGTTGCCGGGGGCGATGATCTCGGTCGTGCCGTCGTAGTGGTGGACCGTGTGCTGGAGCAGCCGCTGGTCGAGCAGTGCCGGCCAGTAGACACCGAATGCGGAGCCCGGTTGCGGAGGGCCGAGGGAGTACAGCCCGGGGTAGCTGGACAGGGCCAGCTCGACCACGCCCGACGAGAAGGCGCGCCCGGCGGCCTGCTGCGTCCCCTGCACGGTGATCCTGAGCAACTCGGTTGCCGCGTTCTGGGTTTCGGGATCGGGCTGGGCCCGCCCGATGCGCTCGACGGCGACCGCGTCGAGCCCGCGGGCGGCCTCGGCGTAGCGGTGGACGAATCGCTCCACGAGGGCGGCCTTCGCGTCGAGGTCCGTGCCGGTGAGCGCGAGGATCGCGCTGTTCGTCCAGCCTCCCACCCCTGTGATCGCGACCTTGGTCGTCCTGGACGGCGCCGTGCCTCGCACGCCGCTGATCCGGACGCGGTCCTCGCCGAGGTCTGTCAGCGTCGCGGTGTCCAGGTGGGCGGTCACGTCGGGGTTGAGATAGGCGGGCTCACCGATCTCGTAGAGCAGTTGGGCGGTGACCGTGTCCTGGGTGACCACGCCGCCGGTGCCCGGGTTCTTGGTGATCACCGAGGAGCCGTCGGCGGCGATCTCGGCGATCGGGAACCCCGGCTCCACGAGGTCGGGGACGGAACGGAACCCGGAGAAGTTGCCGCCGGTCGCCTGAGGCCCGCACTCGATGACGTGTCCGGCGGCGACCGCGCCGGCGAGGGCGTCGTGGTCGTCAGGCGTCCAGCCCCACCACCAGGCGGCGGGACCGACGACCAGGGATGCGTCGGTGACGCGGCCCGTGACGACGATGTCGGCGCCGCCCTGGAGGGCGCGCGCGATGCCGAAGCCGCCGAGGTAGGCGTTGGCCGTCAGCGGCTGGTGCGGCCAGTCCGACAGCGGCTGACCACTCGTCAGGTGCGGTAGGCAGTGGCCCGCTTGCCGCAGATCGTCGAGGCCGGCGAAGACGTCGTCGCCTTCGATGTGGGAGACCCGCAGGTCGTGACCGTGGCGTGCGATCAGTTCGCGGGTCGCGGCGGCCAGCCCGGCGGGGTTGAGTCCTCCGGCCGGCATGGGCATCGCGGACGCCGAACTGCTGGCCGGGCGCTCGCCGAACACGACCACCTGCCCGCCTCCCTCGGCGTGGGGGAGCAACGGCTGCGCCCGTTCGTCACCCGCCACCAGAGGGAGGCCCTGCGCATGCGGCACTTCTTCATGCCCGCCCACCGGTCCGGGTACGCCGCCCGCCGCACCCTCATCCGCGCGGCCAACACCCCTGTCGGCTCCGCGCGCACCAAGACCCTTGCGAACTGACCGTCCACACAAGACCGTGGGCGCCGGTGCTCCCTCACACACCGGCGCCCACTCACCCCTGCCCGAGGTGGTCTTGATGAACTTTCTGTTCAGTTATCAGGGGACGAGGATAAGGCGGATCGGGTCGCCGATCTTGTTCTCCAGCCGGTTGACCGCGTCGGCGGCCTCGGCGAGCGGGATGTGGTCGGTGATGGAGGGGGCCAGGTCGAGACGGCCGACCTCGGCCAGCCGGACCAGCTCGGTGACGGACTCGGGGGTGCCGCCGTAGTGGCCGCGCACCTGCTTGCCCAGGTAGTTGAAGGTCAGGCCCTCGCTGATGGTGAGGGGCCTGGGGCTGATGCCGACCAGGATGAGGGAGCCGCCCAGGCCAAGCACGGCGGCGGCCTGCTCACGGACCGCCGGCACGCCGGCGCAGTCGAATGCGAAGTCCAGGCCTCGTCCGCCGGTGGCCGCGCGGACCTGGTCGGCGAAGTCGTCGGCGGCCGGGTCCAGGGCGAAGTCCGCGCCGAAGGCCAGGGCACGCTCCCGGGCGCCGGGCAGCGGGTCGACGGCGATGATCGGCGCGGCGCCGGCCAGGCGGGCGATGCGGACGTTGTGCGCGCCGACGCCGCCCACGCCCCAGACGCCGACGGACTGGGCGGGACGTACCCCCGCGGTGGCGACGACGGCGGCGTAGGGGGTGGAGACCGCGTCGGGGATGATCGCGGCCTGGTCGAAGGGGAGGTTGTCGGGGATGGGGATGAGGGTGTCCTCGCGGGCGAGGGTGTACTGGGCCCAGCCGCCGTCGTAGTCGATGCCGGCGGTGCGCATCTGGGTGCAGGGGCGGCTGCGCACGCAGCCGGCGCACTGGCCGCAGGTCTTGCCGGCCTCCAGGGTGACGCGGGTGCCGACGGTCAGGCCGCGCTTGAGGTCGGGGCCGAGGGTGTGGATGACACCGGAGACCTCGTGGCCGACGGTGACCGTGTCGGAGGTGGCGAACAGCGGGACGAGGGAGCCGTCGAGCAGGTGGACGTCCGAGAGGCAGACGCCTGCGGCCTTGACCTCGATGAGGACCTCGCCCGGGCCGGGCACGGGGACGGGAACCTCCTCCACGGCGAACTTCTTGCTGTCCAGGTGGAAGCGTCCGGCGAGCATGGTGTCCATGGTGCTCTGCTTTCTGTGAGCGGCATTTTCCGGCGGTTCGGGCCGGTGGGTGCCGTGCGGTGCCTTGTGGGTGAGTGGTGGCCAGGAGGGTGCGGGGTGTCAGGACCGCCGCACCCTCCCGGCGTTTTTGGGGGTCAGGCGAAGACGTCCTGCTGGTAGCGCTCGTCGGCTTCCAGCTGGGCGAGCCACTGCTGGGCGGCCTCGTCGTCGCTGCCGGTCCGCTCGCGGTAGATCGCCGCGAGGGCCTCGCGCACGGCGGGCGCCATGCGGCGGCCGTCACCGCAGACGTAGATGTACGCGCCGTCTTCGATGGCCTGCCACACGGTGTCGGCGGCGTTGGCGATGGCGTTCTGCACGAACCGGGCCGGGTGGCCGGTCACCGCGGAGTAGGCGGTGTGCACCTGGGCGATCCCGGCCTGCTCCCAGTCCTGCATCTCCTGCCGGTAGAAGTAGTCGTGCTCCGGGTGGCGGCAGCCCACGAAGACCTGGGACAGGCCCACCTCGATGCCGTTCTCCTGCTGCGAGGCGCGCTCCTCCAGGAATCCGCGCAGCGGCGCGATGCCGGTGCCCGGGCCGATGAGGACCAGCGGCGTGGCCGGGTCGACCGGCGGCGCGAAGGTCGGGGAGGGCACCCGCACGTAGCCGTAGAAGACGTCTCCGGGCTCGAGGCCTGCGATGTAGGACGAGCAGGTGCCGCGGTACTGGCCGTCGCCGGACAGGGCCGGGCCTTCCAGCAGGCCCACGGTCAGGCGCACGTGGCGCGGGTTGGCCAGCGGGGCGGAGGAGATGGAGTAGAACCGCGGGCGGATCGGGCCCATCATGTCCAGGAAGTCCGCCAGCGGCAGCTCGACCGCCGGGAAGCGCTCCAGCAGGCCCAGCACGGAGACCCGCTTGCCCAGGATCTCGCTCTGGTAGTGCTCCTCGGATTCGGCGGTGTCGGCCGTATAGGCCTGCAGCTGCGGCCGGGTCCACGGGCACTGGGTGTGCTCGGCCAGCGTCTGTATCTGGGAGCGGGTGGCCACGTCCTGCAGCTCCAGGAACTCGGTGAGCAGCAGGCCTGCGGTGACGGGGGTGCCGACCGGGAGGTGGGTGCGGCCGCCGGCGGGCTGGTCCAGGCGCAGGACCTGGTCGCGGTCGACGCCGAGCCGCGCGAGGGCGCGGTTGACCAGCGCGGGCTCGTTCTTGGCGAAGACGGCCAGGTGGTTGCCGGTGTCGTAGGTGACACCGTCGGGGAGTTCGATGGTGATGGACTTCGCGGACGGGCGCGGCGGCTCGATGCTGAAGTCCCACAGGCCGGTGGCGTCGGCCACGAGTTCCTCGTTGGCCACCACCGTGAGGGGGTAGGCCTGCTCGGAGACGATCGCGGGGCGCACGTCGGCCTCGGTGAGCAGCTGGACCTGGTAGCGCGGGCCGCTGGCCTGGGAGGTGTCGGCGGCGTACTCCTCGGCCAGGGTTGTCCACAGGGTGTCCATCCAGCGAGTGGCCATGCCGTCGAAGTCTCCGGCGGCATCCGCGATGCCGCGTTCGATGACGGGGGTGGCACCGGCGGCCAGCAGGCCTTCCTCGATCCGCTTGGGGAAGGCCTGGTAGGTGGCCACCCACTGGGTGTTGCCGGCACCCAGCAGCGCGAACCGCACGTTGGACAGCGAGCCCTCCGGGAGTCCGGCGGCGAGCAGGTCGTCGAACCGCTGGGCGTTGTCGGGGGCCTTGCCGTTGTAGCTGGAGGCGACGACGACGAGCAGGCCCTCGGTGGGCAGGTTGTCGCCCAGCTCGTCCAGGCCGACCAGGGTGGTGCCGAACCCGGAGCGCTCGCTGCGGTCGGCGATGGTGCGCGCCAGGTCCTCGCTGGAGCCGAGGCTGGAGCCATAGGCGACAGTCAGGTTCACCCCGACACCGCTGACCGCGGCCTGCGCCTGCGTGTCGTCCGTCTGCAGGTCCACTGCGCCGAACACGGTCCGCTCGTGCTCCCGACGAGACCGCACTTTCAGTTCGAAGCCGCCGGGCTTGCGCGTCAGCGCCTCCTTGACGTCCATCTTGTAGTCGTCGGTGTCGGCGAACTTGAACTTCTGCAGCACCAGTGCGAGGGCCAGACGGGCCTCGGTCAGCGCGAACTGCCGGCCGATGCAGGCACGCACGCCGTTACCGAACGGCTTGTAGGCGTGCGGGTGGTGGTTGACCCGGTTCTCCGGCAGCCACCGGTCGATGTCGAACTCCTCCGGCCGGTCCCACGCCTTGGGGTGGGTGTGCAGCGGGCCCTCGAGGAGGTTGACCCGCGCTCCCTTCTTCAGCTCGTAGCAGCCGCCGATGACGGTGTCCTCGATCGGCGACTTGCCGATCATCGGGATGGGAGCCCACAGGCGCAGGGTCTCCTCCAGGATCCGCGGGATCACGTCCAGCTTCATGATCGTGTCGTAGTCCGGGACCGTGTCGCCCGGCAGCAGCCGGTCCACCTCGGCGTAGGCCTGGGCCAGCACCTGCGGGTTACGCATCAGCGAGTAAGTGGCGAACGACAGCAGACCACTGGTGGTCTCGTGACCGGCGATCAGGAACGTCACCACCTGGTCACGGACGTTGTCGTCGTCCAGCCCCTTGCCGGTCTCCGGGTCGGTGGCCTCCAGCATCAGACCCAGCAGGTCATCCTCATCGGTGCCCTTCCCCTCACGGCGCTCCCTGATCACACTCTCGACCAGGTCCCGCATCAGCTGGATGTTCTCGCGGTACTTCTTGTCATCGGCCTTGCGCATCTTGGTCATCATCGGCAGCTCCTGCGAGCGCCGCAGCGACTCAACCAGCGCCTCCAGCAGCGCGTTGAGGAAGGGGTGCAGATCCTCCTCGGCGAAGGAGTCGAACCGGTAACCGAACCCCGACAGGGCGATGGTGTCCAGGGTCAGCCGGGTGTAGTCGTCGGTGATGTTGACCGGCCGGCCCTCCCTGCGCTCCCACTTGCCCACCAGATTCTGGGCGATCTCCAGCATCTGCCCGAAGTAGCCCTTCATCGCCCGCTGGCTGAAGGCCGGGAGGAGGACTCGGTGCGCCATGCCCCATTCCTCCTCGTGCTGGTGGGCCGTGAACAGGCCGGCTCCCGCGTAGTCCCGGACATGGGCCAGCGGCGTCTTGTCGATCTGCTTGAAGAACCGCGTCTCGTCGCAGACCTCGGCCACCAGGTCCGGGTCCCAGACGAAGACCTGCTCGATACCGGCGATCTCCATGCCGTAGAGCCCCTCGGGGAACTGCTTGGCCAGTTCGCCGAAGTACTCCACCGGGTTGGTGCTGGGGATCTGGGGCGTGTGGCCGAGGAAGGGGACCCCGCGCGGAGACCGGATGGGGCGCAGGTCGCTCTTGGACTGTGTGGTCATGGCTTGCTCCTCTGTGCAGAGAGGGGATGGGCAAGGGCGCCGGCGATACCGGGGTGCACCACGGAAACATACGCCGTACGGAATTGGTACCATACGACGTATGGAAAGTCGACCGCAACCCGGAGCCATGCGGGCGACCGTCATGCCGCCGTGTGGTCGAGGTCATTTCCATACGCTGTATGAAACTGATACCGTCCGCGTATGGAAAAGGCGAAGCGTCCCCCGCGGGGAACAAGAAAGAGGGACGTGCCTCTGACCGAGGCCGGGATCTATGCCGCCGCCCTGCGGCTCATCGACGCGGACGGGGTCGAGGCGCTCACCATGCGCAAACTCGCGACCGTGCTCGATGCGAACCCGATGTCGCTGTACCACCACGTGCCGAACAAGGACGCCGTGCTGCGCGGCGTGGCGAGAATGGTCGGCACCCAGTTCCGCACCGTGACGCTGGAGGACGCTCCCTGGCAGGAGCGCATGCGCCTGCTCGCCACGGATTTCCGGACGCTGGCGCACCGCCACCCCAAGCTCATGGCCTACTCGTTCAGCCACCAGGCGGACTTCATCCAGCCCGAAGACCCGTTCTGGGTTGCGCTCACCGCGATCCTGGAAGCCGCAGGGGTGCCGCACTCGGAGCTCCCGCAGATCACCGCTCTCGTGGGCGTCGTCATCACCGGTGTCCTCAACGCCGAACTCAGCGGCGCGATCCACCGGTGGTCGAGCCTCAAACCCCCCACTGTCGGCGAAGACGGGCTCACCGTTCCAGGCCGTGACGAGAACCGCGTCTTCCGCCTGACGCTGGACACAATCATCCTGGGCCTGGAGAGCCGACTCGCCGCCGATGGTGACGGCCTCGCCGCCGACGGTGACGGCCAGGGCATCGGCCATTGATTTTGCAGTCCTGAAGCGTTGCGGCCTGAGGCCGGCCCATGGTCGGGCGGGCGCAGGCTGCCGCGCCTGAGGAGACGCCCATCACATCCCGAAAAGGCCTTCTTCACGCGGCGGCTGCGGATGCGCGGTGTGCTGCGGCCGGGCCGGGCGACCGATCTGTGGCCGACCTGGTGGTGTACACCGTCGGCGGATCCACGTGCGCGCTCTACGGGCACCGTCTGCCCTACGCCACGTCGCGCTCACCCCTGCCGCTGGTTCGCTCGCCTGGATGGTGTGCGTCTTCCGCGGTCTCGTACGGTCCCAGGAACCGCAGCGTCCGGCAGTGGCCAGGGCCCTGGACGCTGCCGGACGGCTCGGTCTCACTCCGGACGACGACCCTGCGCATGACTGACTCGGCCGGCCGAGCTGCGGACGCGGCAGCAGCCTGGCGCACGGGCCGCCGGTACGCGTTCACCCCCCGGTCGGCTGGGCCTCCATGTCACCGGGCGTCGGCCGCCCGTACCGACGGGCACTCAACCGGGTCTTCGGCAACTGCAACCGTCCCCCCGACCTCGCCGATCTCGTCCATGCCGGTTGCCGTCCGGCGAGCGCCGTGGCGCAGTTGCGCGGCGTTCCGGCACGAACGAGAAGGTCGCCGCAGACTTCGAGTGGCTCGGTACCTGTCACCGCAAGGGTGAGTCGGCGGTGGGCGTCAGCACGGACTCGGCGACGCCGACGATCTGGCTCATGTCGAAGCCCTCCATGTCCGCGCGGAATTCTGGGCTGGACAGGTACGCCTCCAGCCGCTCCTGAACGTCGTCGGCGTCCCGATAGGAAACGAGGGCGTACAGCTGGCGCTCCTCACTCCCGGGGGCCGCAGGCACCGTCCAGACGCCGTGCGTGGTGATCCTGTGCTTGGCCATACCGGGAATGTGCTTGGACCAGATGTTCTCGTAGGCGACGAGCGCCTCAGGGCTGCGCAGTGTGTAGACACGAAGCTGGTACTGGGACATGAACACTCTTTCCTTCTCTTCTGCCGCCGGGGCAGAGATCCCCAGCGGCACGGCGG
Organism: Streptomyces sp. NPDC059909; assembly: GCF_042730885.1. NCBI lineage: Bacteria > Bacillati > Actinomycetota > Actinomycetes > Kitasatosporales > Streptomycetaceae > Streptomyces > Streptomyces sp. NPDC059909. The sequence goes on from NZ_JBHWKX010000017.1 coordinate 40,930, forward strand.
CTGGGAGGCTTCTCTCAGCCTTTTGCAAACAGGTTCGCCAGTTCGAGGTCCCAGTCGATGAGTCCGGACTCGGTACCCCGTGGCACAAGCGCCTCCGTGCTCTCCAGGAAGGCCTTGACGTCCTGCACGGGAACCTCGAGCAAAGCGGTGCCCGCGGGAGACCCGAGGACGATGTACATCGCTTGGTCACCACGGCCGACGGCCGGCCAGACCCGGATGTCCCCACAGCCTGCGGAACCCCTCAGGCCATCGGCCAGAAGATCACGCCCCAGGACCCATTCGGTCGGCTCGTCGGTGTCGGTGAAAAAGGCGGCACGGACGACATAGGGATCAGTGGGCTCGTACCGCAGGCTCATGCACATGGGCAGCGAGTAGGTGCGCGAGATGACAAGCTGCACGGCCACCCCCTGCATCAGGGTCTTCAAAGACTCCATCGACTTTCAATCCAAGGTGTCTCTGCCTCGGCTGCGCCCCGCCGCCGGACCGCCGCTGGGCAGGCAGCGAAGAGGCAACGAAGGAAGAGGCGTTACAGCAGGGCCCGAGCGCCGGAGCGCCGACCGCCTGGGCGGCGTCAGCGACCGCTGATCTCGTACCGGCCGTCGTGGTCCAAGCCACGGATCTCGTCCCAGGAGTAGCCCTGCACGAAGAGCAGGTAGCCGACACCGTTGTCCCAGCGGTAGTCGCCGGCGTTGACGCCGGCGGCCGGGGGCTGGACGTGCGCGGATGCAGAAGTCGCGGCCGAAGCGGTGCCCCCGGCACCGAGAACGGCGACACCCGCGACCGCCACGAATGCAGCGGTGACGGCAACACGCCTCGTGAGCTTCTTCATGATCTTTCCTTCCCGATGGGTGCGACCTGCACCATCGACTGCATGCAGGCGATGTGCGGCGCCTGGCGTGGTCCGAGCCAACTCTTCCATACAACGTACGGAAGCGCGCCCTCCCAGGATTACCATACGACGTATGGAACTGTCGAGGCGGCGAAACCGGCCCGCACGGCCGGCAGCGGCATGAACAGGTCGACGTCCTCGCCGAGACCGCGTCGGACGCCCGGACGAAGTCCGTCTGGCCTTGGAGAAGATGCTCACCTGCACCGACCATTTCGGGCTCTGGACCAAGGAGATCAGTCACACCGGCAAGCAACCGGAAAGCTATTCCTGGAGGTTCACCCGCCAGTCCCTCATCGGCGCGGCCTTCGGACTCGACGACCCCCTGGGCTGAGCCGTCGCCCTGGGGGGACGAGCTGCCCGGGATTTCCGTCTCCGGAGCCGTGGCGTGCGGACGCCCAGGTCCGGCCCCATGCTGAAAACGAGGGGGTGAGACAACAGAGGGAGTGGTGGGGATGCAGACCGTTGTGGATCTCACGCGCTGCCAGGGCTATGCGCAGTGCGTGTTCCTCGCGCCGGCGGTGTTCCAGCTGCACGGGGAGGAGGGGTTGCTGTACGCCACGGCCGTCCCCGACGACCAGGTCGAGCACGTGCGCCAGGCCGCGGCGGCGTGCCCGGTGCAGGCGATCCTCCTCGGTGAGGAGGTGAGCGCCGGTGCCCGGTGACCTCAAGGAGGGCCGCATCGTCATCGTCGGCGCGTCGCTGGCGGGGCTCAGGGCCGCCGAGGCGCTGCGCGAGGAGGGCTTCACCGGCTCACTGACCGTGGTCGGGGACGAGCCCCACCCGCCCTACGACCGGCCGCCGCTGTCCAAGCAGGTGCTGCTCGGCCAGGCGACGGCGGACACCACCGGGCTGCCGATGCGCCAGGACCCGAACGCCGACTGGCGGCTGGGCGTACGTGCCACCGGCGTGGACCTGCTCGGGAAACAGGTGCTGCTGGAGGACGGCGAGTCACTGCCGTACGACCGGGTGCTGATCGCCACCGGGACCCGCGCGCGGCCCTGGCCCAACCGGGAGGAAGGCGCCCTGGACGGAGTGTTCACCCTGCGTACCCGCGAGGACGCCGGGGGACTGGCCCAGCGGCTGGCCGCCGGGCCGGAGCGCGTGCTGGTGATCGGCGCCGGCTTCACCGGCTCGGAGATCGCCTCGGCCTGCCGGGAACGGGGCCTGGAGGTCACGGTCGCCGAACGCGGCCCCGCACCCCTGGTGGGCGCGCTCGGCGGCACCCTGTCGAAGCTCGCGGCCGTCATGCACCGCAACCACGGCGTGGACCTGCGCACCGGGGTGACGGTCACCGCCCTGCGCGGGAACGGCAGCTTCACCGGTGCGGAGCTGTCCGACGGCAGCCGCGTCGACGCCGACGTCTGCGTCGTGGCGCTGGGCGCGGTACGCAACGTCGAGTGGCTGGCGGAGTCCGGGCTGGCGGCGGGCCCGCGCGGGATTGCCTGCGACGCCGGATGCCGGGCCTTCAACATGTACGGGATCGTCACCGACGACGTCTTCGTGGCCGGTGACGTCTCCCGCTTCCCCCACCCGCTGTTCGGGTACCAGATGCTCTCCCTGGAGCACTGGGGAAACGCGGTCGAGCAGGCCGAGGTGGCGGCACACAACATGGTCAATCCGGGGCCCCTGCAGCGCCCCCACCTGGCCGTCCCGTCGTTCTGGTCGACCCAGTTCGGGCTCAACATCAAATCGGTGGGCGTGCCCACCTACTCCGACCACGTGGCCATCGCCCAGGGCTCCCTGGAGGCGCGCCGCCTGGCCATGGTCTACGGCTACCAGGGACGGGTCACCGCCGCCGTCACCGTCGACATGGCCAAGTCGCTCGACTACTACAAGCACCTGATCGAGACGGCTGCGCCGTTCCCGCCCCCACCCGGAGCGGCGGACCGTGCGATCGCGGCCGACATCCCGGTTCCCTCCGACGTACCGGATCCGAAGGGCCTGTCCCACGGCCCCACCGTGGCGCTCACCGGGTACCTGCCCGACCGCCGACTGACCGTGGTGCAGCCCACCGGCTGACCCACGTCCCGCCTCACCACGAGGAGCCGTACGCATGACCGCCGACACCCTCCTGTCACGGATCACTGACTACGCAAACCGCCCCAACCCCTACCCGCTGTACGCGGAACTCCGCGAGACCGGTCCCGTGGTACGGCAGGCAGACGGCAGCTACCTGGTCGGCAACTACCACGAGATCGCCGCTCTGCTCCACGACCCACGGATGGGTGTCGACCCCCGCACCCGTGGCGAGGTGACACACAAGCCGCCGTTCCTGCTGCTCGACGACCCCGAGCACCACAGGCTGCGCACCCTCGCCATGCGGCCCTTCGGCCCGCCGCACAGCCCGGGCCGGGTCGATGCCATGCGCGGCGAGATCGACCAGAGCACCAAGGAACTGATGGAGCCCTTCGAGGCGGGCCGGCAGATCGACGTCGTCGACGATTTGGCCTACCCGCTGCCCGTCACGGTGATCTGCCGCCTGCTCGGCGTACCGCACGAGGACGAGCCGCTGTTCCGGGCCTGGTCCGACGTTCTGGTCGCAGCCGCCGACGTCAGGCCCGAAGAGGACACCACCGAGACGGACAGGGCGGGCGACCAGGCGCGCATCGAGATGGGCGGGTACCTGGTGAACCTCGCCGAGCAGCGCCGTGGCAAGCCGAGCGACGACATGCTCTCCGCCTTCGTCAACGAGCCGGACCCGGCCCTGCGGCTCAGCCAGGAGGAACTCGCGGAAACCGCCGTGCTGCTGCTCATCGCCGGACACGAGACCACGGTCAACCTGATCGCCAACGGAGTGCTCACCCTGCTGCGCCAACCCGAGCGCCTGGACCAGCTGCGCCGCGACCCCGACCTGCTGCCGCAAGCGGTGGAGGAACTACTGCGCTACGAGCCCCCGGTCCACATGCGCGAGCGCATCCCCCTCGCCGACATCGAGGTCGCCGGCACCACGATCCCCGAAGGCACGCCCGTCGTCCTGGTACTGGCCTCCGGCAACCGCGACCCCAAGCGGTTCCACGAGCCCGACCGGTTCGACCCCACCCGCCCGGACAACCAGCATCTCGGTTTCGGCAGCGGCATCCACCTCTGCTACGGCGCCCCCCTCGCCCGCATCGAAGCTCAGGCCGCACTGGGCGCGCTGCTCCCCCACCTCGGCACGGCACGCCTGGTCCAGGACCCGCCCCCCTACCGCCAGAACGCCATGCTCCGCGGACCCCGCCACCTGCCCATCCAGCTCTGAGGCTGCGGGGCGGCGACAGCAGGCGAGAGACCGGCCACCCCGGACATGACGCAGGCCGCGGGAACCGGTGCGCAGTCGGCGCCGGTCGGCCGGTGCGCGACAGGATCCTCTTCACGCTGCAGTGGGAAGGGGCCGCCGGGCGAGGTCTCGGGCCTCATCCGGGGAGACGCCGAGCATGTGCAGCATCATCTCGGCCATCGTGCCTGCGGCCTGGTCGCTGTCGGCCTCGGGCTGGTTGCACCACAGCTCCAGGAGCGCCAGCAGGCTGCCGTTCAGCACGGTCAGGGCGATCACCGGGTCGACCACGGCGAACCGGCCTGCGGCCATGCCCTGCTCCACGTCGCGCTTCGCGCGCGGAGCCAGTCCGTCGCCGGCGCATATCCGACCGAGCTGGCTGTGGCACAGGATCTGCATGATCTCCGGATATGACTCGGCCATGCGCGCGCTGAGCCGCATGCCCCCGGCGAGGCGCTCGGCGGGATCATCGACGCCGTGCAGGCGTTCGTCGACGGCTTGGGCATACTCCTCCAGCGCATCGGCCACGGCCGCGTCGAACAGGTCCGGCTTGCCCGTGAAGTGGTTGTAGAAGGAGCCGAGGCCCACGTCCGCGCGCTCCGCGATGGCATGAATGCTGGCGCTGGTGCCACCGGACTCGGCCAGGATCTGCCGTGCGGCGCAGACGAGTGCCTGGCGGGTCTCGGCACGACGGCGTTCGAATCGGTTCCTGCGTGGAGCTGGCATCGGCATGCTCCATGAATAAGAGCAGCAGTTCTGATCAATTCATCATTGCATTGCCCGCCTCGGCTGTCCACCCTGGCCCACCCATCCCGACTCCGCGGTTGCGTGACGCGACGGCGTACGAGCGTACGGTCACATCTGGCAATGTGATCCAATTCGGGCGACTTGACGATGAAGCGGTCGTATCTGACTATTTCATCAGAAGTGGACAAAGTCGTCCAAGGTTGGCAGATGTCGCGCCGGTGGCCGCTCAACCGTCGGCGAGGTTGCGCGCTCCATCGCAGATCGGGCCGACGCCGCACATGCCGACGCTGTCTCACACCTTTGCACCGATGGGAAGAACCGGATGACGATGACCGACCGCACGCCACTCGCCGAGCCGGTGAGCCCCCGAGAGATACCCGATGCGGCAATAGCGATGCTCGATGCGGAGGGGACCGTGGTGGGGTGGACGCACGCCGCTGAGCAGCTTGTCGGGTACTCGGCCGGGGAAGTGGTGGGCCGGTCCGCCGCACACGTGGTGCCGCCCGCCGCGGACGCCCCGAGCGCTTCAGCGTTCGCCGAGCAGTGTGCCCAGGATGGCTGGTCCGGCGCCGTGACGGTCCGCCACCGCGACGGGCACGCCATCAAAATGACGCTGCGGATCTCGCTGCTGTGGGGGCAGGACGCCGGCACCCGGTGGCTGGTGTCCGTGACCGACATAGGCACCCTGTCCTCGGGGGCGTCCAACGGAGCTGTGCGGGAGTCGCTCCTGGCCCACGCACCGGTCGGCATCGTCGTCTATGACCCGCAGCTGCGCTGTGCCTGGGTCAACGACGTCATGGAGCGCCACGACGGCACTCCTCGTGAGCGACGGTTCGGGCGCCGCCTGCGGGACTCACTGCCCGCCGTCGAGGCCGAAGCGCTTGAGGTGGTGATGCGGCAGGTGCTGGAGAGCGGCACCACCATGGTCCACGAGTACCGGGCGTGGTCGTCGACGGACCGGCGCCGGGAGCACGCGTACTCGGCCTCGTTCTTCTGCCTCCGTGACGCGGACGGCACGGCACTGGCAGTGTGCTCCATGAGCGTGGACGTCACCGGCAACCGGCGGGCGCGCGAGCGCCTTGCCATCCTCAGCGAAGCCAGCACGCGCATCGGCAGCACCCTCGATGTCATGCAGACCGGGCAGGAACTGGCCGACCTTGCCGTGCCCCTGCTGGTCGACCACGCAGTCGTCGACCTGATGGAGTCGGTTCCGTTCGGCGTGGATCCCTCGGCGGGGACCGGCAAGGCGTACGGCCCCCCACCTGTGCTGCGCCGTGCCGGTCTGGCCTCCATCGACCCGGGTATCCTCAAGTTGCCGTGGGTGCGCCAAGACGTGATCCGCCCCTTCCCGACCTCGCTGTTCGCCACCGCCCTGCGCACGGGCAGGTCTTACCTCGAATCGGTGCTGGACACCGATTCAGGCCCCTGGACCCACCACGACCCGGTGCGGACGCAGAAGCTTCGTGACAGCGGCGTCCACTCTTTGATGGTCGTACCCATCCGTGCGCGGCGCTGTGTGCTGGGACTGGCGGTGTTCGGCCGCTCCGAGGAGCCGACGCCGTTCCAGGAGGACGACCTCCTCCTCGCCGAGGAGCTCGTCACCCGAGCCGCGCTCAGCCTGGACAACGCTCTCCAGTACTCTCGCCAACGCACCGCGGCCCTGACGCTCCAACGCGACCTGCTCCCCCACCATGTGGGAGGCGGCGCCGCCGTCGATGTGGCCTCGCGCTATGTGCCGGCTGACATGGACCACGGCGTGGGGGGCGACTGGTTCGACGTGATCAAGCTGTCCGGCGCCCGGGTGGCCCTCGTCGTCGGAGACGTGGTCGGACACGGCATCAACGCCGCGGCAACGATGGGCCGAATGCGCACCGCCGTCCGCACGCTCGCGGACCTGGAACTGCCTCCCCACGAACTGCTGGCGCACCTTGATGCCACGGTCCGGCGGCTGAACGATGAGAACGAGGAAGACGCCGAAGCCCAGGACACGGCGCCCGCGGTGGTGGGTGCCACCTGCCTGTACGCCGTCTACGACCCTGTCACCCGGCGCTGCTCGCTGGCCCGGGCGGGGCACCCCCCGCCCGCGATCATCGACCCGCAGGGCCATGTCACCTTCCCCGATCTGCCCGCCGGAGCCCCGCTCGGCCTCGGCCTCGGGATGGTCCCCTTCGAGTCCACGGACATGGAACTTCCCGAGGGAAGTGTCCTCGCGCTCTACACCGATGGCCTGGTCGAGTCCCGCGACGACGACCTCGACGTCGGCATGCGCCGCCTGGGTGCCGTCCTGGCAGAGACCGGTGCGTCCTTGGAAGACCTGTGCTCTCAGGTGATCGAGACCTTGCCGACTCAGGCCCCGGCCGACGATGTCACCTTGCTCCTCGCGCGGACTCGCGGACTCGAACCGGCCCAGGTCGCCTCCTGGCAACTGCCGAACGAGCCGACCGCCGTCCGCATCGCCCGGCAGGCAGCCGCCCGTCAGCTCAGCGAATGGGGGCTTGGGCATCTGGTGACCACCGTGGAGCTGGTCGTCAGTGAACTGGTCACCAACGCCGTCCGCTACGGCGACGGGCCGATCCGCCTACGGCTCATCCAGCACCAGGTCTTGACGTGCGAAGTCTCTGACAGCAACCCCAGCCACCCACGCCCCCGTCATCCCCACGTCATCGACGAGAACGGCCGCGGTCTCTCCCTCGTCGCTCAGTTGTCCCGCAGGTGGGGCTCCCGCGCCGCAACCGACGGCAAGGTCGTCTGGGCCGAACAAGACCTGCCCTCCAAAGCCGTTGCGGTGTGACGCGCTGCCGACCGGACGGCCGACGGCCGCCACAGCAGGCCGATCTCTCGGTCCGCAGTCTCTCGTAAAGGAAGCCAGAGATGGATATAGAGAATGTCAAGATCGCCTACTCGGCAGGCGCCTCCCAAGGATCGACGGGCGTCTCCGTTTCCGGTCCCAGCGGCAGGTTGTACGCCTTCGACTGTCTGGCAGCCGCCGTGGTCGACGAGCGAGGCGCGGTGGTGGGGTGGACCGGGACGGCAGAGGAGTTGACGGGGTTCCGCGCCGAGGAGGTCTGCGGCCGCCCCGTGCGGGAACTGGTGGACCTCCCGGACGACCTGCGCGGCGCCACGGAGATGCCGGAATCCGGCCGGGTACGGCTGCGGCACCAGTGCGGCGTCACCATCGATGTCACTTTCCGGACCACAAGGGTGGAGGGCTCGGCGGAGGTCCTCGTCCTGGTGGCACCAACACACCACGTCGCCGACCACGAACAGGGCGCAGCGCTCCTGCGCGCACTGTCCGCACAGAACCGGATCACGATCGCTCTGCACGACACGGATCTCACCACTGTGCAGACGAACGCCACGCCGGACCCTCTCGACGGCCGTCCGGTACAGCCCGGCACTCGGCTGAGCGACGTGCTGTGCGCCGACGACGCCGAGAACCTGGAGGCAGTACTGCACCAGGTGCTCGAGACGGGTGTCCCGGTGGTCCGCAGAACCCAGCAAGTGAGCTGGCGGCACAATTCGGCGCGGCGGCACACGCTTTCGCTGTCCGCCTTTCGTCTGGAGAACGCGCGAGGACGCCCCACGGGGGTCGCAGCCCTGTACATCGACAGCGACGACCTGCGTGCCCGCCGTCATCTGGATCTCGCCCGCGAGGTGGCCGAGCGAGTAGGAGGATCCCTGGATGTCGCGCGCACCGCGCAGGACCTCGCGGACGTTCTCGCACCTGCGTTCGGGGATCTCGCCGCAGTCGACCTTGCGCACTCCGTTTTCGACGGGGAAGAACCATCGAAGCGGCTGAACGGTGGAAACATGGGCAACGCGGCCCTTGCGCCGGCCACCGCGGTGTGGCCGGCCGGCATCAAGCGCGGCCAGCCCATTCCGCCCTTCACCGACCACCCCCTGCTGCGCAGTTTCCGACACGGCGAGACACTCGTCTTCGGCCTTGACGACTTCATCGCCATGGTCGGCGACCCGCAGGTGGTCGAGTATCTCGTCCCGAAGGACGCCCACTCGGCGATGGTGGCACCGTTGCATGCCCGCGGGCTCACGCTCGGCGCCATAACGGCCTGGCGCTGCGGCCGATCCGACCCCTTCACCAAGGACGAGGCGGATCTCATGAAACAGATCGCCTCACGGGGTGCGCTCGCCATCGACAACGCCCGCCGTTACACGCGCGAGCACAGGGCGGCCGTAGCGCTGCAGCAGCTCCTCCTTCCCCCGGCCACGACCGACACTCCGGCAGCCGAGACGGCCAGCGCCTACCTGCCCGCAGGCGGCGGATCCGAAATCAGCGGCGACTGGTACGACGCCATTGCTCTGCCCTCTCTCCGGGTGGCTCTTGTCGCCGGGGACGTCGTCGGCCACGGTATGCCCGCAAGCGCCACCGTGGGCCGCCTGCGCGCCGCCATCCAGACGCTCGCGGACCTGGAACTCGAACCGGACGAGTTGCTCGCCCGGATCGCGGACCTGGTCCAGCGCCTCGCGGCCGAAGCCCCACCCGGCGACCACGACATCATCGGCGGCACATGCCTGTACGCGGTCTACGACCCGGTCACCCGACGATGCGCCATAGCCAGTGCCGGGCACCCGCCCCCCGTCCTGGTACGGCCCGACGGGACCACCGAAGTCGTCGCGATTTCCCCGGGGCCACCCCTCGCCGTCTGTGGCATGCCGTACGAGACCACCATGATCGACCTCGAGCCGGGCAGCGTCCTCGCCCTCTACACCGATGGCCTGGTCGAACAGCGCGACCGCGACATCGACCAAGGCCTGCGGCGCCTGACGGATGCCCTCGCCGCGTCCTGCCGTCCGGATCGCGCTCTGGACGAAACCGGCCGGGCTCTCCTCGCCGACCTGACAGACCGAGCGCCGCGCGACGACGCGACACTGCTCCTGGCCCGCACCCGCGCCGTCCCGGCGGAGAACACCGCTCACTGGGAAATCCCGGCCGATTTTGCCGCCGTCGCCGAGGCCCGGGAATGGACAACCCGCCAACTCACCACGTGGGGGCTGGAGGACCTCCTCTTCACCACCGAACTCATCGTCAGCGAACTGGTCACCAACGCCATCCGCTACGGCCGTGCACCGGCGGAGCTGCGGCTCATCCGCCACGACGTTCTGGTCTGCGAGGTCACCGACTCCAGCAGCACCCAGCCTCGCCTGCGGCGCGCCCGCACCACCGACGAGGGAGGACGCGGCCTGTTCATCATCGCCCAACTCGCCGCGCGCTGGGGCTGCCGCCATGGCCAGAACCGTAAGACGATCTGGTCCGAGCAGCTCATCGAGTGCCCCCGCTGACCGTGTCGAGCGATCTCGACGGTTGTGCCGGGTTTGTGCCCCCGGTCTCGCGCCGACGTCCGGTCTGCGGATCACAGCACGGTCCATGTACGCCGTCCTCATCGTCCTCATCCCCCTGCTCACCGAGCGCGCGGCGCAAGCACTACAGCCGCCGCATGGCCCTCGGAATCGGCGGAGCTGGACAGACCGCCGCACCCTCTACGCGACCCTCGCCCGCTCCTGACCGCGCCGGCCACGATCGCCGCGGCCCTGGAACCTGTCTCCTTGACCGGTCAGTGATTCGTGGCGGGGCTGGTCAGGTCGTGCTCGTACACGGAGACCCTCACTCGGCCGTTCCTGCCACCGTTCAGGTGGGGGTGACCACGTACGGACCCCAGGGGGTCGAGGAGACTTTCTCCTGTACTGCGGTCAACTCCAAGACGGGCATCGGCTCGACGTGCCAGAAGGACCTAGTGGTGGCAACGCTTCCAGAGATCACAGCCCTGTTGGGCGAACCCCGATTCAACTGGTCGGATCCGGCTCCATGGAACGAACTGGAGCAGGAACTCGGTATCGAATTTCCTGCGGACTTCCGTGAGATCGTGGACGCCTACGGTTCGATCGAGATCAACACGCAGTTGTATCTGCAGCACCCCGCCGGCCATCTTCTGCACAGTCTGGGAGAAAACATCAGGGGGGATCTCGAGCTCTGGCGCGAGGAGGACATGGCGGAGTTCCTGCCCAGTCCGGTGGGAGCGGACCCCGGGGAACTGATGCCGGTGGCGACGGCCACGACAGGCGAGGCGGTTTTCCTTCGCGTTCCCGACAACCCCTCGTCGCCCTGGCGCGTCGTGGTCCAGGAGTTCGACAGTCCGGCCTGGACTCTCTACGAGATGACGTTCAGTGACTGGTTGCTGGCTTATCTCAAGGGTAGGGACGTGACGTTGTGTTCTCGCAACTTCGCCCCTGACGGCCCGTTCTACGAATTCCTGCCCTGAAAATGACCGCGGTGGTGTCTCCTGTCCTGGTGACAGGAGACACCACCGCGTGAAGATCCAGCCCGCTGCGCCTGGGGGCCCGGACCGAAGTCCGGACCACCCGAAGGAATGAGAGCGATGGTCTGCAGGTCTCAGAAATCTGGCGATTCTGCCATCGTCTCGCCATCACACCTGAGAATCGCCAGGAAATCTGAGACCCTACAGCCCTTATGCGGAGCGTTAGCTCTAGGCACCTTCGCCGCGCGGGAAGGAGACCTCCACCCGGCGGTTCTTCTTGCGGCCCTCTTCCGTGCTGTTGTCGGCGATCGGGTACTGCTCGCCGTAGCCGCGGATCTCGAAGGTGATCGAGGTCGACCCGAGCTCCTTGTTCAGCACTCCCTGCACAGCGTCCGCGCGCTGCTTGGACAGCACGTCGCCATGTGCGGCAGAACCGAGATTGTCGGTGAAACCGAAGACACGAACCTTCGTGGCGTTCTGCTTCTTGATCTCGGCAGCGATGGCCGCGATGCGGGCATTGGCCGCGGAGCTCAGCTTCGCGCTGTCCTTGCCGAAGAGAACCTCAGCCTGAAGCGCGAACTTCACGTCGGCGTTGGTGTCCTCCCGACGTTCCTCGCCGGCTTCGTCCTCGACGACCGTCTTGATGTCCAGCACCTTCGCCGGGGCCAGGGTGGCGCCATCGGCCAGCTTGAGCCCGGGAGAGTTCCCGTCAACCTCGACCGGCGGCTCGGCGGACGCCTCAGTGCCGGGGGGCACGCTGGGCGACTCATCGGCGTACGCCTCCGCCGAAGCCAGCACATTCATGCCGGCGACCAGAACAACTGCCGCCAGGAATTGGGCAGCAGGGCGCCGTGGCGCGCTCGTCATGCGAGTGTGTGCCATGGGGACGCTCACCCGGAGATCTTCAGCTTGGCGGTGGAAAAGGTCGGGAGAGTGAGATCGACTTCCGTCGTGCTGTCCGGCGGTGCCGGGAACTGCATGAAGACGGGGACGCTCTTCCCAGGCTGGACGGGAGTCAGGCCGGCAGTGCACAGGCAACGGCCGTCCGTGTCTCGCAGGACGTAGTAGCGCTTCTTGCCGGCCAGGTCGACGAGCGTGGCACCAGCAACCGAATTGGGGTTCTTGGACACAACGTCAATCTCGATGCCCGCCCACGCACTCGGGTTCTTGGACGCGCTGCCCTCATTCTTGATGACGCCAGTGACAGTCACGAACCCACCGGATTCACGCTTGACGGAATTCACGGTGAGCAGAACATCGCCCGCGCCCCTGAGCTCGGCGAGCTTCGCATTCGGGTCCACCCTGTCCCCGGCCGCTGTGTCACCGTTCGAGCCGCCGTTTCCGGTCGGCGCGGACGACGACGAATCGCTGCCCGACTCCTTGGGATCGTCCCCCCCACAACCGGCCACGGTCAGGGCCAGGGCGGCCGCCATGACGACCGCTGTTGCCCCCCTTCGGGCCTTGGTGGTGTGCCGAATGCTCATAGCTCTGATTCCTTTGCTCATCGTTCGCTGTCAGTCGACCAGATGTACGGCGAAGAAGACTTCCGCCAGCTCTTCCCAGGGATCCAGATCCAAGGGGTCGAGTTTGAACGAGTCGCGGCCATCGCACTTGAACTCGATCGGCCCCGGCTTGTCCTTCTCCTTGTCCTTGTCGGGATCACCACCGTTGCCCGGTTTGCCCTCCTTGTCCGCGGGCTTCCAGGAGCAGCGGAACTCGACCACCGCGGTCGCCTTGGCGGTCGCGTGCCTCGTCTCCGTGCCTGGGATCACGGAATCTCCCACGGTGTACCGGGTCTTCACCTCTACGGTGACCTCGTCCCGCTTGAAGCCGGAGTCCCACTGGCAGCCACCAGTAACCACGTCGGCGCGGTTCTCTGCGGCGAAGTACTGGGCGCGGTTGCACGGCGCACCCGGGCCGAAGTGGTTGCCCTCGAAGAAGTCGTCCAGTCCGCCGGGCAGCAGGAGTGCCGCGAGGAACCCGGGCCCCATCTGGTCACGGGCTTCCTGGGCGGCCGCGAGCGCGGCGGCGTCCGCAGCACCCTGAGCCCCGTTACGCGTGGCCGATGCCTTGCCGACCGCGAAGAAAGCCAACGCGAGAAAGAGCAGGCCCGCCACCATCATGATGTAGATGGGGAAGGCCTGCCCTCGATCGCTGCGACGAGAAGCCAGCATCAGCCCGCGGTGATGGATCCGACCAGGCCGGTGATGCGCTCCGTGATCGCCGAACCGATGCCCGAGGCCACCATGCCACCGATGATCGCGACGACCACCAGGATGATGCCGAGGTACTCGAAGGCCGTCTGGCCGCGGTCGCTGCGCGCCTTGATCTTGGAGACCGCGGTGTTGGCCCAGCCGTTGACGCGGACGGCGGTCTTCAGGGTGATGTTCGACATGGTGTTCTCCTCCTGGTTCGGCCGACCGCCTGCCGGCCGACGCGTAAGTTTCCGTAGTGCCGATCGCGTTACCGGCTTCCTCCTGGCCGGTGCCGCTTTCGACACGAGAAACGTACGCCGGGACAACCCCTGCACCGGAGGGTCCCAGGGCCCAATCCCGGGCCCAAAGAGAGCTTTGGGCCCTCCCCGTGTCGGTCTGGGCCCCAAGGCCCAGATCCGCCCCCTCCCCGTGAATCCCCCGCTCAGCCATGACTGCCTGTCCCCCTCGTGCCATGGTCAGTACCGAGCCACCTGGCGATGGCCTCGCTGCGGCTCCCGCTGTGCAGCTTGGTGAAGATCCGGTTGATGTGGTTCTTGACGGTCTTCTCACTGATGAAGCAGGTGGCGGCGATCTGCTGATTGCTCATACCAGATGCAATCAGATCCATGACCTCCACCTCCCTCGCGCTAAGACCGAACTCTCCCCTGTTCGGGGCGTTGTTGGAACCTTCTACCATCGAAGACTGTGCCACAGAAGGTTGCAGTTGCGAAAGACCCTGCGGCTGTGGGACGGGTCGCCCGACCGGATGAACCTGGTCCGGAACGGGGCCCGGCGCAGTCGCTCCGTGTCCCTGAACCGCGATCTGCGGATACTCGTCATGGCTGGGTCCCGGATGGGCGACTCCGGTGGTCAACGCAGCACCCAGTCCCTCTGGCAACGGCTGTCCGGGCCCGGCCGCCGGTCCTTGCCGCATGTGTTGCAGCAGCGCGTTCGCCGCCGTGGCCGTGAAGTGGGCCCGGCCGCTCTTGATGTCCCGTACGGCCTGGACGAGCTGGTTCGCGGTGAACTCACCGTGCACCAGGTATCCGCCCGCGCCGAGCCGCAGCGCCTCGTGCACGATCTCGTTCTCGCGGCTGTACGTCAGCATCATCACGGGTGCGACCCGGACCAGGTGCGGCAGGGCGGATATGCCGTCCACACCGGGCATACGGACGTCCAGCAGGACCACGTCGGGCCGGTGCTGCACGGCGGCCTCGTATGCCTGGCGGCCGTCGGCGGCTTCCGCCACGACTTCGATGTCGTCACGACCGGAGAGCAGTACGCCCAGGCCTGCCCGGACCACCGGGTTGTCGTCGGCGACCACGACGCGCAGCGGCGCTGGGGCGGGCATTTCCGGGGCAGCGGGGAAGGCGGGCATCGGTCCGGATGCCGCGGTCTGCTGCGAAACGGGATACCCGGAGGAACTGTGCTCCGAGCTGAGCGGTGTGGCGTGCGAGGACGTGTGCTGGGAGGCGTGATTCTGGTGCGCCCAGTGCTGTCCCGACGCGCGGGAGATGTCGTCCGGCATCGTGCGGCCTCCTCTCTGGGTGTTGGGGGGACTGTGGGGAACGAATCAGTGCATCGGTGATGCGTGGGGAGTGCTGTGCGGTGCCGGCGTGGAAAAGGCGCCCGTGCCGACGGACAGAAGTGCGGCCACGGGGAGTTCGAGACGGACTTCGGTGCCCTTCGCGGCACGGCCCTTGCCGATCCGGATCCGGGCGCCGATGGACGCGGCACGCTCGACCATGCCGACCAGACCGAAATGGCCCGCGCGTCTGAGCTCGTCGAGTGTGGTACCGGCGGGCAGGCCGCGCCCGTCGTCGTACACGCTCACCCGCAGGACGTCGCCGACCACACCTGCCGAGACGTCGACGTAACTGGGTCCGGCGTGCCGGTGAGCGTTCTCCATCGCCTCCGAGGCGATCGTCAGCAGTTGCCGGGCAACGACTTGAGGAATCAGGGGCACAGGACCTTCGCCCAGTTGCCGGAACGTCGCGTTGAGGCCGTGGCGGCGGGTGAAGTCGGCAGTTCGGGCAGCCAGCTCCGAGGTGGCGTCAATACCCCCGTCCAAGCCGGACTCGCGCCGCAGATCGGAGAGGAGCTCCCGTGATTCGGCCGCGGCCCGGCGAGCGGACCGGGCGACGAGCTCGGCCTGGTGTTTGACGGTGAGTGGATCCATGCGATCTGCCGAGCCGGCCAGGCCATCGGCCGCAAGCGCCAGTCCATGAAGCGTCTTTGCGACGGAGTCGTGCATCTCGCGGGCGAGCCGGGATCGTTCGCCCTCAACCGCCTCGTTGACCGCGAGGCGGGCTCGGGTCTCGGTGAGGGCCTGACTCGCGGTGCCGAATCGGAGCAGAAGATTACGCAGGGTAACGCCGACCGCGCCGGCGATGACGCAGAACCCCGGGAGCAGAAGGACCGTGGCATCGCTGGCCTCCAGCTCCTTGTCGGTTCCGTAGACAAGGAAGATGATCGCTGTTTGGAGAGCGGCGAACACCGCCGCGCCGCGCCAGCCGTACACGAGCCCGGCCAGCAGCGGTGTGCACACCGTGACATAGGCGAGTGTCGACTCCGGAGTCCCGGTGATCAGCAGCAAGGCGCCGAAGACAGCGTCAATGGCAAGGAGCCAGGGGTGGCGCAGGAAGAGCGGGCCGAACCGCTCCCAGTCCCGGAAGAGGACGTACGACCCCATGAAGGTGACGAGGATTGCCGCACCAATGAGCCAGGTGGCAAGGCCTGGCGCGGTTCTGTCAATGGCGAACGGCGTCGCGACGGCGATCATCGCGAGCCGGAATCCGAAAACCTGGCGACACATCGCCTGGAGCGCATTGACCTGGATGGCGAGCGCGGGACGTGACTCCGGGTTCGCCGTCGCCTGACGCACCTCTCCCGTCAATCCGCCTTGCACATTGCCTAGTTGAAATGCCATGGCCGACTGTCACCTCCCCCGCTGGTCAGTCTCTTCATCCCCGTGTCAACCGCCCAGGAAGCTGAAGTCGACGTTCGCGCCGTACACAAAGCCCACGGTCAGCAGCACAAGCGTCCCCGGCAGCAGGAAGGTGGTCACGGCGAACGTCGCCTTCGGCACAGCCTTCGCCGCCTTCCTCCGCGCGTTCTGCGCATCCGTTCGCCGCATGTCGTTGGCGATCTGGATGAGCGTGTCGACGATCGGCGCGCCCAGTTCCTCGCCCTGCTGGAGCGTCGTGACGAACATCGCCACCTGCTCCGAGTCGTTGCGCTTGCGGAGCTCCTCGAAGGCCTGTCGGCGGCTGACGCCCATGTCCATCTGGCGCAGGGTGATGCGGAGCTCGTCCGCCCAGGGACCTTCGTACTTCTCGGCGACCCGCTCGAGCGCCTGTCGGAAGCCAAGGCCGGCGGAGACGACGACCGCGAGGACGTCGAGGAAGTCCGGGAGCGTCCGCTCGATGTGCTCCTTGCGGACGCGGATCGCCGACCAGATGCCCACCTCGACCCAGAACAGTCCGAAGGCGATCAGCAGCAGAGTGACGAAGACCTGCCCCCGGACGATGGTCGAGAAGGCCCCGAAGAAGCCCAGCGCACCGTAGACAGCTCGGCGGGCGGCATATCGGTCGATGGTGAGACCGCCCGGGTTACCGGCCAGGTCGATCTGCCGGCGCTTCTTGTTGACGGCCTTGGGGCCCATCATCCGCAGGACCGTAGGGGCCCAGCGCATGCCGAGGCGGTCGATGCCGGACCCCACCGCGCTCGTGCGGCTGGAGCCGATCTCCAGGGCGACGGCGAGGTCGCCGGGCAGTTTGGCATCGGCCCGGTACATCCGGATGCCGTGGATCGCTCCGTACACAGCGAGGCCGAAGACAGCGGCAAGCAGCAGTTCCATGTCCGTCGCTCCCCTCAGACGTCGATACGGGACAGGCGGCGGATCACGATGAACCCGATCGCGTACAGGATGAGCGAGACGATGACGGCACCCTGGCCGATGAACGCGCCGGTCATACGGTCCAGAGCACCGGGCATCACCGCGTTCATCAGGAGCATCGCGCCGAAGCCGAAGACCGGAACCGCGTAGGCGGTGACCGTCACCTGGGACAACTGGGTCTTGACCTCACGCCGGGTCTCCTTGCGCTCCTCCAGCGTCTCGGTGAGGTTGCGGAGCGAGCTGACGACCGTACCGCCGGCCCGGTTGGACAGGACGAGGGTGGTGACGAGGACGACCAGCTCGCGACTGGGCAGGCGCTCGGTCAGCTCGCTCAGGGCGTCGTCGAGCGACTCACCGACGGCGAGCCGGTGCGCAACGCGAGCCAGCTCTTCGCCCGCCGGATCCTCCAGCTCCTCCGCGGCCATGGCGATGGCCGTACGGAGAGCGAGACCGGCCTGCGTGGCGTTGGCCAGGATGCGGGACAGCTCGGGCAACTGGTTGATGAAGCGTTCGGTGCGCTTGGTGCGCTGCCAGTTGAGGAAGGTGTTGGTGCCCCAGAGTCCGATGAGGGCGGCGACCGGTCCGAAGAAGGCGGCCAGGATGGACGAGGCGATCATCCAGAGACCGGCCAGGGCAGCGACCGAGTAGACGAAGAATTCGCCCGGGGTGATCTCGAGACCCGTGGCGGCCAGCTTCAGCTCGATTTTCCGGCCGAGCTGGGTCTTGCGCAGTCGGCGGTCGATGCCGCGGAATCGGCGGTGGCGCCCCACCACGGGTATCTGTCCGGTGTGCGAGAGGCGGTCGACCAGGGATTCGCGCTCGGCCTTCCCCTTGGAGTACGCCTGCAGGCCCATGACGCCGAGCACGCAGCACAGCAGCGTGACGCCGATCGTGAGCAGAGCGAGATTGTCCATCGTGCGGTACCTACTTGGCCTCTCGGGTGGCGAGCTGTTCGTCGGACACGGCGACCCCGAAGGCCTGCGGGATGGGCTGGCTGGCCATGTAGAGGCGCTCGGCGAGACGGCGCGGGAGCGGGAGATACTGGAACTGGCCGTAGATCCGCCCGTCGGCGGCCATCGGCTGGGCGTTGAAGCGGGCGAGTGAGCAGATGCGGTAGGCGTCCCGTCCGTGCGAGTCGAGGAACGCGATCTCGGTGACCTTTCGGGAACCGTCGGCGTGCCTGGTCAGCTGGACGATGACGTCGATGGCGCTGTTGATCTGGTCGTGCAGTGCCTCGAACGGGATTTTGATCTCGGACATCGAGGCCAGTGTCTGAAGACGCATCAGCGCGTCTTCGGCGTTGTTGGCGTGGACGGTCGCGAGTGATCCGTCGTGACCGGTCGACATTGCCTGGAGCATGTCAAGCGATTCGCCGCCACGGACCTCACCCACGACGATGCGGTCGGGCCGCATACGCAGCGAGTTGCGGACCAGGTCGCGAATGGTGATCTGGCCCTTGCCTTCCACGTTGGCCGGGCGCGACTCCAGTCTGATGACGTGCGACTGCTGGAGCTGGAGCTCGGCGGAGTCCTCGATGGTGACGATGCGCTCGTCGTTCGGGATCAGACCGGAGAGCGCATTGAGCAGCGTCGTCTTTCCGGTGCCCGTGGCCCCGGAGACGATGATGTTGAACTTCGCCTGCACAAGACCCGAGAGCAGGACCAGCATCTGCTCGTCGATCGAGCCGAAGCCGATCATCTCCTGGAGCGTGAACGCCCGGGGGAAGCGCCGGATGGTGAGGGTGGCACCGGTCAGCGAGAGCGGCGGGATGATCACGTTGACACGCTCGCCGCTGGGGAGACGGGCGTCGACCATGGGGTTCGCTTCGTCCACGCGTCGGTTGACGGTCGAGACGATGCGCTCGATGGTCTGCATGAGCTGCTCGTGGGAGCCGAAGCGCATGGGCAGCTGTTCCACCTTGCCGCTGCGCTCGACGAAGATCTGGTCCGGTCCGTTCACCATGATTTCGGTGATGGACGCGTCTTCGAGGAGCGGCTCAAGGATGCCGAGACCGAGGGCCTCGTCGACGACCCGTCGGATCAGCTGGGAGCGTTCGACGGTGGAGAGGACCGGGCCCTCACGGCTGATGATGTGACCCAGTACGCGCTCGAGCCGGGCGCGCCGCTCGGCGGCCGCGAGCGAGGACATCTCCGCGAGGTCGATCTCCTCGAGCAGCTTGGCGCGGTAGGTGGCGACCAGGTGGCCGTCTTCCCGCCCCCCGCCGTTCTCCTCGGGGGCGGTGATGCGTGCCCGCAGGCTCATGTGCGTAACTCCTTGGTCGAGCTGGGTGGTTCGTCAGTCGCGGGGCATGGTGGAGCTGCGCTCGGCCCAGCCCCAGTCGTCGATGCCGGGGACGACGGAGGGAACCTTGATCTTTACGGTGTACGTCACCTCGTCGTGGTCCCAGCGCCGTGGATCGACATCCATGTCGTCGGCCAGCCAGTCGCTCACAGAGCGCTTTGCGGCGTCGGCCGGAGTGGCGTCCGGCTCGTCGAAGCTCGCCATACGAGCCGCGGCGCGCGCAGCCGTGCCGGCCTGATTGGCGGTGTACGCGGCCACTCCCAGTTGGATCGCCAGCAGGCCGACGATCAGCATCAGCGGGATGAACCCCATGTACTCAACGGCGACCTGGCCCCGGTCACGGCGCCGTATGCCTGCGATGTCCTTCATGGTTCAGCTCTCCCTCACCGCGGAGGCCTTGCCCTCGACCGTGTACGGGAAGTTGAGGACGCCCGGCACCAGAACGGGTACCTCGAGCTCGACCCTGGCCCGGATGAGGCCGTCGTCGGGGTCGCAGTCCGTCGTCACGTCCTTGGCCCAGGCGTCCGGCAGGTCCTCCTTGGCGGCCTCCCGGCATTCCGCACGCCAGCGGACGCTCTCGGATGTCGCACCCGTCCGGGCGGCAACGTCCGCCGAATTGCTGGCCAAACTGAACGTGTACCCGATCAGCGCGCACTGCCACAGCCCGATCAGCAGCAGAATGATCAGTGGCGTGACGCCCACGAATTCGATCGCGGTCTGGCCCTGGTCCCTGTCACGCCCTCGAGTAAGTCCCGTCGTACTTCGTACAGACCTTGTGAACCGTTCCCCCATGCTCACCATCGGTCAGCGACCCTCCTCCCTCTCGCCACGCCTTCGGCGGCCCCCGATCGAGCCTCGGTCGTTGCGGAACTTACCGCTCTTCTCGGCGCCCTCGGGGATCTTCACAAGACCCAACTCCCCTGCCAGGCCCCACAGTGCTTGCTTCACCACACTCTTGGCCTCCAGTTCATGCATGCGGCCCGCATCGACCGCGCCCTGGAGTTCCTTGAAGTTCGCGGGAACAGCCGTCCCGGCCATCCGCGTCCCAGTGATCTTCTGGATCAGCGGCGGCTGGATCTCGGTGTTGCGGTTGTACCGGTTGACCAATGTCACCGTTTCCTCCGCCTTGCGGATCTGGAGCCGGTCCCACATCCGTACGACACGCTTGGCGCCACGCACCGCCACCACATCCGGAGTCGTGACGAGCAGCGCGATGTCCGCCATTTCGATGGCCGCGGCGTTCGCCCCGTGCATCTGGCTGCCGCAGTCGATGACGACGACCTCGTACCGGGACCGGAGCGCGCTGACGATCTGACGCGCCGCCCGGTCGCTGACCTCCTCGCCGCGCTCGCCCTCGCCCGGCGCGAGCAGCAGCGCCATCCCGGTCGTGTGACTGAACACCGCGTCCGAAAGGACCCGGGGAGAGATGTCCGAGATCGCCGCCAGGTCGACGATCGAACGGCGGAACTGCACATCGAGGTACGAGGCGACGTCGCCGGCCTGAAGGTCCATGTCGACCAGGGCGACATTGCGCCCGGATGCCCGTGCTGCCAAAGCGAGTTGGACCGCCGTGACGGTGGCCCCCACGCCGCCCTTGGCTCCGGTGACCGTGACGACGGTACCTCCGGGGCCGGTGAAGACGTCGCCCCCCGCACCCAGGTGACGGCGTACGCCCACGGACCACTGGGCCGCCGCCTGGACCCGGTTGGCCAGCTCCTCGTAGCTCAGCGGCAGTGCGGCCAGGCCCCGCGCTCCCGAGTCCATCGCGGCCGAGAAGAGGCCGGGGCTCGCGTCGGCGGTGATGAGTACGACCCCGACTGCGGGGAAGCGCAGGGCGACCTCCCGGATCAGCTCCAGCGCCGGCACCGGACCGATCCGCTCGTGCACCAGCACGACCTCGGGCAGCTCGTCGAGCGACTCCCCGGCCAGGCGGGCGAGGGTGTCGATGAGTTGTGTCGAGTCACCGACGGGAGCCGCGGGCTCGGCGTCGGGAAGCTGGCTGAGCAGTGTGGTGACGGACCTGGCCGCGTCGGCGTCGCCGACGGCCGGGAGGATCCTGGTGGTCATCCAATCCTCACTAATCCTTGTCGAGCGTGTAGGTGCGGTCGCTCGGACGGATGGTGGTGTCGCTGCCGGGGCCGATCAGCGCGAGGCGGACGTGCTCCGCGAAGGATTCGGCATAGGCCACTCGCTGGGCGTCCAGCGTGTTGAGCGCGAAGGTGATCGGTACGGCCTCGGTGGCCTGGTTGGCCCTGTCGTCCCGGCCCGGCTCGAGGGCGGTGAGCTTGCCGACGTCCAGGACCTTGGCGTTGGACACGATGACCTTCGACTTGGCCGGGTCGCCCTCGTTCTCGCCGGCGAAGGTCGCGTAGATGTTGACCCGGGAGTCCGGTGTGATCTTGCCGGCGACACCGGTCGCCGCGTCGATCATGATGGCGATCTCCTGCTCACCGGGCTGGAGGGCGGGGCGCTTCACGATCATGTCGCTCTGCAGCAGAGAGCCCTTGTTGAGCCTGGTGACGGCGATCTTGCCGCTGATCTCGGAGATGTCGGTCACGGCGTTGTCCGAGAGCCAGCGCTTGGGCATGGACACCTTCTCGAACTGACCTGCGTTGAGAGCCGTGTAGGGCGGCACGTCGGACTTGATCTGGTACGCCGACACCTCGGGGCCGACCTTCGAGTTCACGTCGCTGATCACTGAGAGCACGCCGACGAACGCGCCGAAGGCACACAGGACCGACAACAGCAGGAGTATGACGCCGCGGCGCTGGCGGGAATTCATGGACCGTACAACCTCGTTCGGGTACGTGGGGCAGAGCGGACAGGGGATGCGCGGAGCGTAGGTCGTGGGGAGGAGAGCTAAGACCGGGGATGTGCAGGCGTCCCTTGGTTCAGGACACCTGTGGCAGGAGATTGGTTCTCGGGCTCGGGGAGAGGCGAGGAGCAGAAACCGCAGCGGTCGCCGATGAGCTCCATCGCGCACCAGTGACACTTGGCGCGCCGTACGGACGCGACCAGCTGGTACAGCACCGAGATGTCGGGCAGGAAGGCGGCGAACTCGACCAGCTTTCCGGTGCCCCACCAACGGGGTGAGTCGGAGGGCAGCGCGGCCTCCTGGAGGCCCTGCACCTGCCACGCCGGGGCGAGGGTCCCGGTCACCCAGTCGGTCTGCAACTGACCTTTCGCCAGCAGCAGTTGGGTACCGAACTCCGGACCGGACAAGGGTGTGGAGTTCTGACCGATCTTCAGGAGCTGGGGAGTCGGTCCCGCCAGCACGGCGAACTGGGATCCCGGTACCCAGGACTTGGCGTGCGACTTCAGGCTCACCGCGACCCGGTCGAGCTTGGTCACGGAGTTGAGGACGGCACCCGCGTAGATGTAATGGGCGAGCAGGCGAGCCGCCGAAGCGACGACCCCGGCGCTGAAGTCGCAGATGGACAACTGCCGTAGCTGCCGGACGAGTACGGCGATCCCCAGCGGCGGCAGGTCGGACTTGAGCAGGGCGATACGGTCGCTCTCCAGCATCGCGCGGACCGCGTACATCCGCTGCTCCAGCGCCGGTGGCACGGAGGACGGGTAGACGACGATCACATGTCCGTGCTGCTCCAGCAGGACATGCATCTCGGTGAGCGCGGCATCCAGCGGCTGCGTGGCCGGCGACTGAAAAACGGCAGCGGTCGGCGTCTGCTGGTCTGTCGGCGGCAGCACCAGGTCAGCACTGGTCACCGCGATGACTGTCGGCACTCTGAGTTCCCCGTCCACTCCGGTCGCCGGTGCCCCGGCGGCCGCAGATCGTTTCCTGCTCAGTGCAGCTGCATCGGGCTGCATCAGCAGCTTATCCGCGTCCTACCGACCGGTGAACACCCTTCCTATTGCCCCCGGGAGACAACTCACACGCCATTCGCCAACAAAACCGGACAGAACGGCCGTACCGGTTGCGAACGTTGAATTATTTTCGTGATCAATTCGAAAGGTGAACATGAAACTATCGGCGAATAACGCGGAGCGAATGCGCAGCCAACTAAGCAGCCGATGACCGGATTTCACGATTCCTTTACAGGGCCACCGTGAGTGCGATCCAGAGCAAGAGTGCCAGGAATCCAGCAGTGGCCACCAGCGCACAACCCGGCACCAGAATCGGCGCCATGTCGTCACGGCCGGCGATCGTGGCGGTGCCGGCCGGGTCCGCGGGGTCGTAGCGGACGATGGCCCGATAGCCACGCGGTGTACCCATGGACGCAGCGTCCTCGACGTACTCGATGCGCCGGCCGTCGTCCGTTTCGAACGCGAAGACGTGATGCCTGTGCGACGTTCCCGAATCGGAACGGGACGGGGTGTCACGCACATCGACGCAGACCCCTTCCGCCTTCGCACCGTGCGCCATCACCCGGCGGATCCGCAGCAGCCGTCGGAGCAGATGCACGAAGAGGAGGCCGAGCCCGACGATCGGGAGGCCGACCAGCGCGGCGAACGACAGCCACTCGGAACCGCTCATGTGCACCTCGTCTCGTCCGGATCACGGTCACGCTTGTCCGGATTCCGGTGGGGTCATGGGCCCAGGGATGGGCCCACGGGCCCAGGACCTGGGACTTCACCCACGTTAACGTGTCGCCCTGCAAGATCCGGCAAGGGGAGGAACAGATGGGCGGCGCAGGCGGCAACTGGACATCAGGAGGGGGGCGTCAGACCTACAGCCCATACGGCTCGACGAGCCGGAGCCGCTCCGGGGCCTTCTTCTCGCTGATGCGGTCCTGGGCCGTGGGGCTCGTGGCGTTCTACGGCAGCGGCTATCTCCTGGGGCTCGCCACCGAGTCTTTTGCCACCGCCGACGCACTCGATTCCTTCGGCATGCGATTTCTGCTGATCTATCTGCCGAATTCCGTCGCCACTCTGCTCGGCGTGCTGGCCGCCGCACGGCTGCACCGCGAGCCGCACCGGGTTTCGCCGGTCCTGCACTTCTTTGCCGCGCTCGGTGTACCGCTCTTCGCGCTCGTCCGAACTCTCCTTTCAGGATGGGGAATCATCGGCATCGAGGGCATGGGCATGCTCCTCGCCACGGTGGTGCTCGGCGGATTCTGCGGGCTGCTCATCGACCGCCTCCTGGAGTCCCGGACGGATACGAACGCGGGTTATTCGTGGGGCGATTCGGGCGCCACAGCGATGGAGTACCTGGGAACGGTCTTGGTCGTCGTGGCCGTGATCGGCGGAATGGCGGCGACCGGCGTCGGCGGGCGTATTGCTGAGCGGCTCAAGGCCCAGATATGCCGACTCACCGGCGGCAGCTGTGAGGTCACGACCGAGGCCGACGGAAAGCCGCTCACTGACGCAGATTTCGAGCCCGGCCTGTGCAACACCCGGAACATCTCGGGCACGGCGGGACACGAAGTCAAGCTCGGCTGGTTCAAGCTGGGCAACGAATACGGTTTCCAGAAGCAGGACTTCAAGAAGCGGGTCATCGGCAAGGACGGCAAGCCGAAGGACGTGCCGCGTTACCGCATCACCTTCTCCGAGGCCGGGAAGCTGGGCGCCTCCTGGAAGCCCAAGTTCGGTATGGAGGCCGGGAAGTTCGACGAGAAGCCGTACGAGGTGGAACTCGAGGGCGGCTTCAAGATGACGAGCGGGGACACGTTCGAGTTCGACAGCGCCAAGGAGCGGGACGCGTTCCTGGAGAAGCTGGATTCGCGCGCCGGCGCCAAGGCGCAGATGCAGTACGGCCGTGACTTCGCGTCAGTGCAGGGTGCGAAGCGTTACATGGAACTCGACGAGGAGATCAACAAGACCGTCAAGGGCAAGAAGATCTCCTACGGCACCGCAGCGGCCGAGGGCACTGCCAACGGCAATCTGGAGCTCTCCTCCGGGGAGTCCGACGATCTCTCCACCAAGCTCGGCGGCAAGATCAAGGCATCTCCCTCGGTGACCCTGACCAGGGACACCATCAACGGCATCGAGGGCACGACGTACACCTTCGAGCTGGAGGGGGGCGGCGACGTCGACCTGAGTGGCGGCGGCTCCGGGGCAAAGAGCGGGATCTCCGGCAAGCGCAGCGCCACGGTCACCGTGAACCGTGACATCAACCACCCTGACAAGCTGCTGTCGATCGTCACGACCCAGACGGTGCAGGGCAAGGGCAGTGGCAAGGTCAGCCGCGACAAGAGCAAGGAAGGCAAGACCGAGAACGAGGACGGCAAGAAAGACAAGGGAAAAGTAAGCGGTAACGTTTCTGCCGATGCCACGCAGACCGAGACGGTCACCAACATCGTGCGGTTCCAGGACGGCAAGGACGGCATGGAGCACGACCGGAAGATCGCCGAGAACTGGCTGAGCGGCAATGGTCAGGGCAAGACCGAGCCATTCACCACGCTCTTCGGGGACACCGCGCCGACCAAGGCGCCGAAGCCCGGTGACAATTTCGAGAACCTGATGTTCAACAAGGGCCGGTCCAGCCGGACCACCTACACCGGTGTCACCAATTCCGCCGAGTTCGGCTTCGAGGTCAACCTTGCTGCGGCCGCGGTCGGCTACAAGGCCACTTTCTCCAAGGAGACCCAGCAGATCGGTGAGGCAGAATTCCTCGGAGCACCACGCGAAGGCAAGCGTGAATACGTCCCCTTCAGCCTCTGCGCACAGTGATGCGGCAGCCGGGCAGCACTGACAGTGAGCGAGAGAGTGAGACCCCCATGACCCATTCCGAGCAGCACACCCCGCGCAGGGCTCTCGTCGCACTGGGCGCTGCCGTCCTCGCGGCCGCTCTGGTGACCGGCTGCGCCGGTGACGGCGGCGGCGGAGCCGCACCTGAAGGGTGGGGCACCTTGGACGCCAAGCGGTTGACCGTGTCCTTCCCGAAGGGCTTCAAGCCGCTGACCGGCGCCGGTCTCGGGAAGAACAACGATGCCGCTGCGGTGCTGACCCAGGACGGTGTCATCGTCGCCAAGATCGCCGTGCAGACGAACTTCATGCAGGCGGGCGACGTCGACATGGCCGCGCTCGGTGCCCGCTCGACGTTCGTGCTCGGCGCACGGGCCAAGTCCCAGAAAGAGATCGACGTCGAAGGTACGGACGAGGCACGCCGCGTCGACTACGACACGCAGAGGTCCAACGGCAAGGACAACGCGCCACCGGAGGGCACGCCCATCGAGGGGACGGATGTCGTCGCGATGGACGCCCAGGACGATCCGTTCCTCGTGCGTGTGATCCGCAAGGAGGGCTCGATACCGGCCGCGGACATCGACAAGATCATCGAGTCGGTCACCATCACCACTGACTGACGCTCCCCGTAACTGCCGCCGAGGGGTGGCGGACACACCGCAAGGTGAGGGCCCGGTCCTGTCGAGGACCGGGCCCTTTTTCGTATACGACCTCCTGCCACAGGACTTGACAACCCGATTGGTCTGGACCAACTTGTACGCCCAGCGGTGGCCACCGTTCCTCACGTACCTCCTCCTCCCCCAACTCCCCACGGAGGCAGCAAGTGGACCGAACCACACGCATACGTACGCGCCGTCGCAGATGGCTCGGCGGATTCCTGGCGCTGGCCGTGGGCGCCGGGCTCGGGCTGGCCGGCGGAGCCGGGACCGCGGAGGCTGCCGATGTGAACAACGCCAAGAACGCGGGGTTCGAGTCCGGGCTCGCGAACTGGTCGTGCACCGCCGGGAGCGGCGCGATCGTGGCGTCGCCCGTGCACAGCGGGGCCGCCGCGCTCCAGGGGACGCCCGCCGGGCAGGACAACGCGAAGTGTTCGCAGACCGTTGCCGTGAAGCCCAACTCGACGTACCAGCTGAGTGCGTGGGTGCAGGGCTCGTACGTGTACCTCGGGGCCAGCGGCACCGGGACGACCGATGTGTCCACGTGGACGCCCGGGGGCTCCGGGTGGACACAGCTGACGACGAGCTTCACGACGGGGGCCGGCACGACCTCGGTGACCGTGTACACCCACGGGTGGTACGGGCAGCCCGCCTACTACGCCGACGACGTCTCTGTCTTCGGGCCGGACGGGGGCGGCGGCGGTGACCCCGACCCCGTGGTGCCGCCCGCTCCGGCCGGGCTGGCCGTCGGGGCGGTGACCTCGTCCTCCGTCGCGCTGAGCTGGAACGGGTCCTCCGGGGCGACCGGATACAACGTGTACCGCAACGGCACCAAGGTGCAGTCGGTGACCGGTACGTCGGCAACCGTGACGGGGCTGGCCGCGTCCACCTCGTACCAGTTCCAGGTGAGCGCGACCAACGCGGCCGGCGAGTCGGCGAAGTCCGCGGCCGTGACCGGGACGACGACGTCCGGCGGCGGTGGCGGCAACCCCGCCGTGCCGAAGCACGCCCTGACCGGCTACTGGCAGAACTTCAACAACGGCGCGACCGTGCAGAAGCTGCGCGACGTCCAGGCGCAGTACGACATCCTCGCCGTGTCGTTCGCCGACTCGACCACCACGCCGGGTGAGATCACCTTCAACCTGGACCCGGCGGTCGGCTACGGCTCGGTCGACGAATTCAAGTCCGACATCAGCGCCAAGAAGAGCGCCGGCAAGTCGGTGATCCTCTCGGTCGGCGGCGAGCGCGGCAACGTCACGATCAACAGCGACGCCTCCGCCACCGCCTTCGCCAACAGCGCGTACGCCCTCATGCAGAGCTACGGCTTCAGCGGCATCGACATCGACCTGGAGCACGGGATCAACTCCACCTATCTGACGAAGGCGCTCCGGCAGCTCTCGCAGAAGGCGGGCTCGTCGCTCGTGCTGACCATGGCGCCGCAGACCATCGACATGCAGAACACCGGCACCGAGTACTTCAAGACCGCGCTCGCCGTGAAGGACATCCTCACGGTCGTCAACATGCAGTACTACAACAGCGGTTCGATGCTCGGCTGCGACGGCCAGGTCTACTCCCAGGGCTCGGTGAACTTCCTCACCGCGCTCGCCTGCATCCAGTTGGAGGGCGGCCTCGACCCGTCGCAGGTCGGCATCGGCGTCCCGGCGTCCACCCGGGGCGCGGGCAGCGGCTACGTCGAGCCGCAGATCGTGAAGAACGCCCTCGACTGCCTCGCCCGCGGCACGAACTGCGGATCGTTCAAGCCCTCGCGTACGTACCCGAGCCTGCGCGGCGCGATGACCTGGTCCACGAACTGGGACGCGACGGCCGGGAACGCCTGGTCCGACGCGGTGGGGCCGCACGTCCACAACCTGCCGTAGCGGAAGCCGGACCCCTGCCGACCGCCCACCGGCCGCTAGTGCGCCGGTGGGCGGTTCGCCAGGTAGTGGTGGAGTACGGGACCGAGCTCGGCGAGCCACTGCTGCAGGACGGCCTGCTTGCGGGCGGCGATCCGGCACTCGCAGAGCATGCCGCTGGGATGCGCCACAGCCACCATGAGGACGGTCCCGAAGGGCCCCGGGGCGAAGTGGACCGTGCTGATCGCCGCCCAGGGGAACTCCAGGGTGTGGCCCTGGATCTCCAGGGCCACACCCGACTCGTCGACGATGACGGAGTTGTGGCGGTCGTGCGCGACGAACTCCGGGCCGGCCGGGAGGGGCGGCTGCGGCACCCCGTGCGGGCCGGGCGGGCCATAGGCGGACTGCTGCGGCGGGGGCGGGCCGTACGACGGGGGGACGGGAATCGGAGGACCGAAGCCGGGAGGCGCCTGGGGGTGGTGCTGGTCCGGGTGGCCGCCATAGGTCATGTACGCAAGTATGACCGCGACGGCTCCCGGCCCCCTACCAGGGCAGCTCCCGCACCTGCTGCACGCACAGCACGATGAACAGCAGCCCGGCCACGGCCAGCATCCCGTTGCTCAGCAGCCCGTTGCGCCACTGCGCCGGCGTGCGCGACGAGTTGAGCAGCCAGATCAGTGTGAGCGCGAGGAACGGCATGAAGAAGGCGCCGATCACTCCGTACACGATGACGAGTCCGAACGGCTGGTCGAGGAAGAGCAGCGCGATCGGCGGGAAGGTGAGCCACAGGAGGTACGCACGGAACGCCCGCGACTTCTCGCGGGCCGTCCCGGGCGGGGCGAGGGCCGGGCGGTAGTGCGAGACGAAGTCGGCGAACATCAGGCTGACGCCGTGCCAGACGCCGATCAGTGAGGTGAAGGACGTGGCGAAGAAGCCGACCAGGAAGAGCTTGGCCGTGGCCGTGCCGTAGCGGTCGGCGAGGATGTCCCCCAGGTCGAGCAGGCCCTTGTCGCCCTTGGCGAGAGCGATGCCCGCGGAGTGCAGCAGCTCGGCGCCGACGAAGAGCATCGCGACGACGAAGATGCCGGTCGTGATGTAGGCGACCCGGTTGTCGAGCCGCATGACCTTCATCCAGCTCGCGTCGCGCCAGCCCTTGGCGTTGACCCAGTAGCCGTACGCGGCGAGCGTGATCGTGCCGCCGACACCGCCGATCAGTCCGAGGGTGTAGAGGAGGGAGCCGTCCGGCAGGACGGGGACGAGGCCGGCGAAGGCGTCCCCGAGGTGCGGGGTGACGCGGACCGCGAGATACACCGTGACCACGAACATCACGCCGACCAGCAGCGTCATGACCTTCTCGAAGACGGCGTACCGGTTGAACCAGACGAACACCAGGCCGACCAGGCCGCACAGCACGGCCCACCACTTGAGGTCCATCAGGTCCGGGAAGAGCGCGGCGAGCGGCAGCGCGCTCGACGACATCGCCGCGGCCCCGTACACGAAGCCCCAGACGACGACGTACACCGCGAAGTAGACCGTGGTCCAGGCGCCGAGGCTGCGCCAGCCGTCGAAGAGGGTGCGCCCGGTCGCGAGGTGCCAGCGGCCCGCCGCCTCGGCGAGGGAGATCTTGACGAGGCAGCCGATGACCGCGGCCCAGAGGAGGGTGTAGCCGAACTTGCTGCCCGCGATCAGCGTCGCGACGAGGTCACCGGCGCCGACGCCGGTCGCGGCGACGACGATGCCCGGGCCGATGAGCCGCCAGCTCGCCTTGCGGGGCGGTGAGATCGTCGCCCCATTGTCTGATCCTGTGTCTTCTGCCGTCGTGTCTGCCATGGTTACGGCCGCCTTTCCGCTCATCATCGAACTCGTGGCCGAAGCACGCCCTTGACCGGAGCATGCCATGCCCACACCATGTGCCCGTCACACCCGCACCACAAGCACGCCGTACCCGTCGCACTGAGCCACCCCCACACTCCCTACCCAGGAGACAGCATGCGACTTCGCACACGCGGCAGCGGCAGAAGGTCCGTCACTCGGTCCGCCGCCCTCGCGGCCCTGCTCGCGCTCGCCGTGGCAGCCCCGTTCACGGCGACCGCCGCGCCGACCCCCGATCCGGACCGCGCCCGCGCGGCCGCCACCGACACCAGGGCCGCGGCCGCCGCCGAGGCCGAGGAACAGATCCGGCAGTACGAGATCCACGGACCGTCCACCGTCGCCGAGCGCACCGCCATCGCCGCAACGGGCGTCTCGATCGACGAGGTCGACGGCCACGCGATCGTCATCAGCGCCAACGCCGCGCAGGCGCAACGCCTCCGCGCCCTCGGCCACGTACTCGAACCCCTGCCCGCACCACCGGCCCGCCGGGCCCCTGGCGTGGCCGCCGAGCCGCTCGACTTCCCGTCCGCGGACGCGCGCTACCACAACTACGCGGAGATGAACGCGGAGATCAACCAGCGCATCGCCGCCCACCCGAACATCATGAACAAGCGGGTGATCGGCAAGTCCCACCAGGGCCGGGACATCATCGCCATCAAGATCAGCGACAACGTCGGCACGGACGAGAACGAGCCCGAGGTCCTCTTCACCCACCACCAGCATGCCCGCGAGCACCTGACCGTCGAGATGGCGCTCTATCTGCTGCGCGAGCTCGGCGACGACTACGGAACGGACTCGCGCGTCACGAACGCCGTCAACGGCCGCGAGATCTGGATCGTGCCGGACCTCAACCCGGACGGCGGCGAGTACGACATCGCCACCGGCTCCTACCGCAGCTGGCGCAAGAACCGGCAGCCCAACTCGGGCTCGTCGTACGTCGGCACCGACATGAACCGCAACTGGAACTTCAAGTGGGGCTGCTGCGGCGGCTCCTCCGGCTCCCCCAGCTCCTCGACCTACCGGGGCTCCGCCGCCGAGTCCGCCCCCGAGGTGAAGGTCGTCGCCGACTTCGTGCGCTCCCGGGTCGTCGGCGGAAAGCAGCAGATCAGGACCGGGATCGACTTCCACACGTACAGCGAGCTGGTGCTGTGGCCGTACGGCTACACGACGGCCGACACCGCCCCGGGCATGACCCAGGACGACCGCGACGCCTTCGCCACTGTCGGCGGCAAGATGGCCGCGAGCAACGGCTACACGGCCGAGCAGTCCAGCGACCTGTACATCACGGACGGGTCGATCGACGACTGGCTGTGGGGCAACCAGAAGATCTTCGCCTACACCTTCGAGATGTACCCGACCGGCGCCGGCGCCGGCGGTTTCTACCCGCCCGACGAGGTGATCGAGCGCGAGACGAGCCGCAACCGGGACGCGGTGCTGCAGCTGCTGGAGAACTCCGATTGCATGTACCGCTCGATCGGCAAGGAGCAGCAGTACTGCGCGAGCTGACGGGTGCTCGCACGTGAAAGGGCGCCCGGGACCGCTCAGGTCCCGGGCGCCCGCTCGTACGGACGCCGCCGGACGCCGGCGGGCGCTAGACGGCCAGGCTCAGCGCCGCCGCCACGACGAAGCCCGCCACGGACAGCACCGACTCCAGCACCGTCCAGGACTTCAGGGTGTCCCGCTCGGAGATGCCGAAGTACTTGGCGACGATCCAGAATCCGCCGTCGTTGACGTGCGAGGCGAAGATCGAGCCTGCCGAGATCGCCATGATGACCAGGGCGAGGAACGCCTGCGAGTGGCCGCCGCCCTCCACGAGCGGGAGGACGATGCCCGCGGTCGTCACGATCGCGACGGTCGCCGAGCCCTGGGCCACGCGCAGGACGAGGGAGATCAGATAGGCGAGGACGATGACCGGGAGGCCGACGTCGTTGAAGGTGTCGGAGAGGGCCTGGGCGACGCCGCTCGCCTTCAGGATGGCGCCGAAGACGCCGCCCGCGCCGACGACGAGCAGGATGTTGCCGACCGGCTTCAGGGACTGGGTCGACACCGACTCCAGGGACTTGCGGGACCAGCCGCGGCGGATGCCCAGCAGGTAGTACGCCATCAACAGGGCGATCGTCAGGGCGACGAACGGGTTGCCGAAGAACTCGACGACGCTGCGGAGGGTGGAGGGATCCAGCGCGATGGAGGAGAACGTCGCGGCGAGGATGAGCACCAGCGGCGTACCGATGATGGTGAGGACGGTCGCCAGGGAGACCGGCGACTCCCGTGTCGCGCGCCCCGCGGCGGCCTGTTCGGCGGCCACGGCGGCCTTGGCGTCCTCCGCGGCCTCGACCATGTCCTCCGGTACGGGGACGAAGAGCCGCTTGCCGATCCAGGCGGCGTAGACCCAGGCGGCGAGGACGGCCGGGATGCCGACCACGATGCCCATGAGGATGACCCAGCCGAGCGAGACGTGGAGCAGGCCGGCCGCGGCGACCGGGCCCGGGTGCGGCGGGAGGAAGGCGTGGGTCATCGACAGACCCGCGAGGAGCGGCATCGCGTACAGCAGGATCGACTTGCCGGACCGCTTGGCGGCGGCGTACACGATCGGCGCGAGGACGAAGATGCCGACGTCGAAGAAGACGGGGACGCCGAAGATGAGGCCGGTGAGGCCCATGGCCAGCGGTGCGCGCTTCTCGCCGAAGAGGCCCAGCAGGCGCGAGCTCAGGACCTCGGCGCCGCCGCTGACCTCGAGTATCGCGCCGAGCATCGTGCCGAGGCCGATGATGATCGCCACATGGCCGAGGATGCCGCCCATGCCGGACTCGATGACCGATACGGCGGCGGACTTCTGGACCGTGCCGAAGAGTTCGGTGACGGACAGGCCGGCGGCGAGGCCGACGGCTATGGAGACGGCGAGCAGCGCGACGAACGGCTGCAGCCTGACCCTGATGATCAGGAAGAGGAGGAGCGCGATACCGAGGGCGGCGACGGTCAGCAGTCCGGCGGTACCGGGTATGAGGTGGAGCAGTCCGCCTGTGTGGGGTGGAGCGGCAGGTGGCATGGGGGGACCTCGATTTCGGGTAGGGGGGAGCGCGGCACGGCGCCGTGCGGAGGGCGCCGTGCCGTGGAGCGGGTGGTGCGGAGGGTTCAGCTCAGGACCGCCAGGGCGTCGATCTCGATGAGCAGCCCGGCGGGCAGGCCGACGTAGACCGTCGTACGCGCGGCGGGGGCCTCCTTGAGGCCCTGCTCCTCGAAGTAGGCGTTGTAGATCTCGTTCATCTCGGGGAAGTGGGCCGTGTCCGTGAGGTAGACGCGGATCATCATCACGTCGTCCCAGCTCGCGCCGCCCTCCTCCAGGACCGCCTTGACGTTGGCGAGGGTCTGGAGGGTCTGCTCGCGCAGGGTCGGCCCGGCGACGGTGGGGGCCTGGCCCCCGACGGCGGGGAGGAAGCCGACCTGGCCCGCGACCTGGAGGATGTTGCCCTTGCGGACGCCGTGGGAGAACGCGGCGGGCGGGGTGGTGTGGGTGGCGGGGGTGATCGCGGTCTTCTCGGTCATGGGGTGTCCTTACCTGAGTAGTCACGGCTGATGGCGTCGGCGGTGCGGCGCACCAGCGGGAGCAGGGTGAGGAGTTCCTCGGCGGTGACGACGACATTCGGCGCGGAGACCGACATGGCGGCGACGACGCGGCCGTCCGCACCGCGGATGGGGGCCCCGACGCAGTTGATGGACTCCTCGTGGCCACCGAGGTCGGTGGCCCAGCCCTGTTCGCGTACGGCCGCCAGTTCCTTGAGGAAGGCGGCGGCGTTCGGGATCGAACGGGGCGTGTACATGGGGTAGTCGAGCTTCTCGGCGACGGCGCGGCGCTCGGGCTCGGGGAAGTCGGCGAGCAGGAGCTTCGCCACGGCCGCGACGGTGATCGCGACCGGCTTGCCGATCCGGGAGTACATCCGGACCGGGTAGCGGCTCTCGACCTTGTCGATGTAGAGGACCTCGCCCTCCTCGTACACCGCGAGGTGGACGGTGTGCCCGATCTGCTCGTTGAGGGCGACGAGATGGGGGTGGGCGATCTCGCGGATGTCGAGGTTCTCGACGGCCTCCTGGGCGAGGGCGAAGAGACGGGCGCCGAGGCGGTAGCGCTGGTCCTGCTGCCGGTAGACGAGGCCGTGTTCGTGGAGGGTGCGGAGGAGCCGCAGAGCGGTGGACTTGTGGACGCCGAGGCTCTCGGCGACCTGTCCGAGGTCTGCGGGGCCCTGCGCGAGCAGCGGCAGGATGCTCAGGGCGCGGTCGACGGTCTGGCTCATGACGTACGTACCTCCTCCGTGGCCTGCGCGGCTGCCGTCCAGCCGGGGCCGAGGTGCAGTCTCTCCCAGGCGTCGTCTTCGAGGGCCGCGAGGCGGTCGGCGAGGACGACGGGGGGTGGGGTGCCGAGGTCGCCGGGGACGGTGAGGGTGGCGGCGGCCGTCAGGTGCCCGTGGCGCAGACGCGCCTTGTCGCCGAGGCCGCGGAGAGTGGCGGAGAGGAACCCCGCGGCGAAGGCGTCGCCGGCGCCGACGGGGGCGACGACGTCGACGCGGGGGGCGGGGACGTGGGTGACGGTGTCCCCCTCGTCCGGGCTCCGCCCCGGGGGCCGGTCCGGATCCGGACCGGCCCCCCGGCCCGCCTCCGGCGAGCGAGCGTGGACCGTCGCGCCCCGCGCACCCCGCTTGACTACCAGGACGTCCGGCTCCGGGAGCGCCTCGCGGACCGCCTGCGCGCCGCACAGGCCCCACGCCTCCTCCGCCTCGTCCTCGCCGACGAAGACGAGGTCGGCGCCGCGCGCCAGGTCGAGCAGGACGGACGGGTCGTCACGCCAGAGGCCCGGCCGGTGGTTGACGTCGAAGGAGACGAGAGGGCGCCCGGGGCGGCGGGCGGTCAGGGCGCGCATCAGGGCGAGGCAGTGCGGGGACAGGGCCGCGGTGATGCCGGAGAGGTGGAGGACGCGGCCGCGCGCGAGATCCTCGTACGGGACGTTCTCCGGCGACATCGCGGAAGCCGCCGAGCCGGACCGGTAGTAGAGGACCTCGTGGGTCTCCGTGGCCCGGTCGGTGGCGGTGCGGAAGTAGATGCCGGTGGGGCGGACGGGGTCGCGCTGGACGGCGGAGGTGTCGACGCCGTACGCAGCGACGGCGGCGATCAGATGGTCGCCGAAGCCGTCCGCGCCGACGCGGCTCACCCATGTCGCGCGGTGTCCGGCCGCCGCCAGCGCGCAGGCGACGTTCGACTCGGCACCGCCGATGGTGCGGACGAAGGAGGGGACGTCGGCGAGGCGGCCCGGACGCGAGGGCAGGAACGTGACCATGGACTCACCGAGGCAGACCACGTCCACGGTGTCGACCGCGCTCACGGCGCCACGCGCGTCCACGGCGTCGTCCGCGTCCATGGCCGAGGCGAGGGCCTTGTCGACGGCCGCGTCCACGGCCGTGGTCACGGCCGCTGTTCCGGTCACCTTGGCACTCCTCACGGTCCTGTGGGTCCATTGACCCGGCATTGGCCCGGATGTTAGACACCCTTTAGCGATATGCGCAATGACCGTTGCACATACTGCAACCGTACTCTTCGAGGAGGCTCCCATGCCCGTCGACACCGCCGTCGAGCAGCTCGCGGACGAACGCGTCGACCACCGCTTCAAGGCGCTCCCGCCGGACGCCGAGGGCCTCACCGTCGGCGAGCTCGCGGCCCAGCGCCGCAACCTCTTCACCGGTGGCTTCACCACCCCCGTCCTCGCTCTCTCCGCGGAGTCCCTGGAGCACAACCTCGCCCTCCTGGAGACGTACGCCGAGCGCCACGGCCTCGCCTTCGCCCCGCACGGCAAGACCTCCATGTCGCCCCAGCTCTTCGCCCGCCAGCTGGAGCGCGGGGCGTGGGGCATCACCGCCGCCGTGCCGCACCAGGTCCGCGTCTACCGCGCCTACGGCATCCAGCGGATCTTCCTCGCGAACGAGGTCGTCGACGCCGCCGCCCTGCGCTGGCTCGCGGGCGAGCTGGAGCGCGACCCCGGCTTCCGGCTCGTCTGTTACGTCGACTCCGTGCGCGGCGTCGAGCTGATGGACGAGGCCCTCACGGCGGCCGGCGCCACCCGCCCCGTCGATGTCGTCGTCGAACTCGGCGCGGGCGAAGGTGCCCGCACCGGCCCCCGTACCGAGGCCGACTGCGCGGCCGTCGCCGACGCGGTGGCCGCCACCGGGACCCTGCGTCTGGTCGGCGTCGCGGGCTACGAGGGAGAGGTCCCGGACGCGACCCCGGAGCGGGTGCGGGACTGGCTGCGCCGCCTCGTCTCCCTCGCCACGGCCTTCGACAAGGACGGCCGGTTCACCGGGACCGAGGAGATCGTCGTCAGCGCGGGCGGCAGCGCCTGGTTCGACGCCGTCGCCGATGTCTTCGCGGAGATCCCCGAGCTGTCCGTCCCGGTGCTGAAGCTCCTGCGCTCCGGCGCGTACGTCTCGCACGACGACGGCCACTACAAGCACCTCACTCCCTTCAACCGGGTACCCCAGGAGGGCGCCCTGGAGCCCGCGTTCCGGCTCTGGGCCCAGGTCGTCTCGCGCCCGACGCCGCAGCAGGCGTTCGCCAACGCGGGCAAGCGCGACGCCGCGTACGACCTCGACCTGCCCGAGGCCCAGGTCGTACGGGACGCCCGCACCGGGGACGTCCGGCCGGCTGCCGGCATCACGGTCACCGGGCTGTCCGACCAGCACGCGTGGGTACGGACGGAGGCGGGCGCGGATCTGGAGGTCGGGGACTGGGTGGGGATGGGCCTTTCGCACCCGTGCACGTCGTTCGACAAGTGGCAGCTGATTCCGGTGGTCGATGCGGACGGCACGGTCACGGACTACATCCGCACGTTCTTCTGACCCCGGCTCGGTTTACCCACCCCGCGCTCCCGAACCGGGGGCTTCGGCCCCCCCCCCCCCCGGGCCTGGGGGGGAGACCCCGATTTCGGGAGGGCGGGGGAACCCGGGTGGGGGCCCCCAAAGAGGAGAA
>NZ_JBHWKX010000017.1:78528-89483 GCF_042730885.1 Streptomyces sp. NPDC059909
GGGTGGGGGGGAGGGAAGGGGAGGGGATGACATCAGCGTGTTTTTTGGACCTTGGTTGGTTTCACCCCCCCCGCTCCCCAGAACTGGGGGCTTCGCCCCCGCCCCCCGCGGGCCCGGGGGCGAAGCCCCGGCTGCCGGGAAGGCGCGGAATCCGGGGTGGAGCCCCGCAAGACGGAGAAAGGCACGCATCACATGGACCTCGTCATCCGCAACGCGCGCGTCGTCGACGGCACCGCCACCGCCTCGTACCGCGCCGACGTCGGCGTCACGGACGGCCGGATCACCGTCATCCACCCCGAAGGGCGGGGCGGCCCGCGCCCCGGCGCCCGCCGCGTGCTGGAGGCCGGCGGGCTCGCCCTCTCCCCCGGCTTCATCGACATGCACGCGCACAGCGACCTCGCGCTGCTCCGGGACCCGGACCACAGCGCCAAGGCCGCGCAGGGCGTGACCCTGGAGGTCCTGGGCCAGGACGGGCTGTCGTACGCGCCCGTCGACGACCGCACCCTCGCCGAGGTCCGCCGGGCGATCACCGGGTGGAACGGCGACGGGTCGGACGTCGACTTCGACTGGCGGACGGTCGGCGAGTACCTGGACCGCCTCGACCGGAACTTCGGCGGCCGCGGCATCGCGGTCAACGCCGCGTACCTCGTCCCGCAGGGGACCGTGCGGATGTACGCCGTCGGCTGGGACGACCGCCCCGCCACGGAGGACGAGCTGCGCCGCATGAAGCAGCTCGTCGCCGAGGGCCTGGAGCAGGGTGCCATCGGCATGTCGTCGGGCCTCACCTACACCCCGGGCATGTACGCCGACGACGCCGAACTCACCGAGCTGTGCCGGGTGGTGGCACGCCACGGCGGCTACTACTGCCCCCACCACCGCTCGTACGGCGCGGGCGCCCTGGAGGCGTACGAGGAGATGGTCGGCCTCACCCGCGCGGCCGGCTGCGCCCTCCATCTCGCCCACGCCACCATGAACTTCGGCGTGAACGAGGGCCGCGCGCCCGAGCTGCTCGCCCTGCTCGACGAGGCGCTCGACGCGGGCGCCGACATCTCCCTCGACACGTATCCGTACACCCCCGGCTGCACGACCCTCGTCGCGCTGCTGCCGAGCTGGGCGAGCGAGGGCGGACCGGAGGCGTTCCTCGCCCGCCTCCAGGACGACGGGACCGCCGAGAGGATCCGGCACCACCTCGAGGTCATCGGCTCGGACGGCTGCCACGGGGTGCCGATGGAGTGGGACACCATCGAGATCTCCGGCGTGAGCGATCCCGTCCTCGCCGGTCACGTCGGCCGCCGCCTGGACGGCTGGGCCACCGCCCGCCGGCTCCTGGTCGAGGACCAGCTCGGCACGACGATCCTCCAGCACGTCGGCCACGAGGAGAACGTCCGGGCGATCATGCGGCACCGCGTCCACACGGGCGGCAGCGACGGCATTCTCCAGGGCGACAAGCCGCACCCGCGCGCGTACGGCACCTTCCCGCAGTACCTCGGCCGGTACGCCCGCGAACTCGGCGTCCTGTCCCTCGAGGAGGCCGTGGCCCATCTGACCTCTCGGCCCGCCGCCCGGCTGCGTCTCCCCGACCGGGGTTACGTGCGCGAGGGCTACCGCGCCGACCTCGTACTCTTCGACCCGGACACGGTCGCGGCGGGTTCGACGTACGACGCGCCGCGCACCCTCCCGGCCGGGATTCCGCACGTCCTGATCGACGGCAGGTTCGTGATCGAGGACGGGAAGCGCACGGACGTGCTGGCGGGACGCTCGGTACGGGGAGGCCGCCGGGACCGATGACCGCGAAGTCGCGGGAGGGCGGTTCCTCACAGATGATGGGGGATCTGCGCGCTGGTCGATGACCGTCGAGTAGCTTCGGAGGTTCGACGTCATGATCAAAACACGACTTGCCTTGCGGTGCCTGGCTGCCGGCGTGGTGGCCGCGACCGCCGCATTCGTCCCCGCGGCAGGGGGAGCGACTGCTGCCGAGCCGTCCGCGGCGAAGGCGGCAGTCTCTGGGACCGAGCAGCCCTCACCACCCACACCACCGACGTCCCCCACGCAGACCACGCCGCCCGCCGAGACGGTGAAGGTGTTGCTTGAGCAGGGACTTCCGAATGTCCCGGGCAAGACGTTCACCTCGGAGGTCGTCGAATTCCCGCCCTCCGCACGCGCGGTGCCGCATCGCCATGGCAAGGCGTTCGTCTACGCCTACGTGCTCGAGGGCACCGTGCGCAGCCAGCTCGACAACGAGCCGGTCCGCACCTACCGCGCCGGCGAGCACTGGGTCGAACCGCCGAACTCCTACCACGCGCTCACGGAGAACGCGAGCTCGACGGAACCGGCGAAACTGCTGGCCGTCATCGTGTCGAACACAGGCGATCCGACCAAGGTCGATGACCCGAAACCGACGGAGTGAGCTGGATCAGCGTCTCCGTCCCGTCCCGGGCCGGCTCGCCGTCGGCCCGGGACGGGACCGAGCAGGAGGGGAACGTCGCGGCGGTCTGCGGTACACGACGGCAGACGGTCGACCACGACCTGGCCGGGCGCGGGGGATCCGGCCTCCAGGCAGTGGCCGTTGGACAGCACGAGTTCCGGGTCGTTCGGCTGGGACGCGGGCATCCGGACAACGGAACCGGAACAGTTGAGGCGCCCGCGCTGCCAAGCGAGGCACCGTTGTCGGTCAGCCCGGTCCCGCACTGCACCCGCACACGCACCACCCGACCGGGCTTACCGTGACTCCGTGAAAACCGACGACCGCATCTCCCCGCCCCTGCGCGGCAACGAGCGCGAGACCCTGCGCGCCTACCTCGACTTCCACCGCGCCACCCTGGCCATGAAGTGCCAGGGCCTGTCGGACGAGGACCTGCGCCGCAGGTCCATGCCACCCTCGACGCTCTCGCTGCTCGGCCTGGTGCGGCACATGGCGGAAGTGGAACGCACCTGGTTCCGCCGGGTGATCGCCGCTGAGGACATCCCGCTCGTGTGGTCGGACGAGGGCGACTACCAGGTGGCGTACGACGCGACGAAGGCCACGCGGTCCGAGGCGTTCGACGCCTGGGAGACCGAGATCGAGCACTCCCGGCGCATCGAGCGGGAGGCCGAATCGCTCGAGGTGACCGGGTACCAGCCACGGTGGGGCGAGCACGTGTCGCTGCGGCTGGTGATGCTGCACCTGATCCACGAGTACGCGCGCCACAACGGCCACGCCGACTTCCTCCGGGAAGGGATCGACGGCACGGTCGGGGCGTAGGACGGCCGGAGCCTGGGCCGCCGGCCGCCGGACGGCCGGAGCCCAGGTCGGCCGGGGGCTGGGACGGCAGGGGGCTGGGACGGCAGGGGGCTGGGACGGCCGGGGGCTGGGACGGCCGGGGGCTGGGACGGCCGGGGGCTGGGACGGCAGGCCTCCGTCAGGTACGCACGGCGCCGCGATCCTCGAGGACGTCCGTCGCCGAGCCCGTACGCTGCATGCGCTGCCACCGGAGCCGGTTGCCCGTCAGTGCCGTGACCACCGACTGGACGACCACGAGGTACATCAGCTGGCGGTAGACGAAGATCTGGAGCGGCAGGGTCCACAGGGGCTCGAACTTCTCCCGGTCCAGCCGCAGCGCGTACACCGCGCTGAAGACCTGGACCGCGGTGAAGGCGAGCCAGACCGCCGCCGCCTGCCCCGCGCCGTGGAACAGCAGTCCGTACAGGGCGAAGACGTCGACGAGCGGAGCGACCAGCGGCAGGACCGTCTGGAACAGCAGCAGATAGGTCAGGCCACGGCGGCCGAGCTTGCCCGCCGCGCCCCGCTCCAGCACGGCGCCGCGGTGCTTCCACATGGCCTGAAGCGTGCCGTAGCACCAGCGATAGCGCTGTTTCCACAGCTGACGCACCGTCGAGGGGGCCTCGGTCCAGGCGATCGCCGACTCCTCGTAGACGACGCGCCAGCCTGCCCGGCACAGGGCCATGGTGAGGTCCGTGTCCTCGGCGAGGGTGTCGTCGCTGACCCCGCCGACGCCCACGACGGCATCGCGGCGGAACGCCCCGATCGCGCCTGGAACGGTCGGCATGCACTCCATGACGTCGAACATGCGGCGGTCGAGATTGAAGCCGATGACGTATTCGAGGTGCTGCCAGCGGCCGAGGACACCCTGCCGGTTGCCGACCTTGGTGTTGCCGCTGACGGCGCCGACGCGCGGGTCGGCGAGCGGCTGGATCAGGTTGAAGACCGCGTCGGGTTCGAAGACGGTGTCGCCGTCGACCATCACGACGATGTCGAAGTGGGCCCAGGCGAGGCCGGTGTTGAGGGCGGCGGCCTTCCCGGAGTTGGGCTGGCGGATCACCATGACCCGGCGGTCGTCGATCGCGTCCGCGATCTCGAAGGTCCGGTCGGTGGAGCCGTCGTCGACGACGATGATCTGGACGGCCTGGTGGGTGGAGGCCAGCAGCGAACGCACGGTCGCCTCGATGCCCGCTTCCTCGTTGTACGCGGGGACGATCACCGAGACCGGATCCGTGAGCGGCGGGAAGCGCGGGGCGCCGCGGCGCCGGGAGCGCTTGGTCCGGACGCGCTTCACATGCACGCGGGCGACCGTGAACAGCATCACCAGCCGGGCCGCGGTGATCACGCCGGCCGCGAGCAGGAACCAGGTCATGGCGTCGGCGAAGGCCCGGGAGGCCTGCTGGGCGCGGACGACCGCGGCACCCCGCCACTCGGCCGTCGTGCCGACGCCGTAGGTCGTGCCCGGAAGACCGAGGCCGGCACCGACGGTCGTGTACTGGATCCGCTCGCCGCGGCCGGCGGTCAGGAGCCGCTCGGTCTCGGCGACGGCGGCCGTCGAGCCGGTGAACTGGCGGACGCCGGTGCCGTCGGCGGCGGACGCGGCGGAGTCGGCGGTGACGAGGACGTAGCCGTCGACCATGGCCTGCCGTGCGGCCCGGGCCATGTCGCCGCAGAAGGAGGCGGCACCGGCGGTGTGCGGGAGGCGCAGCAGATGGGTGCCGGTTCCGGCGGTGCCCGCGAGGACGTTCTGGGTGAGGGCGAGTTCGAGCCGGGCCCGGGGGCCGGAGACCTCGGCGAGATTGGCGTCGGTGTAGGTGTGCGAGCCGAGTTCGTGGCCCTCGTCCCTGATCCGTCGTACGAGGTCGGGATGGGCGGCGGCCTGGGTGCCGGTGAGGAAGAAGGTGGCCTTGGCCT
This sequence comes from Streptomyces sp. NPDC059909, assembly GCF_042730885.1. Taxonomy (NCBI): domain Bacteria; kingdom Bacillati; phylum Actinomycetota; class Actinomycetes; order Kitasatosporales; family Streptomycetaceae; genus Streptomyces; species Streptomyces sp. NPDC059909. The sequence goes on from NZ_JBHWKX010000017.1 coordinate 83,702, forward strand.
GGTGCTGCTTCAGCAGATCGAGCAGGCGCGGGGTCCAGGCCGGGTCGGGGCCGCCGTCGTAGGTGAGGGCGACGGTGCCGGAGGGCATCCGTCCGGCGGCGATTCCGCCGGTCTTGGGGTCCTGCCGCAGGACGGGCCCGCTGTCGAAACCGGGATCGGGGGCGCCCGGGCAGCGGGTGGCGGGCGCGGCGGTCGGGGCTATCTCGTGCCGCCCGTATCCGCTGAAGAGCAGGGCGGTGGCGGCGACGACCAGGGTGAGCGTCAGCAGCACCCAGTGGGCGCGGGGATCTCGGCGTATGGCGTGCCGGGTCACTTGGGTCCCTTTCCGGCCGCGGTGGGCGAGTGCCGGGGTGCGTTGCCCGAGTTCCCGGGCGGGGCACTCGCGGCGCCGCCCGCCGTCGGCGCCTCGGCGGTGGGGGACGTGCCGGTTCCGTCCGCGCCGGGGCTCTCGGACGCGCTGGGCCCCGGGGAGCCGGAGGCCGAGGGAGCGCCCGGATCCGCTATCGGGTCCCCGCCCCCTTCGCCGGGTTTCCCGCTCTCATCCGTCGAAGGCGTCGGCTCCTCGGCCGTCGGCGAGGACTCCTCCCGGCTCTGGCTCCAGGGCAACGGGCCGCCGGCCGGCCCGGCACCGAAGAGCCCGGCCAGGACAACAGCGATGAAACAGACGCACGCCGCACCGAGGGCAACCGACGCATATCTCATTAGGCGGCGGCGGCGCCCAGAGGCGTCGACGAATACCGGACTCTCCTGGTGGCTCACAGCCGCGGATTCTATGGACTCAAGGGCTCCATTTCGAAGCCGGGTGCGAAATCCGACATCGTCGACACCCTTGCCGCCGCGCCCCACCAGGCCGCCCGGCGGGCCCGGCGGGCGGCGCCGACGCCGCGCCGATCCCCGGCCCCGGGTCGGCGCCCCATGTCGGACCTCCGTCCCGACCCCGCGCGCACTACCGGGCGTTGGGGCCGGGGCCTAGCGGGGCACGCCCGACAGGGAGTCCGGTTCCGGGCGGGGCCGGGACGGTGCGGGACCCTCGGCAGCGGCGGGCCCCCCGTGCCGCCGCAGTGCCGTCACCGCGGCCGCCACCGCAAGGGCGGCGAGTGCGAAGCCGTACGCCGGGGTGTGACCCGAGGGCTGGGTCTCGTAGACGAAGGACACGGAGAGGACCATCAGGATCGGGACAATTCGATCGTTCCCTACCGAAATAGCCGCAACCGCCACCGTCCCCCACAGCAGGTACCAGGGCTGCACCATCGGCGAGAGCGCGACGAGTGCCAGCAGAGCGAGGCCCAGACCGCGTACGGGACGCATCCGTCCGCGCAGGGAGCGGTATGCCAGGACGGCGATCACCGCGACGGCGGCGGCGAGGCCGAGGGTCTGGGTCAGGCTCTTGACCGCCGCCGGGTCCACGTCGCCGGAGAGCAACCGCGCCGCGTACCCGGCCGCGAGGCCGAGGTCGCTGGTGAGCGAGAGCGGCGTGTGTACCGTCGCCGCGACGCTCTGCGTGCGCAGCCAGCCGAAGCCGGTCCCACTGAGCCACGTGGTCGCGGCCGCGATCGTGGCGGCGACCAGGCCGGGGCCGAGGGCACCCTTCACGGCGCGCAGGACGGCCGGCCCCCGGCCGGCGTCGCGGACGACGATCACTCCGATGAAGAGCAGGGCGACCGCCGCCGGTGACTTGATCGTCATCGCGAGGGCGACGACCGCGCTGCCCAGCACCCACCGCCCGCGCAGCGCGCAGACGACACCGGCCAGCATGAGGCCGATCATCAGCCCGTCGTTGTGCATGCCACCCACGACATGGATCAGCAGGAGCGGATTGAGCACCGCCAGCCACAGGGCACGGCTCTCGCCGGCGCCGTACTGCGCCGCCAGCCGGCGCACCGCCCAGGCCGTCAGGACGAGCGCGCCCACCGCCGTCAGGCGCAGCCCGATGACGGCCGGCACGATCGTCCCGCCGGTCGCCCAGGTCACGCCCTTCGCGAGCAGCAGGAAGACCGGGCCGTACGGCGCGGGCGTGTCGGTCCAGTTCCCGCCCACGCTCGCCGCGGCATCGGCCCCGAGCGAGCCGGGGCCGAGGACCGAAGGCCCGTGCGCGTAGACGTCATGGCCTTCCAGGACCATCGCGCCCTGCGCGATGTAGCTGTACACGTCGGCGCTGTACAGCGGCGGCGCCAGGACCAGCGGTGCGGCCCACCAGCCGAGGGTGACGAGCACGTCGCGCACCCCGCCCTGCCCGGCCACCTCTGCCGTCTCCCCCGCGGCGAGTTCCCGCCCGTACTCCCACCAGGCCAGGACCAGCAAGGTCAGCCCGAGATATGCCAGTACGGCGGCGGCGACCGTCACCCCGTGTCCGTACGGGACCCAGAGCCCCCACGGCTCACGCGCGGGCAGCGACCCGGCCGCCAGACCGCCCACGGCGATCGCCAGCGAGCCGGCGGCGCCCGTCCGCCGTGGCCCGGCCTTACTCAGCACCCACATGAGCAGTCAGTTCATCCCCACCCGGTTCGCACGGATTGCCGAGCCTACAACGCCCGCCTCGCCCCGAGCCCCTCGTGTGGACGGCGGACGGCGGACGGCGAAACGCCCGTCACCCCGGCCGGACGGGCCGGAGTGACGGGCGCGGTGACGGGAGCGGTGAGCGTTCGGCCGCGGGCGCCGCTACTCCCAGGCGCAGTGGACGTGGTTGCCCTCGTCAATGGCCTCGGTGGCCCCGTACGCGCGACAGGCGCTGACGAAGGTGGAATTGCTGACGGACATGTTGTCCGCGTCGAAAGCGATGCCCCTGTAGTGGTTGGAGTTCGTGGAGTGGTCACCGCCCGCGATCTCGGTGATCAGGAAGGTGTAGCCCCGCTCGGTGGCCAGCTTGAGCATGCCGTTGAGCATGGCCGTGGAGAGCCAGACCTCGCGCTCGCCGACGTCGCTGTAGTTGCTGGTCTCGGCGGTGGTGCCGTTCTTGGTGTCGGTGATGTTGGCCTGGGCCGTGGAGTCGCTGTCGACGACTCCGCTGACGTGGTAGGTCAGGAGCGAGATCCTGGAGTTGGCGTCGATGGACGCGGCGAGCTGGGCGCGGGTGCTGCCGCCCCCGCCGGAGCCGCCGACCAGGGCGTTCCAGGTGTTGGGGCCGACGATCCCGTCGGCCGTGAGGCCGTGCTTGGCCTGGAAGTCCTTGGCGGCGCTGGTCGACGCGGGGCCGAAGTCCCCGTCGACGGCGAGGCCGTAGCCGTACCGGTTCAGCTGGGTCTGGGCCGCCTTCGCTGCGCTGCCGGTGCTGCCGTTCTGCACCGTGACGACCAGCTTGGGCCAGGTCAGCGGGCCGACCGAGCCGTCGGCCGTGAGGCCGTTGGCGCTCTGGAACGACTTGACCTTGGACTCGGTGGTGGGTCCGAACTGTCCGTCGGCGGTGGTGGCGTACCCGCGGTGGGTGAGCAGGTGCTGAATGGTGGTCACCTGCGGTCCGCTGTCACCGTTGGCGATGACCGGCCAGGTTGCGGCCGAGGCGGTGCTCGGCCCGAGCAGTACGGCGACCAGCGCGGCGAGTACCGCGGCGATCAGCGTCGGGAAGCGTCTGCGCATGACTCTCCTTGACTGCGTTGACTGCATGCCTGCGTTGCCTGCGTTGCCTGCGTCCTGCATTGATTTCGCTTGCCCGAACGGATCACCGGTAGCGGATGTGCAGGTGGTTGTCGTGGTTCGGGTACTGCGTCGTGAGGCCCTCGGAGATGAGGGTGGGATCGTTGAAGAAGATCAGCTCGACGTGTCCGGGGGCGGCGGCGCGGATGGCCTGGACGAGCTGGCGGGTCGCCGCGCGGTCGTAGGTCCCCGACTGCCAGGTGATCCGGCCCGCGGTGCACTGGGCCGAGTCGGTGCGGATCGGCCAGATGTCGATGTCGAGGCCGACCTCGTGGCTGGCGTGCCCGGGGATGTCACCGCCGTGCTCCCAGCTCGCGTCGCCCATCGGCACCTTGCCGTTGCCCGTCGAGGCGAAGGAGGAGGTGGCGGACTCGAGCTGCGCGGCGGCCGCGGCGGTGGCCCAGTTCGCGGAGGCGTTGCCGTCCGGGTTCTGGTCGCACATGTTGGCGCCGAAGTTGATGAGCTCGTAGTGCCAGACGAGGTTGCGCCAGGTGTCGGGGCCTACGACGCCGTCCGCGGAGATGCCGGCGTGGGACTGGAAGTTCTTCACCGCCGTGGCCGTGGCGGGCCCGAAGTCGCCGTCCACGGTGAGCCCGGCGGCGCGCTTGGCGTTCAGCAGGTACTGCACGGCCTTCACCGCGGGTCCGTTGTCACCCTGGCGTACGGTGACGACGAGCCGGCCCCAGGTGTTGGGGCCGACGATGCCGTCGGCGGCGAGGCCCTTGGAGCTCTGGAACGACCTGACGGCGGAGGCCGTGCCGGAGCCGAAGACGCCGTCGGTGGCCACGGTGTGGCCGTGTGCGCCCAGCAGGTGCTGCACGGCGACGACATCGCTGCCGCGGTTGCCCGAGCTCTGTGTGTGGAAGAAGGCGCCGGAGAACGCCTGGGCCGGCGCACCGCCCTGGACCAGCATCGCCATGATCATGGCAAGGAACATGACGATCCGGGCGCTCTGCTTCCGCAGGCCTGGTGATCGGAGCATGGTGCGATCCCTCTCGTGGTGGGCCTCGTGATGGACGGGGTGTACGGCGGCGGCGCCGTGGAGCCGCCGGGCCTGGACCGGTTTCACGGAACCGGCCGGGCGAAACTCAGTCCGTGGCGCCGCTCGAGCTCGCGGATGCGTGGGAGCAGCGTCCGTTGCAGGGCGAGGATCTCGTCCCGGTGTGACACCTGGAAGGCCGTGCGGCGGCTGATGCGCAACGGCTCCCGTACGGCCTCGACCGGAGCCATGCACGTGGCATAGGCCGCCCCGAACCCCCGGTCGGCGCGGGCCGCTTCGTCCGCGTCCTCGATGCCCTGGACCGTGCGGTCGACCAGGGCGAAGAAGCCGTCCTCGTCGTCGACGTCGATGCGGTGGCGCGCGAGGCAGCCGGGTAGCGCGCGCAGGGCCTTCCGGGCCTGGGGGTCGTCCCGGGCCGCGGAGACCTCGGGCCACCACTTGGACTGGAGCGGAGCGTAGAGGTCCTTGAACTCCTTGGTGGCGCTGTGGGCCTCCTCCGCACAGCGCCGCTGCGCCTCCGGGTCCTTGCGGCCCGCCGGCGCCGGTGACTGCGCGTCCGGCATGGCCGGGACGCTCTGCGTGAGACCATGCCGCTCGATGAATCCCAGGTCGGGGAGGTCGGACCAGCCGATGTACGCCGGCGGAGGCACCTCCGGGGGGCTCACGCCCTGCCGCTCCGCGCACTCGTGCAGCGTGGCATGGCCCACCATCTGCGCGAAACCGTCGAGCCCCTGGGTCAGACGGGTGTCGTCACCTGTGGCCGGCAGGACCATGGCCGTGATGTCCTGCGGAAGCCCCTGCCGCACGCCGGGGGGACGCACGGCCCCCGACGGTCCGGGGAGGGACTGCACGGAAAGGCCCGGCGCGGCGCCCCCGCACGCCGTCAGACCGATCGACGCGACGACGACGCCCAGGACCACGGCAAAGGTCCGCCTCCTGGCGGGCCCGGGACCGGGACCGGGACCCGGCCCGGAACCGGGACCCGGCCCGGGGCCGGCTGCGCGGTGGGACTTCTTCACGGCACCTCACACCTGACCTCTCGTCGGTTCCTCGGGCGCGGCCGTGGGGGGGGAGGGAGCGGGGGGGGGGCAAGAGAGGCGGAACACCCCGGCGCGGGGAGGTGGATGGGCTGCGCTTACCTCCCCCCCAGAA
>NZ_JBHWKX010000017.1:89493-90594 GCF_042730885.1 Streptomyces sp. NPDC059909
GGGGTGGGGGGCTCCCTCTCCCCCCCCCCACACCCTTTTTTTTTTTTTTTTTTTTTGGTGGGTGTGGGCCCCCCCCTCCCCTCCCCCCCCCCCGCCAGGCTGCCATCCTGCGGATCAGTGGGTGATCTGCACGTTGTCGCCGCCCTCGAGAAGGCTGGCGACGCTGAACTGCGTACCGCTGGAGAGGTCGGTGAGCAGCCAGTAGGTGGAGTCGTTGATGCTGTGGTAGCCGTCGTAGGCCTGGACGTACCGCTTGGCGCCGGTCACCCAGCCGGTGGACTTCTTGTACCGGCCCGCGTAGTAGTCGTAGGTGCGGCTGGTGGTGTTGTAGGAGTAGGTCAGGTTGATGTCGCTGCAGCTGCTCGCGGCCTTGGTGCGGATCGTGCCCTGCGACTCGTACTCACCGGTGGTGATGCTGGTGACCACGCACCCCTGGGACGCGGCGGTGGCGGCCGGCGCGAGCGCCACACAAGTGGCGGCGACGCCTGCCAGCGCGAGGGCGCCTGCGGTGAGCGTGGTCGTGCGGATGCGACGCATGCCGTAACTCCTTGTGCTCGAAGGATGGTTCACGGACGCCCGGCGTGGATCGAAGCTGCCGGGACAGGCCGAATCCTGACCGTGTAGTGGCGGGATTCACCTGTCCCATGGCGCAGTTGGGACACCCCTGGGACGAACTCCCGTTCGATGAAGCGCGTGACATGGCGTAATACTCCGTGACGTGGTGTCGTCGGCGCCGCCCCACGACCACGTCCCGGGGCGTGGGGCGGGGCGGGAGGGACGCAGTGGGACGGGTGCGGTGCGCCGCCACTGCGGAGACCCAAGTGCCGGGTACGTACGTCCATGGCCCGGACGCCGGGGCCTGGACAGCTTCCGGCGCATGTCGATCTCCCTGATACGCGGCAAGGTTGCCGTGACCGCGCTCGCGGCGGCCAGGACGGCACTGGTGTTCATGGCCGAGTTGGAGGCCGCCAAAGAGGTGGGGGAGGGGGGGGGGGGACCAAGGACCCCCCCCCTTTTTTCTCCTGGAGGGGGAGAAAAACGAGGGAAACCACCCAAGGGGGGGGGTGGTGGGGGGGGGGAGAGAAAAAGGAAGGAGAAAGA
>NZ_JBHWKX010000017.1:90604-124735 GCF_042730885.1 Streptomyces sp. NPDC059909
AGGGGCGCGGTTTGTTTTCGTTGGGTGGGTGAGTCCCTTTCTTGGTTTCCTGGGCGGAGAGTGTGGTTGGTTTGGTTTTGTGTTGTTCTTTTTCCCCCCCCCCCCCCCCCCACCTCTCTTTGTGCCGCCGGGCGGGGCCGACCGAGGTCGACCCCGCCCGGCGGGGTGCTGTGTCAGGTGACGTCAGCGCAGGCCGAAGGCCCGGGTGATCGTCTGCGAGACACTGTTGTCGGCGCTGTCCCGGGCGGTGACCCGGAGGGTGACGAAGCCGGCCGACTTCGGCGCGCGCAGGCTCGTGGCCCATCCGTCACCGTTGCGGCCCAGGTCGGCCCGCTGCCAGGTCGCCCCGTCGTCGTACGAGATCTCGACGGAGAGCTTCCCGATGGCGGCGGTCGTGCCGGGCAGATGCGACGCGGTCACCGTCAGCGCGGCGCGCCGGTCCGCCCGGCCCGCCTTGTCGGTGTCCACGCCGTAGTCGAGCTGGATCAGCGGCAGGGACTCCACCGACTCGACCCCGGTGGCCGCGGAGGTGAAGTTCCACTCGGTCAGCGTGTGCGTCGAGTACGGGTGGGCCCAGGCGCCCCGGTCGTTGTCGACCACCAGCCGGTAGGGCAGCCGCTCCGCGGCAAGCCCCGGAACCGGCAGGAACTCGGCGTTGCCCCAGTCGAGTTGGCGGTCGCCCTGGTAGAGCGACATCCAGTTCTTGACGTCGTAGTTGCCGCGGGTCCCACCGACATGGCCGGCGCCGGAGTCGCCCCAGCCGGGGGCGGGGATGTACACAGTGTCGAGGTAGCGCACCGGTTGGGAGCTGACCGGGCCCATTCGGGGTCGCTGGATCGGTCCGAACCAGTTGACCTTGCTGGTCTCACCGGCCGGGTAGCGCAGCTTTGCCATCGACTCCTGCCCCGTCTCCGTGGGGATGATGGCGCTTTCGTACCAAGCGGCGTCGGAGGTGACCCAGTCGGTCCGCTCTCCCTGGGCGGGAGCGGTGACCTGGTTTCCGGCGGTCCAGCCCTGCCACACGTCGTAGCGGAACTCGTTCGCCTTGCCGGGCCGGTGGTTGCGGAACGAGACGTCCACCCGGCCCAGGTCGCGCGGCTCCACCCGCCAGGTCGGGTCCGTCGGGACGGCGCCGGTCCAGTGGTGCACGACGTCGTAGAGATAGTCGGTGGTGGAATGCGAGGTGACCTTCAGGTCGACGGATCCGCGCTGGAGCGCGTCGATCAGATCGTCGCCCTGGTCGGCGTTCAGTGTCGCGACCGTCAGCGGAGCCGGGTTCTCCGGGCTCCACGGGTTCTCGTCCCAGGGCCGCAGCCGGCCGACGCCGTCGTGGGCGACCAGGAGCATCTGCGCGCCCGCCGCCGCGGCGGCATCCGCCTGCTCCTTGATCGTGACGGAGTCGCTGCGCCGCACCACCACGGCCTTGCCGCGCACGCTCTTGCGGGCAAGCGTCTCGGCCGCACCCTCGTCGGCGAAGACCGCCGTCAGGGTCCGCGTGCCGGCCGGCAGCGGCTTGGCCGCACGCTTGACCAGCGGGTCGTCGAAGGTCTCCGACTTCGTGCCCACGGTCAGCGCCGGCTGCTCGAGGCGGAAGCGGGCGCCGAACTCGAACTTGCCGTCGGTGACCTTCTCACCGGTCGGCAGCGCCCAGATGCTGTCGTAGGTCTCGTTGGGCATCGTGGAGGACTCGACCAGGCTGTCGGTGAACGACCGGTGGATGTCCAGTCGCGGAGCGACCGCGGTGGTCTGCCTCGGCGCGTGGGCGAGGATCTGACGGGCCTTCCGGCCGTCCAGGGTGACGGTACGGTCCTGGTCCAGCTTGACGTCGTTGAAGGCGAACGTCGCCATGCCCAGCGAGTGCGGCCCGTTGGCCCCCCGCACATCGGCGGTGAGCCATCCGCTGTAGCTGCCGACCGGCAGCCGTGCGGTGCCGGTGCCGGACTCGTCGAGATCCACCACCGTGAACAGGCGGTGAGCGGTGAGGACGACCCTGCCGGAGAGCGGCTTGCCCGCCCGGTCCTTCGCGACGATGGTCAGGTTCTGCCGCTGCCCCTCCTTCGCGGCGCCGATCAAGGTCCTTGCCTGGACCTTCCCCGTGCCGTCCGTACCAGTGATCATGCCGCTGATGTGCTGGTCCGGGGCGACCCGGTCCAGGTCCGCGGTCAGGTCCACCGAGGTGGTGCCGTGCGCGGGAACGGTGACCTTGTCCTCGGAGAGGGTGAACAGCCCCGCCGGGGCGGCGGCGCCGATCGCCAGGTCGAGGCTGACGGGGGCGTCTCCGGTGTTGGTGTACGTCACCTTCCGGACGTCGGTGTCCCCCGGCGTGTACGGCCAGGTGCGGAAGCCGGAGAAGGCGCTGACGGTGGCGAAGACCGAGGTGTTCACCGCCGCCAGGGCGTCGAGCCGGCCCGCACCCGCCTGGTACGGGGTGTACGACGGGGTGGCCTTGGCACTGCTGACCAGTGCCTCCTTCAACTGCTCACCCGTCCAGTCGGGGTGGGCTGCGGCCAGCAGCGCTGCGGCGCCGGCGACGTGCGGCGTCGCCATCGACGTACCGCTCATCGTGGTGTAGTAGCCCGAGCCTCGCCGGTGGTGGGAGCGGGCCGCGAGGATGTCGACGCCGGGTGCGGTGATCTCGGGCTTCAGCCCGAAGTCACCGCCACGCGGGCCCGTGCTGGAGAAGTCGGCGAGCTGGTCCGCGGAGTCGACGGCACCGACGGTCAGCGCGGAGTCCGCGGCACCGGGGCTGCCGATGGACTGCGGGCCTCCGTTGCCCGCCGCGATGACGAACAGCGCACCGGTCTCCGCGCTCAGCCGGTCGACGGCCTGGCTCATCGGGTCGGTGGCGTCGCCGCCGCCGCCGAGGCTCATGCTGACGATCTTGGCCTGCTGGTCCCGGGCGGCCCATTCCATGCCCGCGATGATCCAGGACTCCTGGCCGCCGCCGTTCTGGTCGAGCACCTTGCCGATCTCCAGCCGGGCGCCGGGCGCGACACCGCGCTCCTTGCCTTCGGAGGCGCTGCCGGTGCCGGCGACCGTCGAGGCGACGTGGGTGCCGTGACCGTGGTAGTCGGAGATCTCCGGCTCGTACGGGATGAAGCTGGCGCTGTCGTCGACCTGCCCGGCCAGGTCGGGGTGTTCGGCGTCCACACCGGTGTCGAGGACCGCGACCTTCACGTCCTTGCCGGTGTTGCCGCCCGCCCAGACCTCCGGCGCGCCGACCTGCGCGGTCGAGTCGGACAGGTCGGCCTTGACCTTGCCGTCCAGCCACACCTTGGCGATGCCGTTGGCGAAGGCGGACTTCGCCGACCGGGCCGATGCCGAGCCAGCACCGCCGGTGAGCGCGGACCAGAACGCCGGGGCCTGTTCGCGGTTCTGCGCGAGGGCCGCGCCCTGCATGCTGCCCAGCCGGCGGACGACCGTCGAGCCGGCCATCTTGGGCTGGGTCCGGGACTTGGCCGCGGCGTCGGTGTAGCTCACGATGAGCGGCAGCCGTTCGGCGTGCGCGTCGTCGTAGCCGTCGGCGATCAGCTGCGTCACGTTGAACAGCCGCGTGTCCAGCTTTCCGGCGCTGAGGTACGGCAGGACGGAGTCGGGGTAGACGTACGTCGCGCCGTCGATGACGGCGCGGTGGAAGCCTGTGGTGGTTCCGTTCGCGCCTTCGAAGGACCGGATCACGGTGCCGTCGGCGGCGGTGCCGACCGTGACCTTGTCACCCGTGATCAGGGTGACCGTGTGTGTGCTGCCTGCGGGTGACCGGTGTGCGGCGCCGGCAGACGGCACGGACCCGGCCTGACTCGCCGGGGTGGCGGCGACGGCCGGTATGACGCCCACGGTCAGGGCGACGGCCGCGGCAAGCGCGATCCGCCCTGATCTGGGCATGGCAGAGCCAGGCAAGGAAACCCCCAAGGGGAAGCGAACGAAGAGAGACGGTCTGGATGATCCGGGTCAACTTCACGCCCACACAATGGGCGTGAGTTGGCGCAGGGGTGACATGTCACCCCTGCGCCACCGCCGGGACGGACCCCGGGGAGGCAAAACGCTCGCCGCAGGCTGAGGAAATTGAATCCTCGAAGCAGCCCGGCGACCGAGAGCCGGACCGGACGGTCGGTCGTTCCACTCTCTTTCGGACCCGAAGTTCTGGCGAAACAAGACTTTCGCCATGAATTGTGATGTTCACGGTAAAATGGCCACCTACGCAGGGGGCTTCTGTGGTGTGCCCAGCTCACCCCCTGGCCTGGCGCATGAGCTTGATCCGGAAGGTGGTTATCGCGATGAAGACACCCCCGATCGTTTCGCGACAGGAATGGGACGCCGCTCTCGAGCAGCTGCTCGTGAAGGAGAAGGAGCTGACCCGCGCCCGCGATGCGCTGGCCGCGCAGCGTCGGCGGATGCCGTGGCTGGCCGTGGAGAAGGAGTACGCGTTCGAGGGGCCCGCGGGCAAGGCGAGTCTGCTCGACCTGTTCGAGGGTCGTCGTCAGCTGATCGTCTACCGCGCCTTCTTCGAACCCGGCGTGTTCGGCTGGCCCGACCATGCTTGCCGCGGCTGCTCCATGGTGGCCGACCACGTCGGCCACCTCGCCCATCTGAACGCCCGGGACACCACCCTCGCCTTCGTCTCACGCGCGCCACAGCCGGAGATCGAGCGCGTGAAGGAGCGGATGGGCTGGACGGCCATTCCCTGGTACACGATCACCGACGACTTCGACGCCGACTTCGGTGTGAACGAGTGGCACGGCACGAACGCGTTCATCCGCGACGGCGACAGCGTGTTCCGTACTTACTTCATCAACGCCCGCGGTGACGAGGCGCTGGGGAACACCTGGAGCTACCTCGACATGACCGCGCTCGGGCGGCAGGAGCAATGGGAGGACTCTCCCGAGGGCTACCCCAAAACCCCGCCGTACGAGTGGTGGAACTGGCACGACGAGTACGGCGACGCCGAGCCGGCGCAGGAGTGGATGGCCCAGACTCGCCGGGGCCTCGAGGCCCTCAACCCTGACAAGGACGACCAGGACGGTCCCGACCCGCGGCCCACTCCTCGATGAAGGCATGCGAGGCGGATCACAGCACCGAAGAGGAGCCACCGGCCCCGAATCCCCATCGGGGCGTCACCGATACCTCGAACCACACGGTCTTGCCGATCCCGCACGCCCGGGGGTGCGCACCCCACGCGTCGGCGAGCGCCGCCACGAGCGCGAGGCCGCGGCCCGATTCCTCGTCGGGTGCGGCCTCGCGCAGCCACGGGAGCACATCGCTCGCGTCCGACACCTCGACGCGGAGGGTTTCGTCCCGCAGCTCGCATCGCGTCCAGACCTCGCGGCCCGGCGAGACCCGGGCGTGGTGGCAGGCGTTGGTGACCAGCTCGCTGAGGAGCAGCACGGCCGTCTCGGTCGTGGCTTCCGGGAGCTTCCACTCCGTCGCCTGCTCGGCCAGGAACGCGCGGGCGCGGCCCGCGCTGCGGGGGTGGCGGGGCAGCCGCCACTCAATGTGCTCGTTCATGGCTCATACGCTGCTGGCGTGGGCATAGCCTCGTGGAGTAACTGCGTGGGTACGAACCGTGGTTGTACCCAGTACGTCCCGGGGAGGCGGGCCCGTGAGCGAGGCGTGGCGCTACTGCGGCAACCAGATCAAGCTCTGGCGGACGGAGGCCGGGGTCACCCGGGAGCAGCTCGGCAAGGAAGCGAACTACGAGTACGAGTCCGTGAAGTCCATGGAGCAGGGGCGCCGCAGACCGACCGCCCGGCTGCTCCAGATCGCGGACCAGATGTGCGGGGCCCAGGGGAAGTTGGTGGCGGCTCAGGAGTTCCTGAAGCCGGAGCCATTTCCGGCGCGGTCGCAGGAGTACATGGCGATCGAGGCAGAAGCGATCGCGCTGCACTGGTACGAGCCGCTGCTGATTCCGGGATTGCTGCAGACCGAGGAGTACGCGCGAGCCCTGATCAGTGATAGCTGTCCACCACTGGACGACGAGACCGTGGAGGAGCGCGTACGGGCACGGATGCAGCGCCAGGAGGCGCTCACCCGGAAGACCAGCACCGTCCACAGCTTCGTATTACACGAGGCGTCGCTACGGACAATGGTCGGAGGGCAGGAGGCCATGAAACGCCAGCTGGAACACCTGCTGGAAGTAAGCCAGTTGCGGAACGTATCGATCCAGGTGCTACCGATGGGACGGTGCAGCGGCGTCGCGCTGAACGGTCCCCTCATCCTCCTGGAGACCCCGGAGCACGAGCGCTTCGCCTGGGCAGAGGGACAGGAAACCAGCGCGCTGTACGCCGAACCCGGCAAAGTCAGTGGACTGACTCAGGCGCATGACATGATCCGCAGGCACGCCCTCTGCGTCGAGGACTCAGCCGAGTTCATCAGAAAGGTGGCCGAAGAGCTATGAGCGACCAACTCACATGGTTCAAGTCCAGCTACAGCGACAGCCAGGGCAGCGCCTGCGTCGAGGTCGCCACCTGCCCCCGCACCGTCCACGTCCGCGACTCCAAGCTCGGCGCCACCAGCCCGCGCTTCGCCGTCGCCGCCCCCGCCTGGACCGCCTTCGTCGCCGAGATCCGGGATTCGGGAGCCGAGCGCCTTATGTAAGGAATGGGTGGTGGGTCCGCCCCACCCACCCTCGGCGCGGTCAGGCAGGTCGAGGCACCCTGCCCGCTCTGAACATCGAGGATGTTTTCACCGTCGCCTCCCGCTGCCCCCGCTCCTGGCGGATCTGATCGACAAGCCGCGCGAGCGGCGACCGCCGGGCAGAATCGGCAGCGACCGATCTCCATCCGTCGCCGACTCAGGGGGAGTCATGACAGCCACCGACACGGAGATTCCTGGCCCTGCGGGCCTGCCGCTGCTCGGTTCGATGTTCGATCTCAAGCGGGATTCGCTCGGTACGTATCTGAATGCGCGGCGCGCGTACGGGGATGTCGTCCGCTTCACCGCGGGCCCGCCGGGGCTGCGCGCGGAGCTGTACGCGGTGTTCTCCGCGGCGGGCGCGCAGCAGGTGCTGGCGACCGAGTCGGCCAACTTCCGCAAGGACAACGCCTTCTACCAGGAGGTCCGGGAGTCCTTCGGCAACGGACTGCTGACCAGCCAGGACGAGGACTACCTCCGGCAGCGGCGGCTCGTGCAGCCGCTCTTCACCCGCCGCCGGGTCGACGGGTACGCCAAGGCCGTCACGGACGAGACCACCGCCCTGCTCGCCGACTGGCGCAGCGCGCCCGGCGCCACGGTCGACGTCGTCGACGAGATGACCCGGCTGACGCTGCGCGCGGTGGCCCGCATCCTGTTCGGCACGGACGTGGAGGCCGCCGTCCCCGTGGTGGAGCGCTGCTTCCCGGTGATCGGGAACTACACACTGCGCCGCGGGTACTCGCCGGCCAATCCGCCCCGCCACTGGCCGACCCCCGCCAACCGCAGGGCCGCCGCCGCGACCGAGGAGATGTACGCGGTGTGCGACCGGATCATCGAGCGGCGGCGCGCCGAGGGCGACGCGGCGCGCGGCGACGACCTGCTGACGCTGCTCGCGCAGGCCGGGAGCGAGGAGGACGGCAGCCTGGACGCGTCCGAGATCCGGGACCAGGTGCTGATCTTCCTGCTCGCCGGGCACGAGACGACGGCGACGTCGCTCGCGTTCGCCCTGCACCTCCTCTCCCGCCACCCCGAGCACCAGGAACGGGCGCGGGCGGAAGCCGTGGACGTCCTGGCCGGGCGGGTGCCGGAGGCGTACGACCTCGACGCGCTCCCCTACCTGACGCGCGTGCTGAAGGAGGCCATGCGGCTGTACCCGGCGGGCCCGGTCATCGGCCGGCGGGCCGTCACCGCGGCCGAGATCGACGGCCGTACGATCCCGGCCGGCGCCGATGTGATCGTGGCGCCCTGGGTGACGCACCGGCACCCGCGCTACTGGGACGCTCCGGAACGCTTCGACCCGGACCGCTTCACCCCCGACCGGGAGAAGGAGCGCCCCCGGTACGCCTGGTTCCCCTTCGGCGGTGGGCCGCGGGCCTGCATCGGCCAGCACTTCTCCATGCTGGAGTCCGTGCTTGCGCTTTCGATGATCCTGCGGGAGTACGAACTGCGCGCGGTGGACGTGGACGTCCCCGTCGACACGGGCATCACCCTCCGCGCCGCGGGCCCTGCGCGCTGCAGGCTGCGGCCGCTGTCCGGGTGACCGGGGTGTCCGGCGCAGGAACGGTACGCCGTGAACGCCGGGGCCTGTCGGCTCCGGTGAGGGCCGGGACGGACACGTCGACACCGACCCGTAGCAGCGACGGCCAGGACTATCACCGTCAGTACGCTGACCGCATGGGTCGCCTGGAGGAACTCGCCGAGGGCGCCGGACCGTTCACCACACGGCTGACCTGGCGCCTCGCCGAGGGCGGCGTCGCGGTGTGGGAGTCGCGCGCCGTACGCAAACGCGGCGTGCTCACCGTCCGGCCCGACGAGCGGACGGAGGCCGTCAGCCGGCCGGCGGACGCGATCGCCCTCCACCGGCTGCGCAGGCTCAACACCGCGGCCGCCGTGGCCTTCACCATCGGCGGGGCGCTCTTCGGGCTCGGCGCCGCGCTGGCACTCGGGTCCGGCAGTCCGATGACGAGTGCCTCGGTGTATTTCGTCGGAGGGCTGTTCTTCAACACCGGCGGCTACGCCTCGCTGCTGCAGGCCATCAACGCTCCACGGCCCGGAAGCACCTCGGACAGGCTGGAGACGGGCCGCTGGCGCTGGTGGAGCTACGAGCCGATGCGGATCGACTGGCTCAGCACCTTCCTGTTGTTCGCCGGCACGCTCGTGTTCGGCATCAACCTGCTGAACTCGTTCCTGCACGGGCTCTCGGCCCAGCAGGCCAACCGACTGATCTGGGCTCCGGACATGATCGGCTGTCTGCTCTTCCTGATCTCCGGGCAGCTGGCCCTGGTCGAGGTCTGCCACGGCCGGCCGCGCGTCCTCGGATGGTGGATCGTGGCCGTCAACCAGTTCGGATCCGTCCTCTTCATGGTGTCGGCGATCGCCGACTTCACCGTGCCCGGCACCGGAAGCCTGGTGAACGCGGGCGTCGCGAACTGGGGGACCCTCACCGGTGCGCTGTGCTTCAGCCTCGGCGGGATTCTCCAGGCCTTCGAGCGGCCGTAGGGCCTGTCGTCGGCGACCCCGGCCGGACGCTCCTAGTTCACGCCGTCCGGCCGGAACTGGATGCTGATCCGCGCCCCCACCGCCCGCGCGGTCTTCGGCACGGCGTGCTCCCACGTCCGCTGGCAGGAGCCGCCCATCACGACGAGGTCGCCGTGCCCGAGGGCCTTGCGGACGGGAGCCCGGCCGCCGCGCCGCGGCCGTAGCACCAGGTCGCGCGGGGAGCCCACGGAGAGGATCGCCACCATCGTGTCCTCGCGCGAACCGCGCCCGATGGTGTCGCCGTGCCAGGCGACGCTGTCGTGGCCGTCCCGGTAGTAGCAGAGCCCCGCCGTCGTGAAGGGCTCGCCGAGCTCGGTGGCGTAGTGGGCGGTGAGGGCGTCCCGGGCCTCGGCGATGACGGGGTGCGGGAGGGGGTCGCCCTCGCGGTAGTACGCGAGCAGCCGGGGCACGTCGACCTCGCGCTCGTACATCTGCCGCCGCTCCGCGCGCCAGGGGACGGTCTCGGCGAGCGTCTCGAACAGGGCGTCGGCCCCGGTGAGCCAGCCGGGCAGTACGTCGAGCCAGGCGCCGTCGCCGAGCACGGTACGGCGGACGTCCGCCATCGGACCGAGGCGGATCTCGTCGGTCTGGTCGAAGAGCGAACCCTGCAGATGCACCGCTGCCATGTCTCCAGAGTACCCACGAAACCGAACACGTGAGCTATTCACTCACCGTGCCGTTCCGCACAAGCCTTATCCGTACCGTGGTCGTATGACTCTCGATCTCGACGCCTATCTCGCCCGCATCGGCTGGACCGGGGAGCGCCGCCCCACGGCGGAGGTGCTGCGGTCCGTGCACCGTGCCCACATGCTGGGCATTCCGTTCGAGAACCTCGATCCGGTCCTCGGCCGCGCGCCCTCGCTCGCGCTGCCGGACCTGGAGGCCAAGCTCGTCCGCGGCGAGCGCGGCGGCTACTGCTACGAGCACAACACCCTGCTCGCCGCGGCACTCACCGCCCTCGGTTTCCGCGTCACCCTGCTCACCGCGCGCGTCCTGGTCGGGGCGAAGCCCGGGGACGTCCGCCCCCGTACGCACATGCTGATGCTGGCCGACGTGCCGGGCGAGCCGGTGCCGTACGTGAGCGACGTCGGCTTCGGCAGCATCGGCGCCCTGCTGGAGCCGTTGCCGCTGGTCGCGGACGCGGAGCTGCACGACGCGCCGCGCCGCCACCGGCTGGTCCACGCGCCTCACGACGGGCCGCTGGAGCTGTGGAAGCTCCAGACCTACGCGGCAGAGAACGGCGGGTGGGAGGACCAGTACGCCTTCACGGTCGAGCCCTTCGAGGCCCCCGACTACGAGGTCATCAACTGGCACATCGCGACCAACCCGCGCTCCCCCTTCGCCCACGGCGTCTACGCCCAGCGCACCACCGCCGACGCCCACCTGTCCCTGACGGGGCGCCGCCTGACCGAGACGGCGCCCGACGGCACCCGCAAGGAGCGGGAGCTGGCGGACACGGACGAGGTGCTGCGTGTACTGGCGGACGACTTCGGCGTGCGGCTCCCGGAGGGAACGCGGCTGCCCGAGTGACGGACCGGCACCCGCACCCCGACCGTGCGGTACGCCGACGTGGCCCAAAACACGAAGCGCCTCGCCCCGGGCCCCCGTAAGCTCACGTCATGCAGGTGATCCAGTCGACCAAGCTCGCCAACGTCTGTTACGAGATCCGGGGACCGGTGCTCGAGGAGGCGATGCGCCTGGAGGCCGCAGGTCACCGCATCCTCAAGCTGAACACCGGGAACCCCGCCGCCTTCGGTTTCGAGTGCCCGCCGGCGATCCTCGAGGACATCCTACGGAACGTCGGGGACGCGCACGGGTACGGGGACGCGAAGGGCCTGCTCAGCGCCCGGCGCGCGATCATGAGCCACTACGAGACCAAGGGCATCCCGCTCTCGGTCGAGGACATCTACCTCGGCAACGGCGTCTCCGAGCTGATCCAGATGTCGATGCAGGCGCTGCTCGACGACGGCGACGAGGTGCTCGTACCGGCCCCGGACTATCCGCTGTGGACCGCGTCGGTGGCGCTGGCGGGCGGCACGGCCGTGCACTACCGCTGCGACGAGCAGGCCGACTGGATGCCGGACCTCGCGGACATCGAGCGGAGGATCACCGATCGCACGAAGGCGATCGTGATCATCAACCCGAACAATCCGACGGGTGCGGTGTACGACGACGAGATGCTGCGCGGCCTGACGGAGATCGCGCGCCGCCACCAGCTGGTCGTCTGCTCCGACGAGATCTACGACAAGATCCTCTACGACGGTGCCACGCACACCCCGACCGCCGCGATGGCCCCCGACCTGCTGGTGCTGACCTTCAACGGGATGTCCAAGAACTACCGGGTCGCGGGCTACCGCAGCGGCTGGCTCGCGGTCTGCGGCCCGAAGGCGCACGCGGCCTCGTACATCGAGGGCCTCACGATCCTGGCGAACATGCGCCTGTGCGCGAACATGCCGGCCCAGCACGCGGTCGCCGCGGCCCTTCAGGGGCGGCAGTCGATCGAGGATCTGGTGCTGCCCGGCGGGCGGCTGCTGGAGCAGCGGGACGTGGCGTACGACCTGCTGACGCAGATCCCCGGCGTGACGTGCGTGAAGCCGAAGGGGGCGCTGTATCTGTTCCCGCGCCTCGACCCGAAGGTCTTCACCATCAAGGACGACCGGCAGATGGTGCTCGACCTGCTGCGGGCCGAGAAGATCATGGTCGTGCACGGGACCGGCTTCAACTGGCACGAGCCGGATCACTTCCGGATCGTCACGCTGCCGAACACGAAGGACCTGGCGGACGCGGTGACGCGGATCGGGAACTTCCTGGACGGGTACAGCCAGCCGTAGCCGCCCCTCGCCGGCCCGTCTCCCGCCCCGGCTTCCTACTCTTTCCGAAGCTCGGCATAACTTTAGACAGAATCTAAGCTAGGATGGTCTCCTGACGGTACGAGGGAGGCCATCCACCATGTACGAACCGATCCGCTCGAAGTCCGCCCACTCGATGGCCGACGCCTCCGACTTCCCCCACCGCAGCCGTGAGGAGGAGCTGGACATCCAGCTCGCCGGCCATCTCGCCGCCCTCCTCGCCGTCACCGACGAGCTCGGGCTGGCTGCCGAGGCGGACCGCATCGCGGAGCAGGTGGCCAGGCTCCGCGGCGCCCCGCCCGCGCGGCACGCGGGGCTGAGCGGCGCCGACCCCGGCGCCCTGCACCACCGCGCCCTCGCCCTCGCCGGGCGCGCGCTCGTCGTCGCCGCCTCGCGCGCCGACACCGCGGCCGCGATCCTCGCCGCCGAGCGGATGGATGCCCACACCGCCGCCCTGCGTGACACGCAGCTCGTCGGCGCCCCCTGACGGCCCCGGTCCGCGGGCCGCGGAGGCGCGCGGACCGGGTGCCAATCACGCAGGCCCGTACCGGGGTCAGTAATCCGGTCGCCTGACGGCGACACCCTGCGTGCGTGAAAATCGGTGTGTGGTCGTCCGGCGGACGTCGTGTCGCCGCACCGGCCGGGCCAGGCAGACCTGACGCCTGGTCAGCCAGCTCGGCTACCAAGTGACCCTCCAAACAGAAGGAGCTGCCTGACCAGCGGCTACGGAAAACAGGACGGGGGATTTTCGAATCAGGCGTTCACGAGTGCCTTCGCGCCCAGCTTCGTCTGGGCGAATTCAAGGTTCTTGATCACGCGGTCGCGCTGGTCGTCGGGCACCTTGCCGCCTTCGAGGAGACGTTCGCAGCAGTCCCTTGACTCCTCGTACTCGCCCACCCAGTAGGCGGACACCGCGAGTTCGTCGAGTGCGCGCCACTCGTACCAGCCGAATTCGACGAAGAGGATGTCGCTCGGAAACGGGATCCGCGCCGCCTGCTTCGCGAACATGTACGCGAGCGGCCAGCGCTTGCCGTTGAGACGGCAGTGACGGGCCAGGCTGCCGAGCGCCTCGGCGCGTGACGGGCGGGCCTCGTGCGCACGGAGGTAGCGGTCGATCACCTCGGCCTCCGGCCGGTCGAGACTCGCGGCGTGCCGTGCGGCGTAGAGGTGGGCGCAGAAGGCTTCCTCGCCCCAGCCGCCCATGGCCGCCCTGCGGTCGTAGACGGCGAGTGCCTTCTCCGGCTCTCCGGCATCGCGCCAGCTCTGGGCGAGGTAGAAGACGTAGCGGGCGTTGTCGGGTTCCTTGATCAGGCCCTGCTCGAGGATTTCGGCATCGCGCAGGTACTTCTTGCGCTGACCTTGCCTCATGCGCGCCCCGTTGCCCACGGTGAGAATGTTGGCGCCCTTGAACGTCCCCCGGCTGTACCGCCTTCCGCATTCGATGTACTCGTGCAGGACGCCGACGTAACGCCAGGGCAGGCGGGTGGAGACCAGCGCGGGGCGCCAGTGGATGATGGACCCGTGGTGCAGCGCGACGCTGTAGGCGTCGTGCGTCAGCTCCGGCATACGAAAGCCGGGCTCCACCTCCATCAGGTCGTCGGCGTCGATGAACAGCAGGTAGTCCGCGCGGTCGCGGGCGAGCTCGATCGCCTCGGTGCGGCTTCCGTCGAATCCCTTCCACGGCCGCTCGTAGAGCTCACCCGGCAGATCGCTGTAGACGTCGCGGATGACGTCCTGGGTGCCGTCGGTGGAACCCGTGTCCACGATGACCCAGGTGTCGATCAGCGGACGCACCGATTCGAGACAGCGCCGGATCGTCGGAGCCTCGTCCTTGACGATCATGTTCAGGCAGACCGTTGATTTCACAGGCCCCATCCAACTCTCCGACGGAAATGAACGATGTGCGACGGTTCCGAGAGGCTCCGCGCGCGTCTGTGCGGGCGAATCTAGGCAGCGGCCCGGCCGTGACCTGCCGCGGCGCGCCGCCTTTCGTCTCTTTGGACCCCTTCCGCTGGGCCAATGTGTTGATCGTCCCGTGTGTCTCTCATGCTCGCTCCGCGGGCGGGCGAATTATGCCTCGGGGAGGTAATCACGTCCTCCCGAGGCAATCACCCCACTCGGTTCCCAAGGAGCAATACATGAGTCCTGAGAACAGGACCCCTTCCGTTCTGGGCCCGCTTCCCCAGCGGGGGAGGTGGATCGCCGGCGGCGCGATGGCGTCGGTCGCCCTCGTCGTGCTCGGCTTCACCACCAGCGCGGCCGCGGTCGGCCAGAGCGTCAAGGCACCGGCGAAGCTGAGCCCGGCACAGTCGCCGACAGGCGACGACGAGTGCGACGAGGACAGGTACGCTCTGGCCCTTCCCAGCTTCATGGGGGCCATGGGCGACGACTACGACGACGAAGACTACGACAAGTGCAAGAAGAAGGTCGGCCCGACGGGTGCCACCGGCAACACCGGCGACACGGGCCCGAAGGGCGACACCGGCGACACCGGACCGAAGGGTGACACCGGCGACACCGGCGCGACCGGCGACACCGGCGGCACCGGCGGCACCGGCCCGAAGGGCGACACCGGCGACACCGGCGCGACCGGCGACACCGGCGACACCGGCGACACCGGAGCGTGTGTCGACATCGACAGCTACGCCCCCAACAACGCCGAGGAGTTCAGCGCGGTGCTCACCGCCACAGGGGACTACTTCGTCGGCCAACGGCTCCACGAGGGCGCCTATGACCTGGACGGCGACGGGGTCCCGGACGGCCTCGATGACGCGGACGGCGACGGCATCGAGTACGAGGCGACCGGACCGTACGTCTGGCAGAACATCAGCGACGGAGACCCGAACCCCGGCTTCCCCGCGAATCCGTGTGCCGTGTCCATCACCTCCCAGGGCAACTCGGCCTTCGCCAAGGTACTCACCCTCGACGGCGAGGTGTGGGAGACGCACGGTGACGTCGAGGGGCTGGGCTTCGTCTGGGACGAGCCATGGGTCGAGCTCACCGAACCGGCGCTCGTGAGCAACTTCATGAGCGAAAAGGCTCGCACCGGCGCTCCGAACAAGAGCAAGGCGGCCCTCTCCGGAGCCCCGACAAACACCAAGAAGTGATGATCCGATCGGCCTCTGACGGTCGATCAGGCTCCTGACGAATAAGCGTGTGCCGCACGTGTACTCCGGCGGACGAACCGTGGCGTTTCTTACTGGGATGAGCCGTTCACCTCCAGGACACCCCGCCCCGCCTGGAATGTTCGATTCCGCGAGCACGCTGCACTCGTGAGACGCATCGTGGGAATCGTCCTGGCGGTGCTGCTGATCGGCGGCGTGGCAGTAGCCGTCGTGGCAGGCCGGGAAAGTCAGGACACGGGCACGGCAACGAAGACCGTGCGCGGAGTGATCGGGTCGGAGAAGGCGGAGTTCTTCGCCGATCCCGAGGTGGTGAAGGCCCTGGCTGCCAAGGGCTTCACCGTGAAGACGGAGACGTCCGGCTCCTGGGACATGGAGCAGCTGCCCCTGACCGGATACGACTTCGCCTTCCCCGCTTCCAAGGCGCCGGCCGACGAGCTGCGCAGGAAGTCGAAGATCCAGGGCGCGCCGCTGCGGCCCTTCTACTCGCCGCTCGTCGTGGTCGCCCACCGCAAGGCCGCCGAGATCCTCGCCGGCAACGGGCTCGCCACGCTGAGCGGCAAGGCCAGCGGAACCCTGCACATGGGCCCGTATCTCGACGCGGCGAAGGCCGATCGGACCTGGCAGCAGCTCAAGGGGTCGGCCGGGCATGCCGAGTTGAGCGGCACGCTGTTCATCAGCAGTACGGACCCGCTCGCCTCCAGCTCGGGGGCGCTGTATCTGGCCGCGGCCTCGTACGTCGCCGACGGCGGGAAGGTCGCGGCGGACGACGCCGCCGTCGCGCGGACCGCGCCGCTGCTGAAGAAGCTGATCTCGGTGCAGGGCGCACAGCAGACCAGCTCCGACGCGCCGTTCCGGGACTTCATCAGCGGGGTCGGCAATCCGCTGGTGCTCGTGTACGAGTCGCAGGTCGCCTCGCTGCTGCTGCAGAAGCAGGACGTCGGGGACCTGGTGGTGCTGTACCCGGACACCACCGTCTCCAGCGACCACACGCTCGTACCGCTCACGGAGAGCGGGCGGGAGCTGGGCGAGCTGCTCGCGACGGACAAGCGGCTGCGGGAGCTCTCGGTACGTCATGGATTCCGGCCGCAGGGGGCGGCCGCCGAGTTCACCGCCGCCACCGCGGCGCACACCGACTATCTCAACCAGAAGCTGACCGGGGTCCGCCAGGCGCCCGTGCCCACCTCCCCGGTGCTGCACGCGATGGCGCAGCGGGCCCGGTCGTAGGGGGGCTCACGGATGACCTCGAACAACAGCAAGGACGCGTTGGTCCTCACTCCGCCGGAGCCGGTCGCTCCGGTACGTGCCGAGCAGGCCTCCGGCCTCGTGCCGCTGGACGATTCCGTACGGGAGGAGATGACACGGCGGGCCGATGAGTACGTCGGCTCGCTGGCCGGGCTGGACACCCGCTCCCCCGAGTTCGCCGACCGGATCGGCGAGATCGCGGGGCTCGGAGCGGGCGAGATCCGCACCGCCGCGCAGCAGTCCAACCGGATGCTCGACCGTACGGTCCGCTCGCTCGCGGGCGGGGGCGAGGACGCCCAGTCGCGGGTCGCCTCGTCGCTCGTCGAACTGCGGCGCACGGTGGAGGACCTGGACCCGCGGGACACTCCGGGCAAGGGCGCGCGGAAGTTCCTGTCCAGGTTGCCGGGCGGGAACAGGTTCCGCGACCACGTCGCCAAGTACGCCTCGTCGCAGGCGACGCTGAACAGGATCGTGGGCGCCCTGCGCGGCGGCCAGGACGAGCTGCGCCGCGACAACGCCGCCCTGCACACCGAGCGGGCCCGGCTCTGGGAGACGATGGGCAAGCTCCAGGAGTACGCCGTCCTCACCGACGCCCTCGACGCGGCCGTCGAGCAGCGGATCGCCGCCACCGCCGACCCGGACCGGGCGGACGCCCTGCGCGCGGACGTGCTCTTCCCGGTCCGGCAGAAGCACCAGGACCTGCTCACGCAGCTCGCGGTGTGCGCCCAGGGCTACCTGGCGATGGACGTCGTCCGCCGCAACAACGAGGAGCTCGTCAAGGGCGTCGACCGCGCCGCGACCACCACGGTCTCGGCGCTGCGCATCGCGGTGATGCTCTCGTCCGCGCTGGAGAACCAGCGCAAGGTGACCGAGCAGGTCAACACGCTCCGCGCGACGACCGAGGACCTGATCCGGGGCAACGCGGAGATGCTCGCCACCCAGAGCGGCGAGATCCAGCGGATCGCCGCCGACCCGGCGGTCGGCGCGGAGACCCTCCGGACGGCGTTCCAGCAGATCTACCGGACGCTGGACGCGATCGACACGTACAAGGTCCAGGCGACGGAGTCGATGGCGGCGACGGTCGAATCCCTGACGGCGGAACTCCAGGCGGCGAGCACGCACCTGGAGCGCACCCGGCGGACGGGCGCGCTGGAAGGCGGTCTCGGATGAGCCGGACGGTCCGCATGAGCCGGGCGAGGCGTACAAGGACGCGTACCGGTGTGTGGGCGGCCGTCGCGGCCCTGGCCGTGACCTTCACGGCCGGATGCACCGAGGACGGCGGCGCGCCGGCCGAGGGGCCCGACACCACCTACCGGCCCGGCACGCTGCGAGTCCTCGCGAGCAGCGAGCTCTCCGACATGAAGCCCGTCCTGGACGCGGCCGCGCAGGCGACCGGGGTCACCGTGCGGCCCACCTGGGCCGGGACGCTCGATGCCGTCGAGCAGGTCGCGTCGGGGAAGGCGGACGGGAAGTACGACGCCATCTGGCTGTCGTCCAACGACTATCTGCGGCTGCGGCCCGAGAGCGCCGGGCGGATCAGCAGCGAGACGCCCGTCATGACCTCGCCGGTCGCGATCGGGGTGAAGCCCGAGAAGGTCCGACAGCTGGGGTGGCGGCCGGAGGCCGTCACCTGGTCGCAGCTGCACAAGGCCGTCGCCGACGGAAAGCTGACGTACGGAATGACCGACCCCGAGCGGTCCAACTCCGGCTTCTCGGCACTGATCTCGGTGGCTTCCGGCCTCTCGGGCGCGCAGTCCGCGCTCACCGAGGCCGATGTGGCCAAGGCGACCCCGCAGCTGAAGGAGTTCTTCGCCGGGCAGAAGCTGACCTCCGGCTCCTCCGGCTGGCTCGCCTCCGCGTACAAGCGGCGGGGGACGGTGGACGCGCTCGTCAACTACGAGTCCGTGCTCATGTCCACGGGGCTGACCGTGATCCGTCCCAAGGACGGTGTGGTGACGGCCGACTACCCGTTCACGCTGCTGACCTCGGCGCCGCAGGAGGCGCGCGAGTCCGGCAGGGCACTCACCGAGTATCTGCGTGGGCCCGAGGCTCAGAAGGCGATCACGGAGAAGACGTTCCGGCGCCCGGTCGTCACGTCCGTACGACCGGCGGCCGGCCTGGCCACGGACCAGCGGCGTGAACTGCCCTTCCCCGGCAGCCGGTCCGTCGCGGACGGGCTCCTGGACGCGTACGAGAACAAGCTGCGCAGGCCGTCGCGCACGGTGTACGTCCTCGACACCTCCGGGTCGATGGAGGGCGACCGGCTGGCGGGGCTGAAGGCGGCGCTGGTGGAACTGACCGGGGAGTTCCGGGACCGGGAAGAGGTGACACTGATGCCGTTCGGCTCCCAGGTGAAGCGGCAGCTCACGCACACGCTGGACCCGGCCGACCCGGACGCGGGGCGGGAGGCGATCCGCAGGGACGCGGAGCAGCTCTCGGCGGAGGGAAACACGGCGATCTTCAGCAGCCTCCGGGACGCGTACGCCTACCTGGGCCGGGGGCCGTCCGGGGACACGTTCACCTCGGTGGTCCTGATGACGGACGGTGAGAACACGTCCGGGGCCTCGGCCGAGGACTTCGAGGCGTACTACAAGGGGCTGCCGGCCGAGCAGCGGCACACACCCGTCTTTCCGATCTTCTTCGGCGACTCCGACCGCGGCGAGCTGAACCGGATCGCCGAGCTCACCGGCGGGCGGCTCTTCGACGCGGAGAAGGGATCGCTGGACGGCGCCTTCGAGGAGATCCGTGGCTACCAGTAGGCCCCGCGGCTCTCGGGGCTCCCGCGATTCCAGTGATTCCCGTGGCTCCCGTGGCCCGGGCAGCCGGGTGCTCGGCTATCTCGAGTCCAGGAAGAACCTGGCCGGCAGCGCCTGCGGGCTGGTCGGGCTCGGCCTGACCTTCGCGGGCGCGGCGGGTGCGTACTGGCCTGTCGTCATCGCCGGGCTGTACGGGGCGGGCGCGCTGATCGCGCCGCCGGAGCGGCCGAAGGCGCCCGGCTTCCCGGAGCCGGCCGAGCAACTCGACGAGCTGCGCGGCGATTTCGGCCGGCTGCAGGGCTATCTCGCGGAGGTGGACCTGCCGCCCGCCGCGGCCGGCCGGCTCACCGAGCTGGACGCGCTGCTCGCCGCGCTGCTGGAGCCCGGGTGGGTCGCCGACGCGCTCGCCGCCGATCCGGAAGCGGTGCACGCGCTGTCCCGGGCGATCCGGCAGGACCTTCCCGAGTCGGTCGACACGTACACCCGCACGCGGTGGTGGACCCGGCTCAACCCGGGCGCCGAGCCGCCGGAGCGGCACCTTGAGCGACAGCTCGGCCTGCTGCACACGGAGGCCGAGGCCATCGCGTCCGCCCTGCGCGAGCAGGAGGCGCGCCGCCAGCAGACGCACACCCGCTACCTGGAGGACCGGGGTCGCAGCCAGTGACACGGGGGCACCTGGGGGCTCCGCCCGGACCCCCCGGGTGTGACCGGTACCGCCCCCGGTCGGCCCGCGTGTCCGCCCTCGAACGCCGGACGGGCTCTCATCGCGCCCGGGAAAAGGCCGGGGCCCGCCCCCGTACGCCGTTGTACGGGGAGCGGGCCCGGCCCGGTCGGATCGCGCGGGTCAGCCGAGGCGGGACACCAGCGCGCGGTACTCGTCCCACAGCTCCTTCGGGGTGTGGTCACCGAAGGTGTTGAGGTGCTCGGGGATCAGCGCGGCCTCCTCGCGCCAGACGTCCGCGTCGACCTTGAGCAGGAAGTCGAGGTCGTCCTCGGCCAGTTCGAGGCCGTCCGTGTCGAGCGCGTCGCGCGTCGGCAGGATGCCGATGGGGGTCTCGACGCCCTCGGCCTTGCCCTCCAGGCGCTCCACGATCCACTTCAGGACGCGGCTGTTCTCGCCGAAGCCCGGCCAGACGAACTTGCCCGCGTCGTTCTTGCGGAACCAGTTCACGTAGTAGATCTTCGGCAGCTTGGACGCGTCGGCGTTCTTGCCGACCTTGATCCAGTGGGCCATGTAGTCGCCCATGTTGTAGCCGCAGAACGGCAGCATCGCGAACGGGTCGCGGCGCAGCTCGCCGACCTTGCCCTCGGCGGCGGCGGTCTTCTCGGAGGCGACGTTCGCGCCGAGGAAGACGCCGTGCTGCCAGTTGAAGGACTCGGTCACCAGCGGGACGGCGGAGGCGCGGCGGCCGCCGAAGAGGATCGCCGAGATCGGCACGCCCTTCGGGTCCTCCCACTCCGGCGCGGCGATCGGGCACTGGGCGGCCGGGACGGTGAAACGGGCGTTCGGGTGGGCCGCCGGGGTGCCGGACTCCGGGGTCCAGTCGTTGCCCTTCCAGTCGATGAGGTGGGCCGGGGTCTCCTCCGTCATGCCCTCCCACCACACGTCGTTGTCGTCGGTCAGCGCGACGTTCGTGAAGACCGCGTTGCCCCACAGGGTCTTCATGGCGTTGGCGTTGGTGTGCTCACCGGTGCCGGGCGCGACGCCGAAGAAGCCGGCCTCGGGGTTGATCGCGTACAGGCGGCCGTCCTCGCCGAAGCGCATCCAGGCGATGTCGTCACCGATGGTCTCGACCGTCCAGCCGGAGATCGTGGGCTCCAGCATGGCGAGGTTGGTCTTGCCACAGGCGGACGGGAAGGCGGCGGCGACGTACTTGGCCTCGCCCTGCGGCGGGGTCAGCTTGAGGATGAGCATGTGCTCGGCGAGCCAGCCCTCGTCGCGGGCCATGACGGAGGCGATGCGCAGGGCGTAGCACTTCTTGCCGAGGAGCGCGTTGCCGCCGTAGCCGGAGCCGTACGACCAGATCTCGCGGGTCTCCGGGAAGTGCGAGATGTACTTCGTGCTGTTGCACGGCCACGGCACGTCCTCCTGGCCGGGCTCCAGCGGGGCGCCCAGCGTGTGGACGGCCTTCACGAAGAAGCCGTCGGTGCCGAGCTCGTCGAGGACGGGCTGTCCCATGCGGGTCATGGTCCGCATGGAGACCGCGACGTAGGCGGAGTCGGTGATCTCGACGCCGATCGCGGAGAGGTCCGAGCCCAGCGGGCCCATGCAGAACGGGACGACGTACATCGTCCGGCCGCGCATCGAGCCGCGGAAGATGCCCTTCTCACCGGCGAAGATGGCCTTCATCTCGGCCGGGGCCTTCCAGTGGTTCGTCGGGCCCGCGTCCTCTTCCTTCTCGGAGCAGATGAAGGTGCGGTCCTCGACCCGGGCGACATCGGTCGGGTCGGAGGCGGCGTAGTACGAGTTGGGGCGCTTGATCGGGTCCAGCTTCTTGAACGTGCCCTTGGCAACGAGCTCCTCGCACAGGCGCTCGTACTCGGCCTCGGAACCGTCGCACCAGACAACCCTGTCCGGCTGCGTGAGAGCTGCGATCTCGTCGACCCAGGTGATGAGTTCCTGGTGGTTGGTCGGGACGGTGCTGGGAGCCGCGATGTCGCGCGCCACGATTGCTCCTAAGTGAGGGGTTGGAAGGTTGTTGCCCCGTGGGGGCTGCGACCCGGATGCTTCGTAGCCGCTCATCCGGTGCCGACCGCACTCATCTGATCATCCGTGCAGTGCGCCCATATGTCCAGAGGACCTCTCACGTGAGCATTGCCACTCGGCCTCAGAACTTACGGGCCCGTAGGTAGCATGCCGCCATGACAGCTGGTTCGCCCGATGTGACCGAAACAGAAGATCCACCGCCGGTGAAGCCGAGGCTGCGGGGGTGGCTGCACGCAGGGATGTTTCCCGCCGTACTCGTCGCGGGAATCGTCCTTACGGCCCTCGCGGACTCGACCCGCGGCCGGATCGCGTGCGGGATCTACATACTGACCGCGTGCCTTCTCTTCGGTGTGAGCGCGCTCTACCACCGGGGCACCTGGGGCCCGCGCGCCACGGCCGTGCTGCGCAGACTCGACCACGCGAACATCTTCCTGATCATCGCGGGCACCTACACCCCACTGACGCTGCTCCTGCTCCCCGACTCCACCGGACGAGTGCTGCTGTGGGCGGTCTGGGCGGCCGCGGCGGCGGGGATCGCCTTCCGGGTCTTCTGGGTCGGCGCCCCGCGCTGGCTCTACACGCCCTGCTACATAGCGATGGGCTGGGCCGCCGTCTTCTTCCTGCCCGACTTCATGCGCCAGGGCGGGATCGCGGTGCTCGTGCTCGTGATCGTCGGCGGACTGCTCTACAGCGCGGGCGGAGTGATCTACGGGATCAAGCGCCCGAACCCGTCACCGCACTGGTTCGGCTTCCACGAGGTCTTCCACTCCTTCACGCTCGCGGCGTTCGTCGTGCACTACGTCGGCATCTCCCTGGTGGCCTACCAGCACACCTGAGCCCGCGCCGCGACCCCGCGCATCATCTGAATATTGACGCCAGCATCCTTTTGAGAGTTGCTGTCACTTGACAATGACTCTCAAGAGGGGCGTTCACCGCGTTGTGGCTGTCGGTATCCGGGCTCGGCTTCGGCTTCGCGCTGGTGCCCGCGATGACGGCCGCCATCGACACCCTGCGCTGCTCGGCTCGCTGCCGGCGAGTGTGTACGCGGGCGGGCTGCCGTCGGGCGCGCCGGAGGCGGCGGGCGACTCGGTGGTGGCCGCGCACCTCCTCGGCGACGCGGGGGCTCGCGGCGGCGGCGGATGCGGCGTACGTGCACGGGATGGGGGTCGTGCTGTGCTGGTCTGCGGGGCTGCCGCGCTGGTCACCGCGCTGCTCGCGGCCGCGCTGCTGCTGGGGCGCGCGCCCGCGCCCCAGGAGGCGGCCCCGTCCGCCGCGGCGGACCCGACGGGTACGCGGGCGGTGAGGCGGCGGGGGCAGAGCCCCCGACCCCCCGTGGCGTGCCCGGTATCGTCCGGCCGGCCCGGGTGTCCGTCCTCGAACGCCGGACGGGCTCCTTCGGGGCCGGAGTGATGAACGAGAATGAGCCGCATGGCCGCCGAATTCCCCTCCGGCGCGCAGCCCCCGCTGGGCCTGCGCGAGCGCAAGAAGCTCAAGACCCGCATCGCGATCCGCAAGGCCACGTACCGGCTGATCGCCGAGCAGGGGTACGAGGCGACCACCATCGAGCAGATCGCGGCGGCGGCCGAGGTCTCCCCCTCCACCGTCTTCCGCTACTTCCCCACCAAGGAAGACATCGTCCTCACCGACGAGTACGACCCGCTCATGGAGCAGGCACTGCGGAACAGGCCCGCCGGCGAACCGCCCCTGGAGTCACTGCGGTTCATCATCACGCACGCCGTCCGGGCCATCCAGGAGAGCGACCCGGAGGAGATGTACCAGCGGACCCGGCTGCTGGCGGAGATCCCGGCCGTGCGGGCCCGGATGACCGAGACCATGGCCGAGACCTCCCTCCTGCTCTCGCGTGTCCTCGCCGAGCGCACCGGACGGGAGACGGACGACCTGGAGGTCCGGGTCTTCACCGCCGCCGTGATGGGCGCGCTGCGCGAGGTGACGATCTACTGGGCGGAGCGCGACCAGCGTGGTGATCTGGTCGCGCTCCTCGACCGCGCCCTCGACACGCTCCAGGGCGGGCTGACCCTCTGAGCTACCTCTTCAGGTCCCCCTTTCCGCAGGTCCGGCCGTCCCGGTCCGGGTCGAGCCGCAGCGGATCGTCCTTGCCGTTGACCTTGAGCCGGCCGTACCCGTGCGCGGCCAGCCAGTCGCAGCGGGCCTTCGTCGTCGCCTTCACCGGCTGGGGGAAGGTGAGCGGGACGCACACGTTCGCCGAGCCGTAGTGCCGGTCGCAGCCCGCGATCTGCGGGCTCACCGGGGCGGACGAGCGCTTTTTGCCGTTCTTCTTCGGGGACTTGGCGAGGTCACCCGCGAAGTCGTGGACATGCGCCGTGGGAGCGTCGCCGGCGGCCGCGAGGGCCGCGGGCGCGGCCCCGAGGTGCACCCACTCGGCGACCGTCGGAATGCCGTTGGCGTCGACGCCGAACAGCATGTACCAGCCGGGCGGGGCGAGATTCGGGTTGCTGGTGACGTTCAGATCGATCGTGCGGTCGTCGATCACGCTCATCGGCAGGTCCACGAACCGCTGGTTCGGGTCCGACGAGTGGGTGACGGCCGCCGGACGGATCAGCTCCGCCTTGGCTATCGGCCGGTCGACGGTGATCCGCTGCGTGTCGCCGTACTGCCACTCCCTGTCGATCACCGAAGTGATGCGCGGGCGCGGGCCCTTGAGCAGATACGGCGGCGTGTAGACGGACACGTTGTGGTTGTACGTGCCGTTGCCCGGGTTGTCGCCGACGGCCATCACCCGGCCGTCGGGCAGCAGGAAGGCCGAGGAGTGGTACGTCCGCGGGATCGGGTCGGCCGCCAGGCCCTCCTCGTACGTGTTCGTCGTCGGGTCGAAGAACGACGCCTCGTACACCGGATCGGCCCGGTCGTGGAGCCCGCCGCCGGTCTCCAGCACCTTGCCGTCCGGCAGCAGCACGGCGGAGACGAACATCTTGCCCTCGTCCCCGGTCTGCGGGCGCTTGCCCTGGCCCTGGTCGACGAGGCCCTGCGGAAGCGGCGGACCCGCCGTGTACCGGGGGCTCGGCTGCTTCAGGTCGATGATGTCGGTGAGGCGGTTGGCCGCCGGGTTGGTCACGTTGTTGCCGCCGCCGATGGTCAGCACCCGCTGGTCCTGCGCCGGGGGCAGCAGCACGCTCGCGCTCTCGTCGCGCTCGTCCTTGTTCCGCAGGCCCGGGACGTCGGTGACGGTGTTGGCGTCGTAGTCGTAGATCGAGGCGCCCGTGCCGGGGGTGCCGTTGCCGAAGACATGGCTGCCCGAGTAGAAGAGCCGGCCGTCCTGCATCAGGATCATCGACGGGTACAGGCCCCAGTACGACCAGGTCTGGTTGACCTCGTTCATCGGCAGCCACTTGTTCTGCGCGGCCGAGAACTTCTCCGCCGTCACATTGCCCGTCGAGTCCTCCTTCAGCCCGCCGAACGAGATGACGTCACCGTTGCCGAGGATCGTCGCCGACGGATACCAGTGGCCGTCGTGCATGTCGTTCGTCCGCGTGTACGTCTCCGTCGCCGGGTCGAAGATGTACGAGTCCTTGAGGCCCTGGTAGCCGATGCTGCCGTCGGCCGACGGATAGCCCTTGTTGCCGCTCATCACGAGCACGCGCCCGTCGGAGAGCTGCACATGGCCGGCGCAGAACATGTCCGCCGGGGTGGGGATGTTCCTGTACGTGCCGGCCACCGGGTCGTACACGGCGGAGGTGAAGGTGCCCGCCGCGAACATCGACGGGTCGTTGCCGGAACCCGCGATCAGCAGCACCTTGCCGTTGTGCAGCACCACCGAGTGCATGGAGCGCACCGGGTTCTGCGTGGGCATGACGTCCCACCTGCCCTTGGCGCACTCCTCCGGCGTGCCGGTGCACACCGGGTCCGGCGCGGGCGGAGCGACCTCCTCCATCACGTAGTCGTCCGTGGTGACGCTGCCGGTGCCGAAGACGGAGACGCCCCAGGTGATCTGGTCCGTGTTCGGCGGGATGACGGGCGTACGGACCTCGCTGCGGGTCCAGCCGGCCTCCATGGGGAGGGTGCGCAGGTCGGTCCAGTACTGCCAGCCGAGGGCGGTGTCGTGCCGGAAGAGGGTGAGGGCGGTGTCCGGGGTCGTCGACTTGTACCAGAACGACAGGTCGTACTGGCGCTCCGGGACGACGTGGGGCGCGCAGGCCGCGGACTCGGTGATGAGGGCCTTCCGGTCGCCGTCGAGGCGGCGGGTCAGCTCGACCTTCATCGCGGCCGAGCCGGTGTGGGCGTCGGTGGTCGTGGTGAACGTGAAGTCGTTGTCGCCCCAGCCCGACTTGGACCAGCAGGACGGCATGTCACCGGTGCCGGCCGTCTCGAATCCGGGGTTCTTCACGAGGTTGGGGCCCGCGGTGGCGGGCTGCTGGGCCGACAGGAGCAGGCCCATGGTCATGACGGCGACTGTCAGGAGAGCGGTACTTCGGCGTGTGGGCGGTATCAGGCGTTTGGACGGCATCAACTGGTGCTCCTTGCTGTGCGACTCCTACGCCCCTTTCGGGGCACATAGACCAGCGCTTCGGTCCCGGCGAAGCGCAGGACGAACGTGGTGAGCAGCGCCAGCGCCGTCGCGGGCAGCACCGCGAGCCGGAACTGCCCGACGAACAGGGCGATCAGCGGGATCCGCAGCACCAGGTCTGCGTTGGCGAGCAGCGCGAAGCGGCCCACCCGGTCCGCCCAGTGCCGGTGTTGGCGCCGGTCGCGGAAGAGCAGCACCTCGATGAGGAGGAAGTTCCACAGGACGCCCAGCTGGTTGGCGAGGATCTCGGCGGGCAGGTAGTGCAGCCCGGAGCCGACCAGCGCATGCAGCGCGACCAGGTTGGGGACGAATCCGGTGAGCCCGATCAGACCGAAGGCGACCATCCGGGCGAGCGGAGAGGCGGTGCGCAGCTCGACCAGGTGCCGCAGGAAGCGTGCGCCTTCCTTCGCCGTCGACTTGGACTCGCCCGCGAAGCGGTCCTGGAAGACGAACGGCACCTCGGCGACGGCGGCCGGCCGGCAGCGTACCGCCAGCTCCAGCAGGATCTTGTAGCCCAGGGGCTTCAGCGCGTCCGCGGTCACCGCGGCCCGCCGTATCGCGAAGAAGCCGCTCATCGGGTCGCTGATCCCGCGCAGCGCACG
Source organism: Streptomyces sp. NPDC059909 (assembly GCF_042730885.1). Classification (NCBI taxonomy): domain Bacteria; kingdom Bacillati; phylum Actinomycetota; class Actinomycetes; order Kitasatosporales; family Streptomycetaceae; genus Streptomyces; species Streptomyces sp. NPDC059909. The sequence goes on from NZ_JBHWKX010000017.1 coordinate 117,594, forward strand.
CGGGAAGAGTCCCTTGGCCAGCCAGGTCGCCCCCCGCGAGACGGCGACCCGGTAGCCGCCCGCGAGCCCGGCGCGACTGCCGCCGGGCAGATAGCGGCTGGCCACGACCAGGTCGGCGGACTCCTTCTCGCCCGTGGCGACGAGATCGGGCACGAGGGCCGGCGGATGCTGCAGATCGGCGTCCATGACGACGATCCAGTCGGATGCGGCGGCCCGCATACCCTCGACGACGGCGCCGCCGAGCCCTCCGTCGGGCGCCTCGCGGTGGATGACGGACACCGGGAACGGGCACTCACGCGCGGCATCGGCGATCACCGCCGGGGTGTCGTCGGTGGAGTCGTCGACGAAGACGACCTCACAGGGCAGCCGCACGGGTACCGACTCGGTGAGCCGGTGCAGCAGCTCCCGCACGTTCCCGGACTCGTTGAAGGTGGGGATGACGATGGTGACAGCGGCGGGCTCGGCGACGTCGACCGGCTCCCGGGCCTCGGCGGTGCGCCGTCCGGCCAGGGGGCCCGCCGCGGCGGTACCGGCCGGATCGTCCAGGTCCTCGGCTCCTGCGTGATGGGTCGTCAATTCCGTTCAGCTCCCCCGATTTCGCGGATCTCGATCCGGTCCTCGCCCTCGCCGAAGGTGACGACGGGTGTCGAATGCTCCAGCGTGGCCTTCACGTTGGGCAGGTCGCGCGCGTCGCGCCGTACCGTCGGGGAGGCGACCACGTAGTCGAGGTCGCGCCAGCCGCCGGGCATCGTCTTCGTGACCGCCGGGTCGAGGTCGGCCTTGTAGAACCAGATCGCGCCGAGCCCGGGCTCGTAGCCGGCGTGCACGAGGTCGAGCCAGAGCGCGTCGTCGACGAGGACCCGGGTGCGGGCCGGGTCGGGTACCTCCGTGGCGAGCCAGTGGGCCGCGGCGCGGTACGGGGCGTTGGCGTCGGCCGTCATGGCGGTGCGGTCGCCGTCGTACCAGCGCGGGACGACGTACACGGCGGCGCCCGCCGCGAGCAGCACCGCGACCGTCCGGCGTGCGAGCGTCAGCGGGCGCCCCTCCTCCGGCCGCCGCCACCGGCGCAGCACCGCGTGCGCGACGCTCGCCGCGCCGCCCGCCAGCACCAGCGCCAGGAAGGGCAGCGCCTGGATGACGTACATCGCGGGCAGATAGCCGGACGGCCGAAGCGCGACCGCCGTCAGGATCGCGACGGCCAGCGCCGGCCCGGCGAGCGCCCGCGCGGTCACCGACCAGCGCAGGGTGACCAGCAGCAGCGCCGCGCCCGCGAGGCCGCCGAGCGGGAGGACGCGGTCGTAGTAGAGCCAGGACCGGAGCACACCGTTCGAGCCGGTGCCCTCGGTGAGGAGGAAACCGGAGCCCGGGCGGCTCATCTGGTAGGTGATGCCCTCCCACAGCGACACATGGCCCGCGCCCGGCATCAGCTCGCCCTTGAGGAGGGCGAACAGCGGGTACGAGAAACCGATCAGCGCGCACGCGGTGACCGCGCCGGTGACCGCGAACTTACGGGTGTCGCGGTGGCTGAAGCGCCACATCGTCACCAGCAGCGCGGGCAGCACGACCAGCATGGTCTCCTTCGTCAGCACCCCGACCGCCGCTGTGAGCCCCGCCGCAAAGTGGTGCCACAGGTGCCGGCTCGGCGAGGCCGCGAGGCAGAACGCCAGCAGCATCCACATCACGGCGATGTTGTCGAGGAAGATCTCCCGCTGGAGGACGACGGACAGCGGCGAGAGACCGAAGAGCAGCATCGCGAGCCCCGCCGCCCAGCGCGGCAGCCACAGCCGTCGCGCCAGCACGTACAGCAGGACCGCACTGACCCCGCTGACCAGCAGCATCGCGCCCCGCATCGAGGCGACCGTCATCGTCTCGGGCGCGATCAGCGAGGGTATCCACGTGAGCGCCGCGAGCTGGATCCAGCCGAGCGGCGGATGGTCGTACCAGTACGTGTAGTGGGCGAGGCCCCTGCCCTCCTGCACCGCCCAGGCCTGCGCGAGATACGTGCCCTCGTCGTCGCTCAGGGTCGGGAAGTGCTGGATGTTCCAGCCCTGGACCAGCAGGACCGCCACCAGCAGCGCCCCGCACAGCAGCAGATCGGGCCGGGAGGAGCGGAAGCGGACGACGGGCCGGACGGACAGGGGTTTTCCGGGATCGACGGGGCGGGCGGCCGCCACCGGTGGCGCCGCCGTGAGGGTGGAGGTCACGCGAGGACGTCCTCTCGGGATTCGCGGGAGTCACGGGAGTCACGGGAGTCGCCGGCGAGATGCGCGCCGACATGGCTGGTCAGCTCCCACCCGCGCTGGCCCCGCTGCTCGCGCCACACGGCACGTACGGCCGCGCCCGCGAGGACCACCTGGTAGAAGGGGCCGCCGACGATGAGCTTGGCGTAGTGCGAGAAGCGGACCCTGAGCCCGTACTGCGTACCGAAGTCGTGGAGCCCGACGACCTCGAAGACGAAGGTCACCAGGGCGGTGATGAGCGGCAGGAAGGTGATGAAGGCGATCCCGACGGGCACGTCGAGGAAGAGCGCGACCGCCGCGTTGAGCGGGATGATCAGGCCGGTGAAGGCCTGCATGAACGGGGTCATCAGCGTGTAGCGGGCGAGCATCCGCTGGCCGAGCGTGGGCAGTTGCTTCCAGTCCTTCTTCCGGTAGACCTGCAGGAAGCCCTGGTTCCAGCGCGTGCGCTGCTTGAGCAGCGACATGAGCGTGCCGGGCGTCTCCTCCCGGGTGACCATGTCCGCGTCGTACGCGACGACGACCTTCTTGCCCTTGCTGGACAGGCGGACCCCCAGGTCGCAGTCCTCGGCGAGGCAGTTCTGGTCCCAGCCGCCGGCCTCGCGCAGCACGTCGGTGCGGACGAAGACGGTGTTGCCGCCGAGCGGGATGAAGCCCTTGGCCGCGTGGAGGTGCAGCCGGGAGCGGAACCAGAAGAAGTACTCGAGGCAGTTGCGCAGCGCGTACCACGACGAGTGGAAGTTGATCAGCTGGACGCCGCCCTGGACCACGTCGGCGCCGGTGGCGGTGAAGGCGTGGTCGACATGGGTGAGCAGCTCCGGGTGGACCTGGTCCTCGGCGTCGAAGACCCCGACGACATCGCCGCGGCAGTGCGGCAGGGCGGTGTTGAGCGCCTTCGGTTTGTTCTTGCTGTCGTGGGTGTCGACGACGACCCGCACCCGGTCCGGGTCGCGTGCCGCGGCGCGCGCGGCGACCTCGGTCGTCTCCGGATCGTCGTGCCCGACGATGACGATGATCTCGAAGTCGCGGTGGCTGGACTCGAGCAAGCGGGTGATGGTGTGCTCCAGCACCAGCTGTTCGTGCCGGGCGGGCAGCAGCAGGGAGAACGACAGTCCCTCCGCACCCGCCGGGCTCTCGAAGCGCGTCGACGCGAGCGTCTCCGGCGTACGCCACGCATGCATCTGCCACCAGAGCGTGAACGCGGCCATCCAGAACAGTGCCATGGAAACGGCAGCGATGAGCACAGATGTGAGCAATTGTCCCCCCTCAAGCAGGGGAAACGGCGCGGCAGACCCCCTCGCCCACCGCGCTCTTCCCCCTTGAACCCCCCTGCGCACCGCGGCGGAGCCGCATATCGAATGCAGTCCCCGCGCAACGCAGCTGCTGTGTCAGCAGTGGAGAGAATAGGCAGAAACTGTGACGGCCGTGTGCCCGTTTCGATGAATGACGCGTTTCGGTCAGGCCACCGGATTCCCTCGGAACCCCTTACGTACCAGGAGTCAACTCCCGCTTCAGGGCATCCACTTCGGTGACGGGCGCGGCGCAGACGAAGTGCCGGCAGACATACGCCGCGGGCCGGTCCTGGACCAGCGGACGGTCCACGAGCAGCGGGAACTCCGAACTGCCCGGCTCCCCCACGGCGACCACCGCGCCCGGCGCGCCGCCCAGCAGCGCGGCCTTGTGCAGCTCCCGGGTGCCCGGCTCGCCCTGCGGCCCGACCACCGCGATCTCACGCGGCCCGTCGAGCAGCGCCTCCGCGACGGCGAGCCCCCAGCCGATGAACCGCGGCGCCCGGGGTGCGAGCGCCTTCACGACGCCCAACGCCCCCTCGGCGGCGGTGCGATGGGCCTCGGAACCGGTGTGCGCGGCGTACGAGAGCAGGGCACCGGCCGCGGCCGTCCAGCCGGAAGGGGCCGCATTGTCGGTGGGGTCCTGCGGACGCCGGATGAGCTGCTCTGCGTCATGCGCAGTATCGAACAGGGCCCCGTCGTCCGAGACGAACTGGTCCAGCACGATGTCCAGCAGGAAGCCCGCGAACTCCAGCCACACGCCCTCGCCCGTCACGCTCGCGAGCGCGAGGAAGCCCTCGGCGACGTCGGCGTAGTCCTCCAGCACCCCGGAGTTCGCGCCCCTGTGGCCGTCCTTGGAGGTACGCGCCAGCCGCGCGCCCTCGTCCATGTGCAGCCGTACGAGCAGATCGGCGGCCTCCGTCGCCCGCTCGACCAGGTCGGGCCGGTCGAAGTAGGCGCCGGTCTCCGCGAGCGCCGCGATCACCAGCCCGTTCCACGCGGCGACGATCTTGTCGTCCCGCCCCGGCCGGGCCCGCTCCGCACGGGCGGCGAGCAGCCGTGCCCGTACGGACTCCACCCGGGCGGCGTCCTCCACGCCCGCGTCCTGCGGGAGTTGCAGCACCGAGGCGCCCTCCTCGAAGGTCCCCTCCTCGGTCACCCCGAAGCGGCGCGCGGCGAACTCCGCGTCCTCCGCGCCGAGGACCTCGGTCAGCTGCGCGGGCGTCCACACGTAGTACGCGCCCTCCACATGTTTCCCCGTGCCGTCGTCGCTGTCGGCGTCCAGCGCGGACGCGAAGCCGCCCTCCGGCGTGCGCAGCTCCCGCACCATGAAGTCCGCGGTCTCCAGGGCGACCCGGCGCGCCAGATCGCTGCCGGTCACCTTCCACAGATGCGCGTACACCCGGCACAGCAGGGCGTTGTCGTAGAGCATCTTCTCGAAGTGCGGCACCACCCACGCGCGGTCCACCGAGTAGCGCGCGAACCCGCCCCCGAGCTGATCGTAGATCCCGCCCCTGGCCATCGCCTCACACGTGTGGGCGGCCATCTGCAGCGCCCCTTCGGCGCCGGTCCGCGCGTAGTGCCGCAACAGGAACTCGACCACCATCGACGGCGGGAACTTCGGCGCCCCGCCGAACCCGCCCTGCCCCGGGTCGTACTCCCTGGTCAGCCCGAGCAGCGCCTGGGCCAGCTCCTCCTCCCCCGGTTGCCCCTGCCCCCCGAACGCGAGCGACCGTCCCGCCAGATCCCTGACGATCTTCCCGGCCACGTCCGCGACCTCGTCGCGCCGACCGCTCCAGGCCGCGGCGACGCCCTCCAGCACCTGGCGGAAGGACGGCATGCCGTGGCGGGGGGCGGGCGGGAAGTACGTGCCGAAGTAGAAGGGCTCCCCGTCCGGGGTCAGGAACACGGTCATGGGCCAGCCGCCCTGCCCAGTGGCAGCTTGCACAGCCTCCATGTAGACGGCGTCCACGTCGGGCCGCTCCTCACGGTCCACTTTGACGGACACGAAGTGCTCGTTCATGTACGCAGCGGTGTCGTCGTCCGCGAAGGACTCGTGGGCCATGACGTGGCACCAGTGGCAGGCGCTGTAGCCGACGCTCAAGAACACGGGGACGTCGCGCCGCCGGGCTTCTTCGAACGCATCGGTCTCCCATGGCCACCAGTCAACGGGGTTGTCCGCGTGCTGGAGGAGGTACGGGGAAGTGGCCTGCGCGAGTCGGTTCGGCATACGCCTATCCTTGCGCACCCGCCTTTGCCCCGCAGATGCGCCACAGGGGCAGCACACAAACGGGTCGGAGGGGTGCCGGCTCAGTGCTCGCGCGGCCGGTACGGCAATGGTGTGGACCTGCCTCGCCACGGTTCGGGACCGGGACATGGCGGGGATTTCTGAGGGGCGACGGGCTCACCACACGGCAGGCAGAAGGACCATCCCGATCCGGGGTCCGTCGCCCCGCCCTGCGGCACGGGGCAGGGCGTGAGCGGGTCACGGGTGAGACCCGGGTGTCCAGGGTTCGGCGATCAGGGTTCGGCGATCAGTGCGGTGGCCACGCGGCGGAATCCGAGCCCGGCGTAGATACGGGCGACGTCGTCGTCGTTCGCGGACAGGAAGACGGTCTCGACACCCTGCGACCGCGCGTCGGCCACCAGCGCCGCGGTGACCGCGCGCGCAAGCCCACGGCGGCGCGCGGTCGGCAGCGTGGCGACACCGACGATCTCGCTGACCGGACCCACCGGCTGGTGCTGACCGGCGCACAGCGCCGTTCCGTCCTCCACCGCGGCGGCAATGTACGACAGGCCGGCATGGATGCGTTTCACCATGCTGCTCACCGACCCGTCGTCCTCGCAGGCCCGCGTGGCCTCCTCCAGTTCCGCGAGGCCGGCCTCCCCGACCTGGGTGCCCGGTTCGGCGAAGGCCAGGCGAGGAACTGCCAGCGCGCTCGGCAGTGTGAGGTCGCCGGGCCCCAGGATCCGCACGACGGCCCGCGGCAGCGAACCGTCGGCCGTCTCGGGCACCACGGGCGTCGGTACGTCCGGACCGAGCACCATCAAGGGGTGCTCGTGCACCACGAGGCCCGCCTGCTCGGCCGCGGCCTGCAGCGCAGGCGTGGTCTCGGCGACCCACTCGAAACTCTCCGGGATGCCCAGTTCCCGCTGTCGTGCGCGCACGCGGGTCACATCGGCGGCACTCACCGCTCCGGACCATCCCAGGGCGGGACGCGCGTAGTAGGGCCAGCCCTGCCCCTCTCGGACGAACAGGGTCAGCGGGCCCAGGTCTTCGGTCCGCGCGCCGGAGCGGGGGACCGCGTCGTAGTACCGCTCGAGCACATCCAGCAGTCCACGACGATCATCAAGATCCACAGAGGTCACGCCGAGCATCCAAGCGCAGGCTGCACTCCGCTGCCACTGCGTTTTCACCTGATTTCTCCCAGGAGGCCCCGTCCTTCAGGGCGGGGAGGAATGGGTCCTTGGCGCGGAGCCGCGCAGCGGCGGAGTTCCCTGCATATCCGTCGTGACCTGTGCTTTCGGCTGTTGTCAGTGGTGACGCTTAGGTTGTTGGCGTGAAGGTCGTGGTGCAGGTGAAGCTGCTGCCGTCGCCCGAGGCGGCGGCAGCTTT
>NZ_JBHWKX010000018.1:0-124360 GCF_042730885.1 Streptomyces sp. NPDC059909
TCGAGCGGCTCGCACCGATGGCCGTGCACCCACCGGGACCGAGAGGTCACAACCCTACTCGTGAGGGCTGCAGAAGGGATGGTCCTCTAATGAGCGCCACGCTCGCCGCGGCCGCCTCGACTCCCGAGGCCGTCCAGTTCTGGGTGCTGGGTCCCCTCGCCGTCATTGGCGCGCTGTGCACCGTTCTCATGAAGAAGGCCGTGCACAGCGCGCTGTGCCTCGCCGGGACGATGATCATCCTGGCGGTCTTCTACCTGGCCAACGGGGCGTACTTCCTGGGCATCGTCCAGATCGTCGTCTACACCGGCGCGATCATGATGCTGTTCCTCTTCGTGGTCATGCTCGTCGGCGTCACGGCCGCGGACTCCCTCAAGGAGACGATCAAGGGCCAGCGCTGGTGGGCGTCGCTCTGCGGACTCGGCTTCGGCGTCCTGCTGATCGCCGGTATCTCCAACGCCGCGCTGACGTCGGACTCGTTCATCGGCCTCGGCCAGGCCAACGCGGGCGGCAATGTCGAGGGCATCGCCGCCCTCCTGTTCACCAAGTACGTCTTCGCCTTCGAAATCACCGGCGCGCTGCTCATCTCGGCGGCCGTCGGCGCCATGGTGCTCACCCACCGCGAGCGCACCGAGCGGGCCAGGACCCAGCGGGAGCTGGCCGAGCAGCGGGTGCGCGAGGGCAAGCACCTGCCGCCGTTGCCCGCGCCCGGTGTGTACGCCCGGCACAACGCGGTGGACATCGCGGGTCTTCTCCCGGACGGCACAGCGTCCGACCTCACCGTCAGCAAGACGCTGCGCGCCCGCGGTCAGATCCGCGATGTGTCGCGCGAGGCGCTGAACGACCTCAAGGCGCTGGAGCAGCGCGCGGAGGAGCGCCTCGGCCGTGACCACGACGAGATCCGTGACAAGGGCCTCGACAAGGACCGGGACGGGGAGCACGACAGGGACGGACAGGAGGTCAGCCAGTGAATCCGGTCAACTACCTCTATCTCGCCGCCCTGTTGTTCACCATCGGTGCGGCGGGCGTGCTGATCAGGCGGAACGCGATCGTGGTCTTCATGTGCGTCGAGCTCATGCTCAACGCCTGCAACCTCGCGTTCGTGGCCTTCTCCCGGATGCACGGCAACCTCGACGGCCAGATCATCGCGTTCTTCACGATGGTCGTCGCCGCCGCGGAGGTCGTCGTCGGGCTCGCGATCATCGTGTCGCTGTTCCGTTCCCGCCACTCGGCCTCGGTCGACGACGCCAGCCTGATGAAGCTGTAAGGGGCGCTAGAACGACATGAACGCAGAGAACCTGATTGCGCTGCTGATCGCGGCGCCCCTGCTCGGCGCCGCCCTGCTGCTGTGCGGCGGCCGCCGGTTCGACCGCACGGGCCACTGGATCGGCACGCTGCTCGCCGCCGTCTCCTTCGTCATCGGCGTCGTGCTCTTCGTCGACATGCTGGGCAGGCCCGGCGACGACAGGACCATGTACCAGTACCTGTACAGCTGGATCCCGGTCGAGAGCTTCCAGGCGGACGTCGCCTTCCAGCTCGACCAGCTGTCGATGACCTTCGTCCTGCTCATCACCGGTGTCGGCTCGCTCATCCATCTGTACTCCGTCGGGTACATGGAGCACGACGAGCGCCGCCGCCGCTTCTTCGGCTACCTCAACCTGTTCCTCGCGGCGATGCTCCTGCTGGTCCTCGCCGACAACTACCTGCTGCTCTACGTCGGGTGGGAGGGCGTCGGCCTCGCCTCGTACCTGCTCATCGGCTTCTGGCAGCACAAGCCCAGTGCCGCGACCGCGGCGAAGAAGGCCTTCCTGGTCAACCGGGTCGGCGACATGGGCCTGTCGATCGCGATCATGGTGATGTTCACGACCTTCGGGACGTTCACCTTCGGCCCGGTGTTCGGTGCCACCGACGAGACTTCCCAGGGCACGCTGACGGCCATCGGACTGCTGCTCCTGCTCGCCGCCTGCGGCAAGTCCGCCCAGGTGCCACTGCAGTCCTGGCTCGGGGACGCGATGGAGGGCCCGACCCCGGTCTCGGCCCTGATCCACGCGGCGACGATGGTGACCGCCGGTGTCTATCTGATCGTCCGCTCCGGCGCGATCTTCAACGCCGCGCCCGACGCACAGCTCGTCGTCACCATCGTCGGTGCGGTCACGCTCCTCTTCGGTGCGATCGTCGGTTGCGCGAAGGACGACATCAAGAAGGCACTGGCCGGTTCGACGATGTCGCAGATCGGCTACATGATCCTGGCGGCCGGCCTCGGCCCCATCGGATACGCCTTCGCGATCATGCACCTGGTGACGCACGGCTTCTTCAAGGCCGGGCTCTTCCTCGGCGCCGGCTCGGTCATGCACGGCATGAACGACGAGGTGGACATGAGGAGGTACGGCGGACTGCGGAAGTACATGCCGGTCACCTTCGTCACCTTCGGCCTCGGCTATCTCGCGATCATCGGCTTCCCGGGCCTGTCCGGCTTCTTCTCCAAGGACAGGATCATCGAGGCGGCCTTCGCCAAGGGCGGCACGGAGGGCTGGATCCTCGGCGGAGTCGCCCTGCTGGGCGCCGCGATCACCGCGTTCTACATGACGCGGGTGATGATCATGACGTTCTTCGGCGAGAAGCGCTGGCAGCCCGCCCCCGACCCGGACACGGCGCCCAGCGTCGAGCCCGGCATCGAGGTCCACCCGGGCGAGATGCCGCATCCGCACGAGTCCCCGAAGACGATGACCCTGCCGATGATCGTGCTCGCCTTCGGGTCGGTCTTCGCGGGCGGACTGTTCTCGTTCCACGACGCGTTCGTGAACTGGCTGAAGCCGGTGACCGAGTTCGAGCACGGACACCCGCCGATCAGCGCGGGCGCGGTGACCGCGTCCACGGTCGCGGTGATGGTCATCGGCGTCGCGCTCGCCTACGTCCAGTACGGGCGCCGTCCGGTCCCGGTGGTCGCCCCGCGCGGATCGCTCCTCACCCGGGCCGCCCGCCGCGATCTCCTCCAGGACGACTTCAACCACATCGTCCTGGTCCGCGGCGGCGAGCACCTCACCCGCTCGCTCGTGTACGTGGACCACACCCTCGTCGACGGAGTCGTCAACGGCACGGCGGCGTCGTTCGGCGGTCTCTCCGGCCGGCTCCGCAAGCTGCAGAACGGCTACGCCCGCACCTACGCGGTCTCGATGTTCGGAGGTACGGCGGTGCTGATCGCCGCGACCCTGCTGATGAGGGCGGTGTGACCACGATGTCGCAAGTGGCAAACGCTGGCTTTCCCCTCCTGACGGCGACGGCGGCGCTCCCGGCGATCGGAGCGATCGCCACGGCCGCCGTTCCGGCCGGGCGGCGCGCCGCCGCCAAATGGCTGGCGCTGCTCGTCTCGCTCGGCACGCTCGTGCTGGCGGTGATCGTGGGCGCCCGGTTCGACCCCGGCGGCGACCGCTATCAGCTCATCGAATCCCACGCCTGGATCAAGGACTTCGGCGTGCGGTACGAGCTGGGCGTGGACGGGATCGCGGTGGCGCTGATCGCGCTGACCGCCGTGCTGATCCCCTTCATCATCCTGGCCGGCTGGCACGACGCCGACCCCCTGGAGACCAAGTCGAAGCGCTGGCGGCCGACCCAGGGCTTCTTCGCCCTGATCCTGTCGGTCGAGGCGATGGTGATCCTCTCCTTCGAGGCCACCGACGTCTTCCTCTTCTACATCCTCTTCGAAGCCATGCTCATCCCGATGTACTTCCTCATCGGCGGCTTCGGGGACCGCGCCCACGCGGGCAGCGACGAGAACGCGGCGGCCCAGCGCTCGTACGCCGCGGTGAAGTTCCTGCTCTACAACCTGGCCGGCGGGCTGATCATGCTGGCCGCGGTCATCGGGCTCTATGTCGTCGCGGGGAACTTCTCCCTCACCGAGATCGCCGAGGCGCGGGCCGGCGGGCAGCTCGACATGGCGACCAACACCGAGCGGCTGCTGTTCCTCGGCTTCTTCTTCGCCTTCGCGGTGAAGGCGCCGCTGTGGCCGCTGCACACCTGGCTGCCCAACGCGATGGGTGAGTCGACCGCCCCGGTCGCCGTGCTCATCACGGCCGTGGTCGACAAGGTCGGCACCTTCGCGATGCTCCGCTTCTGCCTCGGGCTGTTCCCGGAGGCGTCGGAGTGGGCGACCCCGGCGATCCTGGTGCTGGCGCTGATCAGCATCGTGTACGGGGCCCTGCTCGCGGTGGGCCAGCGGGACATCAAGCGCCTGATCGCGTACGCGTCGATCTCGCACTTCGGCTTCATCATCATGGGCATCTTCGCGATGACCAGCCAGGGCCAGTCCGGCGCGACCCTGTACATGGTCAACCACGGGATCTCGACGGCCGCGCTGATGCTGGTGGCCGGCTTCCTGATCTCGCGGCGCGGCTCGCGGCTCATCGCCGACTACGGCGGGGTGCAGAAGGTCGCCCCCGTGCTTGCCGGCACCTTCCTCATCGGCGGTCTGGCGACCCTGTCGCTGCCGGGGCTCGCGCCCTTCGTCAGTGAATTCCTGGTCCTGGTCGGCACGTTCGCCCGCTATCCGGTGGTCGGCATCATCGCGACCTTCGGCATCGTGCTCGCCGCGCTCTACACCCTGGTCCTCTACCAGCGGACGATGACCGGCCCGGTGAAGGAGGAGGTGCGGAGCCTGCCGGATCTGCGCCTGCGTGAGCTGTTGGTGGTCACCCCGCTGATCGCGTTGCTGATCTTCCTCGGCGTCTACCCGAAGCCGCTGACGGACATCGTCAACCCGGCCGTGGAGCACACCATGTCCGACGTCCAGATGAAGGACCCCCAGCCCGAGGTGGAGGCGGCCAAGTGAGCGCAACAGCTGTCCACAGCCTGTGGACAACGGCAGCCGAGCCGCTGGACAAGATCCCGGCCCCGCACATCGAGTACGCCCAGCTCGCCCCCACGCTCATCGTGGTCGGCGCGGCGGTCGTCGGTGTGCTGGTCGAGGCACTCGTCCCGCGCAAGGGCCGCTACTACGCACAGGTGTTCCTCTCCGTCGTCGCGCTGGCCGCCGCGTTCGCCGCGGTGGTCGGCCTTGCCGCCGCCGGATACGGCACCACCAAGGCGCACATCGCCGCGATGGGCGCCATCGCGGTGGACGGGCCCGCGCTGTTCCTGCAGGGCACCATCCTGCTGGCCTCGCTGGTCGCGATCTTCACCTTCGCCGAGCGGCGGCTCGACCCGGAGGCTCACGGGAAGCGCGTCGACTCGTTCGCCGCGCAGGCCGCGTCCGTACCGGGCAGCGACAGCGAAAAGGCCGCGGTCAAGGCCGGGTTCACCACCACCGAGGTGTTCCCGCTGGCCCTCTTCGCCATCTCCGGGATGCTCGTCTTCCCCTCGGCGAACGACCTGCTGACGCTCTTCATCGCGCTCGAGGTCTTCTCCCTGCCGCTGTACCTCCTGTGCGCCCTGGCGCGCCGCAAGCGGCTCATGTCGCAGGAGGCCGCGGTGAAGTACTTCCTGCTCGGGGCGTTTTCCTCCGCGTTCCTGCTGTTCGGCATCGCCCTGCTGTACGGCTACGCGGGCTCCGTCTCGTACGCGCGGATCGCCGAGGTCGTCGACGGCACCGTCCAGGCCATCGACCCCGCGCTCGCGTCCACCATGGGCAACGACGCCCTGCTGCTCATCGGCGGCGCGATGATCCTGATGGGGCTGCTCTTCAAGGTCGGCGCGGTGCCGTTCCACATGTGGACGCCCGACGTCTACCAGGGCGCGCCGACCCCGGTCACCGGCTTCATGGCGGCGGCCACGAAGGTCGCGGCGTTCGGCGCCCTTCTGCGGCTGCTGTACGTGGTGCTGCCGGGGCTGAGCTGGGACTGGCGGCCGGTCATGTGGGCGATCGCGATCGTCACCATGCTCGGCGGCGCGATCGTCGCGATCACCCAGACCGACATCAAGCGGCTCCTGGCGTACTCGTCGATCGCGCACGCCGGGTTCATCCTGGCCGGTGTCATCGCGGTCACGCCGGACGGGGTCTCGTCCGTGCTCTTCTACCTCCTCGCGTACTCGTTCGTGACGATCGGCGCGTTCGCCGTCGTCACACTCGTCCGGGACGCGGGCGGAGAGGCCACGCACCTGTCCAAGTGGGCGGGACTCGGGCGGCGTTCGCCGCTGGTGGCCGCGGTGTTCGCGGTGTTCCTGCTGGCCTTCGCCGGTATCCCGCTGACGTCCGGTTTCACCGGGAAGTTCGCGGTCTTCAGCGCGGCGGCGGAGGGCGGCGCGGGCGTGCTGGTCGTGGTCGGTGTGATCTCGTCCGCGATCGCCGCGTTCTTCTACATCCGGGTCATCGTGCTGATGTTCTTCAGCGAGCCCAAGCCCGAGGGCCCGACGGTCGCCGTGCCGTCGCTGCTCACGTCGACGACGATCGCGGTGGGTGTCGCGGTCACGCTGGTCCTCGGTGTGGCGCCGCAGTACTTCCTGGATCTGGCGGGGCAGGCGAGCGTGTTCGTGCGGTAGCCCACGGACGCGATCACGGTGAGGGCCCGGCGTCCCGGAGGACGGACGCCGGGCCCTCGGCCTGCTCCGGGCGCACGGGCCGGGCGGCCGGAAAAGGACTACGCTCGGTCACGGGAGGGGCTGGAGGGTCAAAGGAGAAGCGTCATGATCGACCAGTACCAGTACCCCGAGTACACGACCCCCTCGCAGGCCGAGGGCGAGGACCCCGAGTCGACCGAGGAGCAGCACCCCGACGTCGCCCGGACGACTCCGTCCCAGGCCGAGGGCGAGCGGACGGCGGACGACGAGACCTGACCGACGACAGGCCCCGGTGTCCGGGCAACCGCACCTGCGAATCCCGAGTTGACCTCTCGGTCCGTGTCCTGCGGCCCGGCCCTGGCTCAGGAACCGGTGGCGCGGACCGAGCCGGTGCTCGAGCCACTGGTGTCGCCCAGGAAGCAGGTGACCTCGCGGTCGCCGAGGGTCCAGCTGGCGGACTGCGGGTGGTAGTAGTACACCTCCAGCGTCTCCGGGAGCTTCGGGTCGTCGCCCACGTAGTCGGTGAGCGCGGTGCCGGCGCACTTCTCCTCGGCGATCTTGGTGACCTTTTCCGTACCCGGGTACCGCCCGTCCTCAAGGTCGAAGACGGCGTACGCCTCCCCCTCGTGAGGCTGGTCGCAGGGCACGATGCGCACCGAGAAGGCGGCCTGGGCGCCCTCCTTGTCGCCGTACTCCGCCAGATCGTCGTCGGTGTTGAAGCAGTCTCCCTCGCGGATGTCCTGCACATCGCTGGAGCCCGGGCTGGTGACCTGGCCACTGGTGTCGCGCTTCGGCTCGGGGCCGTCGTCGAACGCCCCGGAGAGTCCGAGGACCACCACGAGCGCGTAGAACGCGATGGTCGCGCCGTGGATGGCTATGGCGGCGACGGCAAAGCCCTTGCCCTTCTCGCCCTTCTTGCGGATCTGGGAAAGGGCGATGATGCCCAGGATCAGCGGGACCAGCGGCAGCGCACAGACGATCGACATGACGAACGCCACGATGGCCAGCGTGTTGGTCTTCTGCTGCGGCGCGGCGTACCAGCCCTGCGGCCCGCCGTACGGCCCGGGTTGCCCCGGCTGTCCGTACGGTCCCTGCTGCCCGTACGGCCCCGGCTGTCCGTACTGCTGCGGCTGCGGGTACGGCTCCGGGGACGATGGCGGTTGCGGCGGTATGGACATGCGCGTGGCGCTCCTTGTACAGAGGGTGAGACCGCAACCTACAGCCAGGCACCGACACCGCGGGTGCCGGGTGTCCGGGCCCTGGCCGGCGCGCGGCCGGGCAACCCGCGATCAAGGTCCGGCGTCCTTCAGGACGCCGGACCTTGATCGCGTCAGCGGGGGAACTGATGAACGTGCCAGTGGCGCAGGACGAACAGCGCAGCCCTTCGAGCATCGCCGACACCTGGCCGGCGGTGCTGCTCCTCCCGGCCCTGCTGCTGCTGAGGTTCCTCGGCGAGCACGCCTGGGCGTACTGGATCGCGGCGGTCATCGGCGTACTGGGGCTGATCGGCGCCGCCGTCGAGATCACCGGAGCGGTCGGTCATCTGCTCAACCGCCGCCGGCCCTGGGTCGCGGCCTGGGTCCTGCTCGTGCTGGTGTCAGCGGTGCTGGTCCTGGTGCTCAGGCTGGCCGAGCACTGGTGACGCTCCGGGCCGCATAGGCCCGTACGTCGGCGTCCGGGTCGCTCGTGGCCGTCGCGAGGGCTGCACGGGCGTCGGCGTGGTCGTGACGGAGCAGGGACAGTACGGCGGCCTTGCGGACGTCGGCGTCGGGATCGCCGAGTGCCTTTGCGAGGGTGGGTACGGCGAGGCCGGATGCGGCGGCGCGCAGCGCTGTGGCGGCGCCGGCGCGGACCTGCCAGGCCGGGTCGCCGAGGGCCTCCACGGCTTCGGCGGCGAGCCCGGCCGGGCATCCGGTGGACAGGGCCGCGGTTCTGACCGCCGGGTCGTCGCTGTCGAAGAGCGCGGCGACCAGCGGCTCCCGTAGGGCCGGTTCCGGGAGCAGCGTCTCGACGAGCTCGTGCAGCGAGTCCGCCGCGGCCGCCCGCACCGCCGGGTGCCGATGTCCATGGGGAGGTGGCTGAGGTCGAGGGAGAGCGGCAGACCGCCGAGGACGCGCAGCCGCTCGATGCAGAGCACGTCGCTGTGCTCGGGTACGCGGAGCCGGGCGGCCACCGGCACGGGGGCCGGCACCGAGCCCACGGTACGGACCTCGTCGGTGACTGTGCCGTGCGGGTCTCGGCGAGGCCCTGAAGCCGGTTGAGGCCGTGCCGGTACGTGCGGCGGACGACGACCGTGCCGAGGCCCGGCACCCGGTCCACGAGCTGCTCCGTGCGCAGCAGGTCGAGGGCCTGGCGGACGGTGTTGCGGCCGGCGCCGTAGTCGCGGCCGATGGTGCCCTCGTGGGGCAGGGTGCCGCTGGGGAAGCCACCGGTGATGATCCGGTGGCGGAGCAGATCGGCGAGCTGCCGGGCCCGGTCGGCACGCAGCCGGCGACGCCCGGCGGCGACGGTGGCCGCTCCCTGTCCGGCGTGGTCTCGGATGCGTTCGGCGGGCAAGCGTCGGAGGTTGCCGACGCATGCCCGCCGATGGTGCTGCGGCAGTGTTGCGCCACTGCGCGAGGCCGAAGGCACGCCTTCGGCCTGCGGTTATGTGGTTGTGGAGGGAAGATCCGCCACTAGTCGGCGGCGGGCACGATCCGGCCGGTGACCTCACCGAGGCCGACCCGTACGCCGTCCGGACCGGGCGCCCACGCGGTCATCGTGACCTCGTCGCCGTCCTCCAGGAACGTCCGCTTCCCGTACGGGAGCTCCAGCGGGTCCCGCCCGTTCCACGTGAGTTCCAGGAGGGAGCCGCGCTGGTGGACGTCGGGTCCGCTGACCGTGCCGGAGCCGTACAGGTCGCCGGTGCGGAGCGAGGCGCCGTTGACGGTCATGTGCGTCAGCTGCTGGGCGGCCGTCCAGTACATCGTGGCGAACGGCGGCTCGCTGACGATCTGTCCGTTGATGGCGACGGAGATACGGAGGTCGAAACCGCCGGGCTCCTCCTCGCCGGAGTCGTCCAGATAGGGGAGTACGGGAACGTCGCGCGCGGGAGGGGCGACGCGGGCGGCGTCGAGGGCCTCCAGCGGGGTGACCCAGGCGGAGACGGAGGTGGCGAAGGACTTGCCGAGGAACGGGCCGAGGGGGACGTACTCCCAGGCCTGGATGTCCCGCGCGGACCAGTCGTTGAGGAGCTGCAGCCCGAACACATGGTCGCGGAAGGCGGACAGGGGGACGGGCCCGCCGAGCTCGGACGGGGTGCCGACGACGAAGCCGACCTCCGCCTCGATGTCCAGCTTGACGGACGGGCCGAAGACGGGCGCCGGGTCGGCGGGTGCCTTGCGCTGGCCGGCGGGCCGGATCACGTCCGTGCCGGAGACGACGACCGTGCCGGAGCGGCCGTGGTATCCGATCGGGATGTGCTTCCAGTTGGGGGTGAGGGGCTCGCCGTCGGGGCGGAAGATGTGCCCGACGTTCGTGGCGTGGTGCTCGCTGGAGTAGAAGTCGACGTAGTCGGAGACCTCGTACGGCAGATGCAGCGTCACCGCGGAGAGGTGGCGCAGCAGCGGCTCGATGTCCTGCCGGTGCGCGGGCACCGTCACCCACGCGGTGAGCGCGCGCCGTACGTCACGCCAGGCCGTGCGGCCCGCCGCGAGCAGCGGGCCCAGGCTCGGCTGTGCGAGCAGCGCGGCGTAGGGGGAGCCGAGGGTGTGCGCCGCCGCCCCCGCGTCGAGCACATGGTCGCCGATCCTGACCCCGAGCCGCCGCCGGTCGGGCTCGTCCGCGGTGGTGAAGACGCCGTAGGGGAGGTTGTGCGGGCCGAAGGGGTCCCCCTCGGCCAGATCGAGCGGGCTCTGCTCGGGCATCGGTGCTTGCCTCGCTTTCCACGTGTGTGGGGGACACGTTACGTGGGCGGTGCACCTGGCGTCAGCGCCCATGTGGCCGCGCGGGTCCGGGTCCGCTCGGCCCCGCCGTCGGGGTCCGCTCAGCCGGCCGTGCGGGGGATGCGCTGCTCCCAGGTGTGGTGGAAGACGACCTCGTCGCCGTGCCGGCAGATCACTTCGTCCGAGGTCAGGAAGTCGGCCGCGTCGCAGCTGACTTCGGAGCGGGTCTCGACGCGGACGTCCCAGCCGAGCTCGGGCCGGTGCAGCCGGATCTTCCAGTCGGAGCGGCAGCCCGCGGACAGCGGGTCCCGTTCCCGGATCGTGTACGTCTCCAGTGCGTCCTCGGTGAACTCGAGGCCGTCGGGGTGGATCCGGGTGCCGCCGAAGCCGGCCGTGGTCTCGAGGCGCCACTCGCCCTTGGCGACATCGCGGACGATCAGCCGCGGGGGGCGGGGCTCGTCCAGGGTCACGGGGGTGACGACACCGAGCGGTTCGGACTGCTCGGGTTCCTCGAAGGCGATCGCGTCGGCCGTGGGGGCGCGGACGGGCAGTTCGAGGGCGGAGCCCTCGGGGTGCAGCGTGAAGCCCGCCGTTCCGGCCCGGGGCCAGATCCACGGCCAGTACGCGGAGGAGACCGACAGCCGGATCCGGTGGCCTGGCGGGAAGGTGTGGCCGATGCCGCTCAGCTCGAAGGTGACGTCCTCGGCGGCGCCGGGCGGCCAGGCCTCGGCCCGGTCGGGGCCGTGCCGGGCCGAGAGGTTGAGCGCGCCGCGGGTGACGAGGGTGGAGGAGCCGTCGGGCGCCACGTCGCACAGGCGGGCGACGACCTGGCCGGAGGGGGCGTCCACCCGGAGCCGCAGCGTCACCCTGGGGCGCCCGAGGACCTCCGTCCGGTAGGGGACCGCGAACTCGAAGCTCGCCGACCTCGCGTCCTCGTCGCGCTGGTCGGGCGGCAGGTCGGCGTCGCCGCCGGAGGGCAGGCAGCGGCCCGCGTCGAGCCCCGTGTGCTGGGGGGAGTCGACGAGGAGCGGCGCGCCCTGGAGGGCGTGCACCACGGGGGTGATGCGTGGCGACGGCCAGGCGTCGTCGCCGGCCCAGCGGCCGGGCAGTTCGCCGTACGTCGTCGCGGGCGGGTGGGACTCGCCGATCCAGGAGCGCAGCAGCGGCTCGGACATCACGCCGCCCGCGCCGGAGGCTCTGCCGGACTCGGTCGCGTCCCGGAGCCAGTGGTCCCACCAGCGCAGCGTCTCCTGGAGGAAGCCGATCGCCGGGCCCGGGGCGAGCCCCCGGTCGGGGTACTGGTGCGACCACGGCCCGATCAGCCCCCGAACCCGCGCCGGGTCGAGGTGCTCGACCAGGCGCAGCACGGTGTCGCGGTGCGGATCGTGCCATCCGCCGACCGCCAGCACGGCCGCCCGGATCGCCCCGTAGTCCTCGCACACGCTGCTGTCCTGCCAGTACGCGTCGCGCGTCTGGTGCGCCAGCCAGGTGTGGACGAGGGGTTCCAGCGCGTCGAGCCGGTTCAGCCATCTCTCGCGCCACCCGTCTCCCGCGTACAGCGGGTCCGGCGGCCGGGCGGTGAAGGCCAGCATGGCGGCCGACCGGGCGTGCATGCGCTCGGCGAGGACCGATCCGCCCAGGTAGTGCCCCTCGTTGTCGTAGCGGTCGTCGGTCGAGCAGACCGTGACGACCGCCCGAAGCGCCTCGGGCGCGAGCGCCGCGATCCGGAGCGCGCAGGTCCCGCCCCAGGCGATCCCGATCATCCCGACGCGTCCGCTGCACCAGGGCTGCCCGGCGAGCCACTCCACGACGGCCACCCCGTCGGCGAGCTCGGCCGCGGAGTACGCGTCGCCCGGCACGCCCTCGCTGTTGCCGTGGCCGCGCACGTCCACCCGTACGGAGGCGTAGCCGTGGCCCGCGTACCAGGGGTGGCGCTGCCAGTCGCGCGGGGCGGTCCAGTCGGTCAGCCGGTGCGGGACGTACTCGAGGAGGGCCGGTACGGGCTCGTCGGTCACCGGCCGCCAGACCCGCGCGTACAGCCGTGTGCCGTCCGCCACCGGGATGCGGATGTCCTCGTGGCGGGTCTCGTACGGGAAGGACGTGCGGATGCGCATGGGGAGCCTCGTGGGAGGTTCGGTCGCGGTTCCTGACAATGGTGATGCTTCCGGTCGTATGAGTTGATCACGAACATACCGGGGGTGGCGGGAAGGCGCCGCCGTTGATCGAAAGGGGACCGGATACGCTGACTTGAGTGATGGCAGCGACACATCGACAATCCGTGTGATCGTCAGCAGACAGGAGTACCTCTCGTGACCGTCGTCGGGCCTTTCGGGCTGAGCGTGCGGGACCAGGCTCTTGAGGCCGATGTCCAGACCGGATTGGCGGCCGTCGAGGCGGGACTGCTCGATGCCACCAAGAGCGAGGTGCCCTTCATCACGGAGGCCGCGCAGCACCTCGTCCGCGCGGGCGGGAAGCGCTTCCGGCCGCTGCTGGTGATGCTGGCCGCGCAGTTCGGCGATCCGTACGCGCCGGGTGTCGTGCCCTCGGCCGTCGTCGTCGAGCTGACGCACCTCGCGACGCTGTACCACGACGACGTGATGGACGAGGCCGAGGTGCGCCGCGGCGTGGCGAGTGCCAACGCCCGCTGGGGCAACTCGCTGGCGGTCCTGACCGGTGACTTCCTCTTCGCCCGCGCCTCGCACATCCTGGCCGACCTGGGCCCGGAGGCCGTCCGCATCCAGGCCGAGGCGTTCGAGCGGCTGGTCACCGGCCAGATCCTGGAGACCGCGGGTCCGCGCGACGGCCGTGACCCGGTGGAGCACTACCTCGACGTCATCGGCGGCAAGACCGGCTCGCTGATCGCCGTCTCCGGGCGCTTCGGCGCGATGACGTCCGGCGCCGACGAGGGCATCACCGACATCCTCACCCAGTACGGCGAGCGGCTCGGCGTCGCCTTCCAGCTCGCCGACGACGTACTCGACATCGCCTCCGACTCGCACGAGTCCGGCAAGACCCCGGGCACCGACCTGCGCGAGGGCATCCCCACGCTGCCGGTGCTGAGGCTGCGCGAGCAGGCCGCCGCGCACGGCCGGCCCGAGGACCTGGAGCTGGTCGAGCTGCTGGAGGGCGACCTCACGGATGACGCACGGCACGCGGAGGCGCTGGCCAGGCTGCGGGTCCACCCGGCCCTGGAGCAGGCGCGACGCGACACCGTGCGGTACGCGGAGGAGGCGCGGGCGATGCTGGCGCCGCTGCCCGGTTGCTACGCCAAGGCAGCACTGGAGGAGCTGTGCGACGCGGTGGTGCACCGCGCCGGCTGAGCCCGGATCCACCTCCCTGCGTGTGGCGCAAGTCACATGTTCGGTGTCCTCGTTCCGCGCCGACCACGGGTGACCCCCTACGGGTCGGGGGAGACGGAGCGTCCCCGGGTCATACCCCAGCAGTAGGCGGAGTTGATTCCGCGGGCTGACGCTTCCTGCCGGGCGATTTGGTCAGATGGTGTGGACGGACGACGCCGCTATCACGGAGGTAGGGCACACCATGGCACCGAACGAGAACGCACCGATCACCGAAGAGCCGGGGGAGGTCGGCCCGGCCCGCCGGAGGGCGGCGCGGTACGTCGTCCCGGCCGCGGTGGCAGGCGTTGCCGCGGCGACCATCGGGCTCGTCCCGGCGCTCGCCGCGTCAGGCGACCCCGATCTGCCGAAGATCACGGCACAGGAACTCATCGAGAAGATCGCCGCATCGGATGCGCAGCAGCTCTCCGGCACGGTGAAGATCAGCACGGACCTGGGCCTGCCGGACCTGGGCGGCCTGGCGAGCAGCTTGGTACCGGAGGCCGGCAAGGAGACGTCCGGCACCTCCGCGTCGCCGGACGCCAAGCTGATGGAGCTGGCCTCGGGCACGCACCAGGTGGATGTCGCGGCCGACGGCCCGGACAAGCAGCGGGTTTCGTTCCGGTCCGGCGACGAGGAGTACAGCGTCACCCACAACGGGGAGGACGTCTGGACGTACGACAGCGCCTCGAACGAGGTCGTCCACGGCAAGGACGACAGCGCGCACCACGGCGGGGCCAAGGACGGCGGCAGGGACGAGGAGGCGCCGAAGGAGCTGCCGACCACGCCCAAGGAGCTCGCCGAAGAGGCACTGAAGGCCGCGGACGAGACGACCTCGGTGACGGTCGACGGCACGGCCCGTATCGCCGGCCGTGACGCGTACCAGCTCGTCATCAAGCCCAAGCAGAGCGGCTCGACGATCGGCTCCATCAAGGTCGCCGTGGACGCGGAGAACGGCGTACCGCTGAAGTTCACACTGCTGCCCAGCGACGGCGGCAAGGCAGCGGTCGACGCGGGCTTCACCCGGGTGGACTTCTCGAAGCCGGCCGCGTCCACCTTCGACTTCACGCCGCCGAAGGGCGCGAAGGTCACCGAGGCGGACGAGCTGAACACCCGCGAGAAGGAGGCCCCCAAGTCCCCCGAGGGGCTGGAGGAGTTCGAGGGCCTGGAGGACTTCAGCGGCCTGAACGTCATCGGCAAGGGCTGGACCTCCGTCGCCGAGCTCACCGTCCCGGGCGGCGAGGGCTTCAAGGCGCCGAAGGCCGGCGAGGGCGATGTCCCGCCGGAGGCCGAGAAGTTCCTGAACGCGCTGGGCGACCAGGTGAAGGGCGACTTCGGTACCGGCACGGTCTTCAAGACCCGCCTGGTCAACGCCCTGATGACGGACGACGGAAAGGTCTTCGTCGGTGCGGTCACCAAGGACGCGCTGGTGAAGGCGGCGAACGAGGCGCAGTAGCCCGCGGCGCGTCTGCGGGACGGTGGGACGGTGGGGGGGGGCCCCCCTTGGGGGGGGCCCCCCCCGCACCGGCGTCACGGCCTGAAGCGCCGGGGGCGTGCGGCGTCAGGAAGTGAAGAATGTCTTCGCGCGGGCGGCGGCAGTGGTGTCACGGGCCACGTCACCGGGCCGCGTCCCATTGCCGAGCAGCACCCCGCCGAACGCCATCCCCATGTACGCCGCGGTGTGGCGCAGCGTCCCCACCAGCGGGTCGGCGGTCTCCTCCGAACCCGCCAGCGCGGTCACGCCCCACAGGGTGCGCCCGGCCATCCGGTCCTTGAAGCCGACGCCCGGCACCCGCATCCAGCCCGACCAGTGGTCGAGGTAGCGCTTGGTGGAGGTGGAGACGGAGTACCAGTACAGCGGCGAGGCGATGACGAGGTCGGTCGCCTCCAGGGTCGCGTCGAGCAGCGTGGCCGCGTGCCCGGTGGGGGCGGGGTAGCTGCCGTCGCCCTCGTGGCGTACGTCCTCGAAGTCGGGGAGCGGGTGTTCGCCGAGGTGCAGCCAGCGCTGTCCGGCCCCGGAGGGCAGCTGCTCGGCGGCGAGCCGGGCCAAGGCCTCCGTGTTCCCGCCGTTGCGGCTGCTGCCCAGCAGAAAGAGGAAACTGCGGTCGGCCACTTGCTTCACCCCTCCGGTGACGACACGCACGCGACTGCATGCGCGTGCAGTCTATGCACGCGCATGCAGTCTTGTGGGGGGTGGGTCGTCCGCTCTCCCGGGCGGCGGGACCGCGGTTCGCGGGGTCAGAACGTGAGCTTCCAGCTGTCGATGTAGCCGACGTCCTGCGCCGCCACGTCCTGGACCCTGAGCCGCCAGGTGCCGTTCGCGGCCTCGCCCGACGCGTTCACGGTGTACGTCGCGATGACGTTGTCCGCCGAGTCGCTGCCGCTGGAGTTCTTCAGCCGGTAGGCCGTCCCGTCCGGGGCCACCAGGTCGACGATCAGGTCACCGCGCCAGGAGTGCTTGATGTCCACGCCGACCTGAAGTGCGGACGGGGCGTTGCCGGTGCGGCCCGAGACGGTGACCGAGGACGTGACGGCCGCGCCGTTGTCGGGGATGGGGACGTCGGCGGTGTTCTCGTAGACGTCACCGTCCGGCGGGACGGTCGTACCGGCGGACAGGGTCCAGATCGCGTGGGCGATCGCGTCGCTGTTCCGGTCGAGCGCCGTGTCGCTGATGTTGGACGTGGTGTCGCAGGAGGAGTGGTAGCAGCGGTCGAAGGCCTGGCCTGCCGTGCCGCCCCACTTCTGGGCCTGCGCAGTGGACTTCGTACGGCTGGCGCCGGTGAAGAGCCCGCCGACCGGAATGCCCACGTTCTTGAAGGAGGCGTGGTCGGAGCGGCCGTCGCCCTCCGTCTCGATCTCGGTCGGGATGCCGAGGCCCGCGAAGTAGTCCTTGAAGGTCTTCTCGATCGCCGGGTCGTCGTCGTAGACGAAGTACCCGGGGTTGGGCGAGCCGATCATGTCGAAGTTGAGATAGCCGGTGATCTTCGAACGCTCGGCGGACGGAAGGTTGTTGACGTAGTACTTGGACCCGACCAGGCCCAGCTCCTCCGCGCCCCACCAGGCGAAGCGCAGATGCTTGTCCGGCTGGAGCTGGGCGCGGGAGACGGCAAGCGCGGTCTCCAGGATGCCCGCCGAGCCGGAGCCGTTGTCGTTGATGCCGGGGCCCGAGGTCACCGAGTCGAGGTGGGCGCCGGCCATGAGTATCCGGTTGGCGTCGCCGCCGGGCCAGTCGGCTATCAGGTTGTAGCCGGTGGCGCCGGAGGACGTGAACTGCTGGACGGTGGTGGTGAATCCGGCCGCGTCCAGCTTGGCCTTCACATGGTCGACCGACGCCTTGTAGCCCGCGCGGCCGTGCGCGCGGTTCCCGCCGTTGGCGGTGGCGATCGACTGGAGGTCGGAGAGATGGGCCTTGACGTTCGCGAGAGGGATGTCGGGCGCGGCGAGCGCCGCCGGGGAAGGGGCGGCGCTCGGTGCGGCGGCGGTGGCGGTCGAGGCGGCGGTCGGCACGGCGGTGGCGAGCAGGCCGGCGAGGGCAAGTGCCGTGGCTGCGGCGGCGCGTCTGTGCACAGAGTGGGTCATGTGGGGGGCTCCGGATTCCGTACGGGGACAGGACGGAACGTGCGAGGCACCCCGCGACGGCGGTGTCGCAGGGTGCTGGAGCTGTACTCGGTGCGGCGTGTGGGTGAATGTTCAGCGAGATGCTGACTGACCGTCAAGGGCGGAAACCGGTCAGTCAGGTTCGCTCAACGGACGCTACTGCACGCAGAATTCGTTGCCCTCCGGGTCCTGCATGACGACCCACTCGCCGCCCGGCTCCTTCACCCGCCGCAGCACCGTCGCGCCCAGCCCCTCCAGCCGGGCGGCTTCCGCGTCCCGCCGCTCCGGTCCGGGATGCAGGTCGAGGTGGAGCCGGTTCTTGACCGTCTTGGCCTCCGGGACCCGCTGGAACAGCAGTCGCCTGCCGAGACCGGTGCCGGTCGCCTCCTCGTACGGGTCGTCCGGATGCCGGACGGCGGCCAGATCACGCCATGCCCGGCGGTCGTGGTGTTCCACCGTCAGCTCGGGCGGTACGGCCCCGAGGCCGAGCAGCCGCTCGATCAGTGCGCTGTGGTCCTCGGTCAGGTATCCGAGGGCCTCGGCCCAGAAGTCGGCCTGGGTGAGCGGATCGGTCGCGTCGATCACAAGCTTCCAGTGCAGCGTCATGGTAACCACTCATAGTGGTTACGCGAGGGAGGTGGCAATGGACTCGCCGACAGCACCCGGACTGACCCTGCACACACCGGAGGGCACGTCGTTCCGCTTCGACCCGGGCGCGCTCTGCCTGGAGTTGCTTCCCACCGGCGGCCCCGGAGGCCTCGCGCGCTTCGAGGTGCTGGGCGAGCCGGACGGCCTCGTGCGCTGGGCCGGCCAGAGCCGGCTCGCCCCCGGACTGCAGGTCACCGTGGACGAGGCGGAGGCCGCTGCGACCCGCGCTGCGGGACGCGCTGTGGCGGCTGACCGGTGCCCGCGCCCGCGGCCGCCGCGCCGACGCGGACGATCTGGCCGTGCTGAACGGGGCGGCCGCGGCCCCGCCCCTCGTCGCCCGGCTCGCCCCGGACGGCACCCGCGACTGGGCCCCCGGCGCGACCGGCACCCATCTATCGACCGTTGCCCGCGACGCCATCGACCTCTTCACCGGCCCGTACGCCCACCGCGTCCGCGAATGCGCCGCACACGACTGCCCGCTGCTCTTCGTCGCCACCTCCCGCCCCGGACGCCGCCGCTGGTGGGCGATGGAACGCTGCGGCAACCGCCACAAGGTCAGGGTCCACCGGGCCCGCCACGCGCCCTGACGGGGGCCGACGCCCCCGGACCCCCGCGGCTGCCCCCGGGGGTGCACCCGTATCGCGCAGCGGGGGCTTGGGTGTCCGTCCTCGAGCACCGGACGGGCTTGGAGCGTGCCCGGCACCGTGCGGTGGGCCGGGGTCTCCGTCCTCGAGCGCCGTACGGGCTGGGTCTGTCGGGGTTGGCCCGTGCCGTGGCGGCGGCGCTGGGGGTCCGCTCCGGGGCTCGTGTCCTGGACTGCGCTGCATCCGATATGCGGCTCCGCCGCGTGGTCACCGCGCTTCGCACGAGCTGCGGGCGCTGTACGTCCAGAACACGACCCCTGCGCGTCCCCCCTTCGGGGTGAGCGGTCGGGGCTTGCCCCCGTGGGTCGGCTGTCCGCCGTCGGTTTGAGTGCAGGCGTTCCGCCGGGGGTCCCACCAGGACGGAGTCCTAGGAGGAGGAACGGGCAGGCACAAACCACCCACCGGGCCGCGGACGAACAACGGGCCCGGCCCAAGACGGACCGAGCCCGGAGGGGGCGCAGTACAGCGGCCGCCTCGGCGCGGCGTGCCCGCTCAGCCCGTCGTAGCCTCCCGCGGGGCCGGGCTCGCAGCCGGGACCCCCTCGACGGCCGCGGCCGTGGCCGCCGCCGCGGCCAGCCGCGCCGCCTCCGCCCGCGTGCGCCGGGCGGTCCGCAGCGCATCCCAGGTCAGGATCGTCAACGCCAGCCAGACCAGCGAGAACCCGGCCCACCGCTCGGTGGGCATGGCCTCGTGGAAGTAGACGACACCCAGCAGGAACTGGAACACCGGCGCCAGGTACTGGAGCAGCCCCAGCGTCGACAGCGGCACCCGTATCGCCGCCGCGCCGAAGCACACCAGCGGCACGGCCGTGACCACGCCCGTCGCCGCCAGCAGGGCCGCATGACCGGCCCCCTCCGTGCCGAACGTGGCCGACTCCTGCGCCCCGAGCCACACCAGATAGCCGAGCGCCGGGAGGAACTGCACCGCTGTCTCCGCGGCCAGCGACTCCAGACCCCCGATGTTGATCTTCTTCTTGATCAGTCCGTAGACCGCGAAGGAGAACGCCAGGATCAGCGAGATCCACGGCGGACGGCCGTATCCCACCGTCAGCACCAGCACCGCCGCGAAGCCGATGCCGACCGCCGCCCACTGCGCGGGCCGCAGCCGCTCCTTCAGCAGCAGCACGCCCATCGCGATGGTGACCAGCGGATTGATGAAGTAGCCGAGCGACGCCTCGACGACCTGACCGGCGTTGACGGCCCAGATGTAGACGCCCCAGTTGACCGTGATCACCGTCGCGGCGACGGCGATCAGGCCGAGCTTGCGCGGATCCCGCAGCAGCCCGCGTATCCAGGCCCAGCGACGCAGCGCCAGCAGCGCGACGGCCACCACGGCCAGGGACCAGACCATGCGGTGGGCGAGGATCTCGACGGCGCCGGCCGGCTTCAGCAACGGCCAGAAGAGCGGGACCAGACCCCACATGCCGTAGGCACCGATCCCGTACAGCAGTCCTGCCCGCTGCTCACTGTCCTTCACCGAACCTCCTGCCGCCCTGCGCCGCGCTGTCCTTGTCGAAGGTAGCGCCGGGCAGGGCCGGCTGTCATGCCCGTATCTGCAATACGGTCATTACTGCTGTGCGAGAGCCGCGGCGACCGTGTCCGCGAGCGGCGTCGTCGGCCGGCCGATGAGCCGGCTGAGGTCGCCGTTCGTCCGGGCGAGCAGCCCGCGCTCGATCGCCTTGTCCACGTCGACGAGGATCGCGGCGAAGGCCTCCGGCACGCCCGCGCCGGTCAGGATCTGCTGGTGCGCCTCGGCGGGGAGGTTGGTGTACGCGATGTCCTTGCCGGTCTGCTTCGCGATCTCGGCCGCGTACTCGGCGAGCGACCAGGCCGTGTCCCCGCTCAGCTCGTACGACCGGCCGAGGTGACCCTCGCCGGTCAGCACGGCCGCCGCCGCGGCGGCGTAGTCGGCGCGGGCGGCGGATGCGACCCTGCCCTCACCGGCGTTGGCGACGACCGCGCCGTGCTCCAGCACGGGAGCGAGATTGCCGGTGTAGTTCTCCGTGTACCAGCCGTTGCGCAGGAAGGTGTACGGCAGGCCGGAGTCGAGGATCGCCTGCTCGGTGGCCTTGTGCTCGTCGGCAAGCCGGAAGTCGGCCTCGGGTCCGCCGAGGACGCCGGTGTAGGCGAGCTGGGCGACCCCGGCCGCCTTCGCCGCGTCGATCACGGCCTGGTGCTGCTGCACGCGCCGGCCGACCTCGTTCCCGGAGATCAGCAGCACCCGGTCGCTCTCGGTGAAGGCGCCGGCGAGCGTCTCGGGCGCCTCGTAGTCGGCGATGCGGAGCTCGACGCCCTGCTCGGCGAGGCCGACGGCCTTCTCCTTGCTGCGTACGACCGCGGCGATGTCGCCGGCGGAGGTTCCGGCGGCGAGGAGCTGCTCGACGACGAGGCGGCCGAGGTGTCCGGTGGCTCCGGTGACGACGATGCTCATGGGTGATTTCTCCGTTTCGTAGGGGCTCGCCACTCACTCTACGGCCAGTGCTAACTATCGGAAAGTACCCACTTTCACGTAAGGTACTGGCATGAGCGTAAGCAGGAAGCCCGATGTGAACCGGACGATGTGTCCCTCCCGTCTCGTTCTGGAGCACGTCACCAGCCGCTGGGGTGTCCTCGTCCTCGCAGCGCTGCTGGACCGCTCGCACCGCTTCAGCGAGCTGCGCCGCGCGATCGGCGGGGTCAGCGAGAAGATGCTGGCGCAGACGCTCCAGACACTGGAGCGCGACGGCTTCGTGCACCGCGACGCCAAGCCCGTCATCCCGCCGCGCGTGGACTACTCCCTGACGCCGCTCGGCAAGGAGGCCGCCGAGCAGGTGTGGGCTCTGGCCCGCTGGAGCGAGCGGCACGTGCCGGACGTGGAGCGGGCGCGGGAGGCGTACGACGAAGCCCGGGTCTCCTAGAAGGAGCCCGGGCTTCGGGAGCAGGACCTCGGCGGACCCTACGGACTGACCGTCGCGTCAGCCTGTGCGGGTCAGCCGACGACCGTCCATGTGTCGTTTCCGGCCAGCAGCGCGGCCAGGTCGCCCTTGCCGTTCTGCTCGACGGCCGTCTCCAGCTGGTCGGCCATGAGGGTGTCGTAGACGGGCCGCTCGACACTGCGGAACACGCCGATGGGCGTGTTGTGCAGCGTGTCCGGGTCGGCCAGCCGGGACAGCGCGAATGCGGTGGTCGGGCTGGAGCTGTGCGCGTCGTGGACGAGGATCCGCGACTCGTTCTCCGGAGTGACCGCGACGACCTTCAGATCGCCGGTCGCCTCGTCCCGGACGACGCCCTTGGCGCCGTCCGCGCCGAAGCGGATCGGCCGGCCGTGTTCCAGGCGGATCACGGCCTCCTCGGCCTGCTGCTTGTCCTTGAGGGCGTCGAAGGCGCCGTCGTTGAAGATGTTGCAGTTCTGGTAGATCTCCACCAGCGCCGTGCCCGGGTGGTCGGCGGCGGCGCGCAGCACATCGGTGAGGTGCTTGCGGTCGGAGTCGACCGTACGGGCGACGAAGGAGGCCTCGGCACCGATCGCCAGCGACACCGGGTTGAAGGGCGCGTCGAGCGAGCCCATCGGCGTCGACTTGGTGATCTTGCCGACCTCGGAGGTCGGGCTGTACTGGCCCTTGGTCAGGCCGTAGATCCTGTTGTTGAAGAGCAGGATCTTGAGGTTGACGTTGCGGCGCAGGGCATGGATCAGGTGGTTGCCGCCGATGGAGAGGGCGTCGCCGTCGCCGGTGACCACCCAGACGCTCAGATCACGGCGCGAGGAGGAGAGTCCGGTCGCGATGGCGGGGGCGCGGCCGTGGATGGAGTGCATCCCGTACGTGTTCATGTAGTACGGGAAGCGGGACGAGCAGCCGATGCCCGAGACGAAGACGATGTTCTCCTTCGCCAGGCCGAGCTCGGGCATGAAGCCCTGCACGGCGGCGAGGATCGCGTAGTCACCGCAGCCGGGACACCAGCGGACCTCCTGGTCCGACTTGAAGTCCTTCATGGACTGCTTGGCCTCGGCCTTCGGAACCAGGGACAGCAGACCGGACGCTGTCTCAGTCATTGATGGCCTCCTTGAGAACCGTGGCGAGCTGCTCCGCCTTGAACGGCATGCCGTTGACCTGGTTGTAGGACTGCGCGTCGACCAGGAATCTCGCCCGGATCAGCCCCGCGAGCTGCCCGAGGTTCATCTCCGGCACCACTACATTGTCGTAACGCTTCAGGACCTCCCCGAGATTCCTCGGGAACGGGTTGAGGTGGCGCAGGTGGGCCTGGGCGATACGGCCGCCGTCCTTGCGGATACGGCGCACGGCGGCGGTGATCGGCCCGTACGTCGAGCCCCAGCCCAGCACGAGCGTGCGGGCGCCGTCCGGGTCGTCGACCTCGAGGTCCGGCACCTCGATGCCGTCGACCTTGGCCTGGCGGACGCGGACCATGAAGTCGTGGTTGGCCGGGTCGTAGGAGATGTTGCCCGTCCCGTCCTGCTTCTCGATGCCGCCGATCCGGTGCTCCAGGCCCGGGGTGCCGGGCAGCGCCCAGGGGCGGGCCAGCGTCTGCGGGTCCCGCTTGTACGGCCAGAAGACCTCGGCGCCGTCCTCGGTGGTGTGGTTGGGACCGCTGGCGAACTGCACCCGCAGATCGGGAAGTTCGTCCACGTCCGGGATCCGCCACGGCTCGCTGCCGTTGGCCAGGTAGCCGTCGGACAGCAGGAACACCGGGGTGCGGTACGTCAGCGCGATCCGGGCCGCCTCCAGCGCCGCGTCGAAGCAGTCCGCGGGCGTCTTCGGGGCCACGATCGGGACCGGGGCCTCGCCGTTGCGCCCGTACATCGCCTGCAGCAGGTCGGCCTGCTCGGTCTTGGTGGGCAGACCGGTCGACGGACCGCCGCGCTGGATGTCCACGATCAGCAGCGGCAGCTCCAGCGAGACCGCCAGGCCGATCGTCTCGGACTTCAGCGCCACACCCGGACCGGAGGTCGTCGTCACGGCCAGGGAGCCGCCGAACGCCGCGCCGAGCGCCGCACCGATGCCCGCGATCTCGTCCTCGGCCTGGAAGGTCCGCACACCGAAGTTCTTGTGCTTGGACAGCTCGTGCAGGATGTCCGAGGCCGGGGTGATGGGGTACGAGCCCAGGTAGAGCGGCAGATCCGCCTGCTGGGACGCGGCGACCAGGCCGTACGACAGCGCCAGGTTCCCGGAGATGTTGCGGTACGTGCCCGTCGGGAAGGCCGTGGCGGCCGGGGCGACCTCGTAGGAGACGGCGAAGTCCTCGGTGGTCTCGCCGAAGTTCCAGCCGGCCCGGAAGGCCGCCACGTTCGCCTCGGCGATCTCCGGCTTCTTGGCGAACTTGGCGCGCAGGAACTTCTCGGTGCCCTCGGTCGGCCGGTGGTACATCCAGCTCAGCAGGCCCAGCGCGAACATGTTCTTCGAGCGCTCGGCCTCCTTGCGGGAGAGCCCGAACTCCTTGAGCGCCTCGATGGTCAGCGTCGTCAGCGGGACCGGGTGGACGTTGTATCCGTCCAGCGAGCCGTCCTCGAGCGGGGAGGCGTCGTAGCCGACCTTGGCCATGGCGCGCTTGGCGAACTCGTCCGTGTTGACGATGATCTCGCCGCCGCGCGGCACGTCGCCGATGTTGGCCTTGAGCGCGGCAGGGTTCATCGCGACCAGGACGTTCGGCGCGTCACCGGGGGTGAGGATGTCGTGGTCGGCGAAGTGGAGCTGGAACGAGGAGACACCCGGCAGGGTGCCTGCGGGCGCGCGGATCTCGGCCGGGAAGTTCGGGAGCGTGGACAGGTCGTTGCCGAATGACGCCGTCTCCGACGTGAAGCGGTCACCTGTCAGCTGCATACCGTCACCGGAGTCACCGGCGAACCGGATGATCACCCGGTCGAGACGGCGGACCTCCTTGTCGCCGGCGGGCCTGCGCTGTCCCCCGAGCAGGGTCTCGCCGGTCTCGTCTGCCTCGTCTGCGTGCTCGGCTGGGCTACTGACCTGGCTGGTCACTGAACTGGACCTCCTTCGAGGCGGCTGGGCTGCGGCCGGCTCACCGGTCGCTCCAAGGCCAACCCTACGTCGGTAAGGGTCGCCTTCCCTGGATCGCTCATATGCTGGACGCCACTCTGAGACGTCACGATGCCCTGGTCTGCCATGTTCTGTTCGCCCCCCGGGTCCTTTCTGTAAGACGCTCCCGACTGGTCCTTCGGTTCTTCGGCCGACTTGTCTGACAGAGTGTCAGGTGATCAGGAGTTCAGGTAGGTCAGCACGGCCAGAACACGCCGGTGATCCCCGTCGCTGGGGGAGAGCCCGAGCTTCAGGAAGATGTTGCTCACGTGCTTCTCCACCGCTCCGTCGCTCACGACCAGCTGTTTCGCGATCGCCGAGTTCGTCCGGCCCTCCGCCATCAGGCCGAGGACCTCCCGCTCGCGCGGCGTCAGCCCGGCCAGGACGTCCTGCTTGCGACTACGGCCCAGCAGCTGCGCCACCACCTCCGGGTCCAGCGCGGTGCCGCCCCGGGCAACCCGGACGACGGCGTCCACGAACTCCCGGACCTCGGCGACGCGGTCCTTCAGCAGATAGCCCACGCCCCGGCTGTTCCCGGCGAGGAGCTCGGTGGCGTACTGCTCCTCGACGTACTGCGACAGCACCAGCACCCCTATCCCGGGGTGGTCGCGACGCAGCCGGACGGCCGCGCGAACCCCCTCGTCGGTGTGCGTCGGAGGCATCCTCACATCGGCGACCACGACGTCCGGCGGCGTGTCCTGCGCCGCGAGATCGCCGATCGTCCTGATCAGCGCGTCCGCGTCCCCCACGCCCGCGACCACGGCGTGTCCGCGGTCGGTCAGCAGCCGGGTCAGGCCCTCCCGAAGCAGTACCGAGTCCTCGGCGATGACCACCCGCACCCTGTCCTCCACGACCAGCAGCCCCCATATGTCGCTCTGCGTCCCACCCCTGCACCTCCAGCATCCCAGCATCGGCACCCGGGCGCGCTCACCCGGGCGTAATCCATGCCGGGCGTGGCGGCAGATGCGGCCGGTCCGGTGTGTCCGCCCGGTCCGGCCGGTCCTCCGGGTCCGATCGGTGCCGCGGCGCGGGCGTGGACGTGCGCGTACGGCGCGGGCCCGGCCTTCGGCCGTACGCGCCGCGCCGTACGCGCGTATCCGTCAGACGGTCCGCCAGGGCAGCTCCGCCGTGACGACCGTCGGACCGCCGGGCGGCGAGTCGACGAGGAGAATCCCGTCGACCGCGTCGAGCCGCTCGGCCAGCCCCGCCAGGCCGCTGCCCGGCGACACCTGGGCGCCGCCCCGCCCGTCGTCCGTCACCTGCAGCATCAGCCGGTCCTGCGTCCGCCACACATCGACGGACGCCTGGCGCGCCTGCGCGTGCTTGCTGATGTTCTGCAGCAGCTCGGAGACCGTGAAGTAGGCGATGCCCTCGATCGCGGGGACCGGGCGGGCCGGCAGGTCCACCTCCACCCGGACCGGAACCGTGCAGCGGGAGGCCACGGCGGACAGGGCGGCGTCCAGGCCGCGGTCGGTGAGCACGGCCGGGTGGATGCCGCGCGCCAGGTCGCGCAGCTCCTGGAGCGCCGTCTTCACCTCTCCGTGCGCTTCCTCCACCATCCGCGCGGCCGCCTGCGGGTCCTCCCGGAGCTTCTCCTTGGCCAGGCCCAGGTCCATGGCCAGGGCGACGAGCCGGGCCTGTGCCCCGTCGTGCAGATCGCGCTCGATGCGCCGCAGGTCGGCGGCCGCCGTGTCCACGACCACGCCCCGGTCCGACTCCAGCTCCACCACGCGGCCCTCCAGCCGGGACGGGCCCAGCAGCCCCGCGACCAGCAGCCGGTCCACGGTGGCGAGCCCCCGCACGATCCACGGGGTCGCCAGCACCAGCAGCAGGCCCGTCGCGCTGGTCACGGCCAGTTCGAAGGGGGAGTCGAGGTAGACGCTGTGCGTCCTGTCGCCGTAGAGCTGGAGCCCGTCCACACCGGCGTACACCGGGAACGCCCAGTGCCAGAGCGGATACGTGGCGAAGCCCCAGCCGTACACCCAGAAGGGAAGCGCGACGCAGAACGCGAACACCGCCCACGGCAGATGCAGCAG
The DNA here is from genome assembly GCF_042730885.1 of Streptomyces sp. NPDC059909. Lineage (NCBI taxonomy): Bacteria > Bacillati > Actinomycetota > Actinomycetes > Kitasatosporales > Streptomycetaceae > Streptomyces > Streptomyces sp. NPDC059909. The sequence continues at coordinate 26,695 of NZ_JBHWKX010000018.1, forward strand.
GGAGTAGAGCAGATGCCGCCAGGACACCCCGCTCTTCAGCATTGCGCCGATCCACGCCATCGCCCCGCCCCTCCGGGGCCGGACGGGGGCGGGGTCGGTGACGTCGAGGCGGAGCAGGGCGCGCGCCCGTGCCCGCTCCAGCGCACCGAAGCCGCGGCACATGGCCAGCGTGGCGGCCAGGACCGGGATGCCGAGGAACGTGACCACCAGGCCGAGGCCGGCGGCCGTGAAGGAGACGGCGAGGGAGAAGAAGACGACGCTGAGCGGCAGGCTCAGCATGAGGTAACCGAACTCGCGCCAGGTGCGGGCCTCGAACGGCGCGCGCAGTGCCTGGGGAAGCCGGTGGAGCCGGGTCGCCGGTTCCGTTCCGAACGCTGTGGCCATCGTCGTCGTCCGTCCGTTTCTTCTCGTCCTCTGCGCGGCGGTTGTGCCTCGGCTGCGCCTTGGCTGCCCCTCGGGATGCCCGCTCCCATGCTGCTGAGCGCGCGAACACGGCACCATGCAGCCGGTATCCCTCTTGGAGGGGGGTTTTCCCTACCTGGCACGGGGCGCGGTACGGGGGTGCGTTTCCGGCCCGTCCGGGGTTCGGGGACGGGCGGGCGCTGGTGCGGTGGCCCGCAGCGGACCTCGGGCTACCGCGGCGCGGGCACCCGGTCGCGCCACGGAAGCTCGGCCGTGGCGACCGTCGGGCCGCCCGGCGGGGAGTCCACGACGAACAGCCCGTCCACCGCCCCCAGGCGCTCGGCCAGCCCGGCCATGCCCGTACCGCCCTGGGGCGATGCCCCGCCGCGCCCGTCGTCCTGAACCTGGATCATCAGCCGGTCGTCCCTGCGCCACACGTCGACGGACGCCTGGCGCGCGTGGGCGTGCTTGCTGACGTTCTGCAGAAGCTCGGAGACGGTGAAGTACGCGATGCCCTCGATCGCCTCGGCCGGGCGGGCCTTCAGGTCGACGGTGACCTGCACCGGCACGGTGCAGCGGGAGGCGACGGCGGACAGGGCGGCGTCGAGACCGCGGTCGGTGAGGACGGCGGGGTGGATGCCGCGCGCGAGGTCCCGCAGCTCCTGCAGCGCCAGCTTCACCTCGCCGTGGGCCTCGTCGACCATCGCCGCGACGGTTTCGTCGGCCTGGCCCTCCAGCAGCTTCTCCTTGGCCAGACCGAGACCCATGGCGAGGGCAACGAGCCGGGACTGTGCCCCGTCGTGCAGATCGCGCTCGATGCGCCGCAGGTCGGCGGCCGCCGTGTCCACGACCACGCCCCGGTCCGACTCGAGCTCGGCTATCCGGCGCTCCAGCTCGTCGGACGGTGAGAGCAGCCCGCGCACCAGCGCCCGGTCGACGTTCGTCATCCCCCGCACCACGTACGGCAGCACGGGCCAGAGCACGAACAGCCCCGTCAGGGTGATGACGAAGCCGAGCAGGCCCCACGGCAGCCGTATGAACGCGTACAGCACGGACCGCCAGCCCACCGGGTCCTTCAGTCCGGTCCACAGCCGGCCGATCAGGCCCTCGCCGGGGCGGCGCGGGAGCCTGCTCGGCTCGTCCACCCGTACGCCGAGCAGCCCGCGCGCCCGTGCCCGCTCCCACCGGCCCAGCAGCCGCGATCCGGCCAGGCCGCCGGCGAGGAGAGGCAGACCGATGGCCGTGACCGAAAGCGCCGCACCGGTCGCCACCATGGAAACCGCGTAAACAAATCCGAGAAGCGCGCACGGCAGGCCGGAGAGGAGATACGCGATCTCCTTCCAGGTGTGCCGCTCGTACGCGAACCGGGCGGGCGGCTGCCCTTCGTTCTCCACGGCGTTCTCCACGGCGCTGGTGTCCGCCATGGCGCCGGCATCGCTGGTCACGGTCATGCGCCCCAGCCTGCAGGGTCGCATCCGCGCACGCCATGGGGTGGGTGGGTGGGGCGAAGTGGGGATATCCCCACCCCCGGAGACCGCCCGACGGCCGGTCGGCGAAGGCGCGGCGACGGCGCGGCGACGGGCCGTCGACCGTGCGAGGACCGGCCGTCGACCGTGCGAGGACCAGCCGTCGACCGCGCGACGAGGTGCCGGTCACCGGCCTGCGATCGCCCCATCCTGACCAAGGCGTGACACAGCTGCTTACCCTGCCCTTAGCAGGGCCTAGACTCCCGTGCGAAAGGATCGTCGAACCAGATCGTCGAACGAATCGTCGAACACAGGGGCAGGGAGCGAGGGACGGACGTGCCGGAACCCACCGAACCGACCGTACTCGCGGCCGACTACTTCCAGAGCTACTCGGTCGTCGGGCTGCTCGCCCTGATCGGAGTCCTCTTCGTCGCGGTGGCCTTCGGCGCGGGCCGCCTGCTGCGGCCGGTCGTGCCGACCCCCGAGAAGCTGCTCACGTACGAATGCGGAGTCGACCCCGTGGGGGAGGGCTGGGCCCACACCCAGGTCCGCTACTACGTCTACGCCTTCCTCTACGTGATCTTCGCCGTCGACTCGATCTTCCTGTTCCCGTGGGCGACGGTCTTCGCCGCGGCCGGATACGGCGCGACGACGCTCGTGGAGATGTTCATCTTCCTCGGCTTCCTGGCCGTGGGACTGCTCTACGCATGGAAGAAGGGCGTCCTCGCATGGACGTGACCCCGCAGACCCCCGAGCCCGTGCTGCTTCCCGAACCGAAGCGGCTGGGCGCACTCGCACGGCTCGCCCCCGAGCCGATGAAGGTGGTCCTGAACTGGGGCCGCCGCTACAGCCTCTGGGTCTTCAACTTCGGGCTCGCCTGCTGCGCGATCGAGTTCATCGCCGCGTCGATGTCCCGGCACGACTTCATCCGGCTCGGAGTGATCCCCTTCGCGCCCGGCCCGCGCCAGGCCGACCTGATGGTCGTCTCGGGCACCGTGACCGACAAGATGGCGCCGGCGGTGAAGCGCCTGTACGAGCAGATGCCCGAGCCGAAGTACGTGATCTCGTTCGGCGCCTGCTCGAACTGCGGCGGGCCCTACTGGGACTCGTACTCCGTGACCAAGGGCGTCGACCAGATCATCCCCGTCGACGTGTACGTCCCGGGCTGCCCGCCGCGGCCCGAGGCCCTGCTCCAGGGAATCCTCAAGCTCCAGGAGAAGATCGCGCGCGAGTCGCTGGGCGAGCGCTACGGCTCCGCCCCGGGCCGTGCCTCCGTCAGCGAACTCCGCAGTGGTCTGGTCACCCCGCCTCCCGCGCCCGGAGCCGGGTCATGAGCACGTTCGAGCCGGACATCGCCGAGCGCTTCGGGCCGGACGCCACCGCCGAGGCGGCGTACGACGTGCTGACGGTGGACGTGCCCGCGGCCGGCTGGCCCGACGCGCTGCGCACCGCCCGCGACGAGCTCGGCTGCACCTATTTCGACTGGCTGAGCGCCGTCGACGAGCCGGGCACGGGCTTCCGCGTCTGCGCGCACGTCGTCGCGCTGCCGAAGGCCGGTGCCGGGGCGGAGGAGCGTGCCGTGCGCCGCCTCCTGCTGCGTACCACCGTCCCGCACGAGGCACCGGTCCTGGCCTCCGCGGTGGAGGTCTACGCAGGCGCGGCCTGGCACGAGCGCGAGACGTACGAGATGTTCGGCATCTCCTTCACCGGACACCCGCACCTGGTCCCGCTGCTGCTCCCGGACGGCTTCGAAGGCCACCCGCTGCGCAAGGACTTCGTCCTGGCGGCCCGCGTCGCCAAGGCCTGGCCCGGCGCGAAGGAGCCGGGGGAGTCCGAGCACGGCGGCCCGAAGCGCCGCCAGATGCTCCCGCCCGGCGTGCCCGACCCGAACGAGTGGGGCCCGCTCAAGGGCCAGCTCCCCCCTGCCCCGGCCCGTCCCGCCCGCACCCCGCGCGCCGCGGGTGAGCGGCCCCCGCGCCGCACCCGCAGCGTGACGGAGGGCTCCGCGAGCCAGGCCCCCGAGGCGGCGGAGGCACCCGCGGCCCCGGCCCGCCGGGCCCGCACCGCAACGGAGGGGTCCGCGAGCCCCCGGCCGCCGGCCGCCGAGCCGGTGGCGCCGCCCGCGACGACGGCTCCGGAGGGACCCGCCGCGCGCCCGGCCCGGCGCGCGCGCAGCGCGAGCGAAGGCTCGGCGACGCAGCGCGAGGCACGGCCCGACGCGGCCTCGGAAGCTGCGGCGGCGGAAGCCGCGGCCGCGCGCCCCCGCAGCGCCGACGCCCCCTGGCACCACGCACGCCCGGCGTTCGACGACTCGGAACCCAAACCCGAGCCCACGACAGCGGTGCAGGCGGAGCCCGAGCCCGCGTCCGCGGCGGAGGCCCAGGCGAAGCCCGAGGCGCCGGCGAAGCCGGAGCCCGCGCCTGAGCCGGAGGCTCAGCCCGAGCCCGCAGGCCAGACCAAGCCCGAGCCCGAGGCGCAGGCCGAACGCGAGCCCGCGGCGCAGGCCGAGCCCGAGCCCGCGGCCGGGCCGGAGGCTCAGCCCGAGCTACGGTCCGAGCCCGAAGCCCACACCGAGCCGGCACCCCCGCCGGCGCCCGAGGCCCCGACCGAGCCCGGCAGCACACCGACCGACCGCCCGGCGGCCAGGTCCGACGAAGGACCCGGCGACGAGCCGGCCGACTCCGAAGGAGGCGACCCCGCATGAACGACGCACTCGACGTCGCCCTGCGGCTCGTCGTCATCTTCGCCGTGTTCCTCGTCCTGCCCCTCGTCATCGGGCAGACCGAGCACAAGGTGATGGCCCATATGCAGGGCCGCCTCGGCCCGATGTACGCCGGTGGCTTCCACGGCTGGGCCCAGCTCGTCGCCGACGGCGTGAAGTTCGCGCAGAAGGAGGACGTGGTCCCGGCCAACGCCGACCGCCGCATCTTCCAGCTCGCGCCCGCCGTCGCGCTTCTCCCCTACCTCCTCGTCCTCGTCGCGATCCCGATCGGCCCGAGCGAGGGCGCGGTCGGCATGATCGTCGACGCGGGCATCTTCTTCGTGCTCGCCGTCATGGGCGTCGGCGTGCTCGGCTCGCTCATGGCGGGCTGGGCCTCCGCCAACAAGTTCTCCCTCCTCGGCGGCCTCCGCACCGCCGCTCAGCTCCTCGCTTACGAGCTGCCGATGCTGCTCGCCGCCGCCTCCGTCGCGATGGCGGCCGGCACCGTGTCGCTCCCGGGCATCCTGAACGCCTTCGAGTGGTGGTGGCTGCCCTGGCAGATCGTCGGCGCGCTCGTGTTCTTCGTGGCCGGCCTCGCCGAGCTGCAGCGTCCGCCCTTCGACATGCCGGTCGCCGACTCCGAGATCATCTTCGGTGCGTACACCGAGTACACCGGCCTCCGTTTCGCGCTCTTCCTGCTCGCCGAGTACGCGGGCATCGTCGTGCTCTGCGGTCTCACCACCGTCCTCTTCCTCGGAGGCTGGCACGGCCCGTTCGGGGCCGAGGGTCTCGGCTGGGTCTGGACCCTGCTCAAGACGGCCGTGCTCGCCTTCATCGTGATCTGGCTGCGCGTGACCTATCCGCGGCTGCGCGAGGACCAGCTGCAGAAGCTGGCCTGGACGACGCTCATCCCGCTCGCCCTCGCCCAGATCGCCCTCACCGGCGTCGTGAAGGTGGTGATCCAGTAATGCCGATCCCCGGATCCGGCCTGGCCAAGGGCCTTGCCGTCACGCTTCGCACCATGACGCGGAAGTCCCACACCGCGCAGTACCCGGACGCCCAGCCCGAACTCCCGCCCCGCACGCGCGGCGTCATCGGCCTGTTCGAGGAGAACTGCACGGTCTGCATGCTCTGCGCCCGTGAGTGCCCCGACTGGTGCATCTACATCGACTCCCACAAGGAGACGGTCCCCGCCACCACCCCCGGTGGCCGTGAGCGCAGCCGCAACGTCCTCGACCGCTTCGCGATCGACTTCTCGCTCTGCATGTACTGCGGTATCTGCATCGAGGTGTGTCCTTTCGACGCGCTGTTCTGGTCGCCGGAGTTCGAGTACGCGGAGACGGACATCCTCGAACTCACCCATGAGCGCGACAAGCTCCGCGAGTGGATGTGGACCGTCCCGGAGCCGCCCGCGCTCGACCCCGCCGCGGAAGAGCCCAAGGAACTCGCGGCCGCCCGCAAGGCCGCCGAGAAGCTGGCCGCCGAGAAGCTCGCGGCCGAGCAGGCTGCTGCCGCCGAGCAGACTGCCGCTGACGAGGAGACCCAGGAGGGGACGTCGTGAGCCTCGCAGCCGAAGCGAGTGGCTTCCTCTCCCCGACCGGTGTCGAGATCGCGTTCGTCCTCGTCGGCATCGCCACCCTCGCGGCCGCCGCCGTCACGGTCACCACCAGGCAGCTGGTGCACGCCGCCCTGTGGCTGGTCGTGGCGCTGGGCGGTCTCGCCGTCGAGTACCTCCTCCTGACCGCCGAGTTCATCGCCTGGGTACAGGTGCTGATCTACGTCGGTTCCGTCGTGGTCCTCCTTCTCTTCGGGCTGATGCTCACCAAGGCCCCCATCGGCCGCTCCCCGGACGCCGACTCGGGCAACCGTCCGGCCGCCCTCGCCGTGGCCGTCGCTGCCGCGGCCGCCCTGGTGTGGGTGGTCGTCGACGCCTTCCGCACGACCTGGATCGACCTGGACGGCCCCGCACAGGGCTCGACCAGGGTGTCCGGCGAGATGCTGTTCCGGCACTGGGTGCTGCCGTTCGAGGCGCTGTCCGTCCTCCTCCTGGCCGCCCTCGTCGGCGCGATCGTCCTGTCCCGTAAGAGCGGTAAGGAGCAGCGCTGATGCACCTCGCCTACCCCGCCGTGCTCGCCGTCCTGCTCTTCTCCACCGGGCTGTACGGAGTGCTCGCGCGCCGCAACGTGATCCTGGTCCTCATGTCCGTCGAGCTGATGCTCAACGCGGTCAACCTCAACCTGGTCGCCTTCGACGTCTGGCTCCGCGACACCCTGCACACCGGACAGGCCCTGACCCTCTTCACCATCGCCATCGCCGCCGCCGAGATCGGCATCGGCCTGGCGATCGTCCTGATGGTCTACCGCAACCGCGGCACCTCGGACATCGACAAGCTCCGCGACACCGCCGAGGGCGCCAGGGGCGCCGAGGAGGCGGGCGAACCCGCCCCGGCAGAGAAGGCTGAGGCCACCGCGTGACCACGACGACCCTCGCCGTACTCGTCCCCCTCCTTCCGTTCCTCGGCGCAGCCGCCGGCCTGCTCCTCGGCCGGACCGCACCCGGTTTCGTACGTCCCCTGGCCGTCCTGCCGACGCTGGCCGCCGCCGTGCTCGCGGCCCTCGTCGCCGTACGACAGGGCGGCGGCAAGCCCATCTCCGCGTCCACCCAGCTCACCCCCACCGGCTCGATCCCCATCGACCTGGCCCTGTACCTCGACGGCTTCGCGGTGCTGGTCGCCGTCCTCGTCGGGGTCGTCGCGTCCTGCGTGCAGATCTACTCGACGGCGTATCTGCGCGACGACCCGCGCTACCCGTCGTACGCGGCTCTCGTTTCCCTCTTCACCTCCGCGATGCTGCTCGTCGTCTACTCCGGCGACCTGATGGTGCTGCTGGTCGGCTGGGAGATCATGGGCATCTGCTCGTACTTCCTGGTCGGCCACTACTGGGAGACGCCCGAGGCGCGCGCGGCCTCCCTGAAGGCCTTCCTGGTCACCAAGCTCGGCGACGTCCCCTTCCTCTTCGGCCTCTTCGCACTCGCCGTGGACGCCGGAACGTTCCGCATCACCGGCATCCTCGACGCGGTCGCGGCGGGCGCCATCGACCACCCCACGCTCGTGGCGCTGCTGCTGCTCGCGGGCGTCGCGGGCAAGTCCGCGCAGTTCCCGCTGCACACCTGGCTCCCCGACGCCATGGCGGGCCCCACTCCGGTCTCCGCGCTGATCCACGCCGCGACGATGGTCGCCGCCGGTGTGTACTTCGTCGCCCGGCTCCTTCCCGTCTTCGCCGCTTCCGCGGCGGCTCTGCTCGTGCTCGCCGTGATGGCCGCCGTCACGATGGTCGGCTCGGCGCTCGCCGCCCTCGCCCAGGACGACATCAAGCGGGTCCTCGCCTACTCGACGATCGGCCAGCTCGGCTACATGTCGGGCGCCCTGGCCGTCGGTGACCGTGGCGCCGCCGTCTTCCACCTCCTCGCGCACGGCGCGTTCAAGGCAGTGCTCTTCCTGGCCGCCGGCGTGATCATCCACGCCGCAGGCACCAACTCGCTGTCCGCCATGTCCCGCATGAGCGGCCTGGCCAGGCGGATCCCCGACGCGTACTGGACGATGACCATCGGCCTCCTCGCGCTCGCCGCCATCCCTCCCTTCGCCGGCTTCTTCTCCAAGGAGGCCGTGCTCGTGGCCGCCGAGCACACCGCGCTCGGTGAGTCCGCGTTCGCCCCGGCCGGGGCCGGCTGGACCGTCCTGGTCGCAGGACTGCTCACGGCCCTCCTCACCGCCGCCTATGCGACCCGCCTGTGGCTGCTCGCCTTCCGCGGTCACGGCGCCGAGGCCCCGGACCACGGCAGGCAGCCCCTCGCCATGAACGCCGTGCTCTGGGTGCTCGCCGTCCCGTCGCTCGGCTTCGGTCTGACCGCTGCGTACCTCGACGACTGGTTCGACGGACGGGCCCTCAGCCCGTCGCTCACCACCGCCGTCCTCGGCACCGGCGTCGCCCTCGTCGGCGGACTGGTCACCTACGGCGCCTGGCGGCACACCACAGCCCTCGCCGCCCGTGCCCGTGCCGGAGCGCCCGCCGTGGAGCAGCCCCAGCTCGTCGCCCACCCCGAGGCCGAGCCCGGCCTGGTCGAGGCGGAGGCCCTGCACATGCCGCACCCCCTGGCCGACCCAGCCGACCCCGGCCGGCTGCTGCTCGGCCCGTTGCACCGCCCCGCGGCCGCCGGCTTCCACCTCGACGCCGTCTACCGCACCCTGTTCGTCCGCCCCGTCCAGGCCGGCGCCGAGCTGGTCCGCTTCCTCGACCGCGAGGTCGTCGACACGTACGTACGCGGAGCCGGGACCGGCACCAACTGGCTGGGCTGGCTCGTCCGCCGCGCCCAGACCGGCAATGTGCAGACCTACCTCAGCGCCCTGCTGGCCGGCTCCGTCGTCCTGGCGATCGCCGCCGTACTCGTCGCCGCCGGAGTGTGAGCCGTGATCGATATCAGCGAATCCGTGATGCAGTTCCTTCTCGCGTTCATCGTCGTCGGCCCGCTCATCGGTGCCGCCGCGGCTCTCCTGCCGGCCCCGCCCGGGCTGAAGGGGAAGTCCCCGGACCAGGCCGTGCTCCGCCACGGAGTGACCGTCACCGGCGCGGTCCTCGCCGCCGCGATCGTCCTCGCGCTCGGCTTCGACCACGACCAGCCGTCGAAGATGCAGGCCACGACGGACATCAGCTGGATCCCGGCGCTGGACGTGCGGATCCACCTCGGAACCGACGGCATTTCCCTCCCCCTTCTGGTCCTGACCGCGCTGCTGACCTTCCTCTGCGCGCTGTACAGCTACTACAAGATGCCCGCGGGCCCGTCCCCGAAGGCCTTCGTCGCCCTGCTGCTCGTCCTCGAGTCCGGCATGCTCGCCACCTTCGCCGTCCTCGACCTGCTGCTCTTCTTCCTGGCCTTCGAGATGGTCCTCGTCCCGATGTACTTCCTCATCGCCCGCTGGGGCGGCGAGGGGCGCCGGGCCGCGGCCTGGAAGTTCATCCTCTACACGTTGCTCGGTTCGGTCGTCATGCTGCTCGGCCTGCTCCTCGTCGGAGTCAAGGCCGGCACCTTCGACATGGTGGCACTCGCCACTGACAACGGCCGGGGACTGAGCACGTCCGTGCAGGTCATCGCCGTTCTCGCGATCGGGATCGGCCTCGCCGTGAAGACCCCGATGTGGCCGCTGCACAGCTGGCTCCCGGACGCCCACACCGCCGCCCCGACCGTCGGCTCGGTGCTCCTCGCCGGCGTCCTGCTGAAGATGGGTACGTACGGATTCGTCCGGATCATCCTGCCGATCGCGCCCGACGGCATGCAGGTCTTCGCCCCGTATCTCGCGGCCTTCGCCGTCGCCGGGATCATCTACGGATCGCTCGCCTGCCTCGCCCTCGCCAGGCCGGGCTCGAAGGGCGACCTCAAGCGTCTGATCGCGTACTCCTCCGTCGGCCACATGGGTTTCGTGCTCCTCGGCATCGCGACCATGACCCCGACCGGCGTCAACGGCGCACTGTTCGCCAACATCGCGCACGGCCTCATCACCGGCCTGCTCTTCTTCCTCGTCGGAGCGCTCAAGGACCGCACCGGGACCACGGACATCGACGCCCTGGCCCAGCAGACCGGAGCCGCGCTGTACGGCCGCGCCCCACGCTTCGGCGGACTGCTCGCGTTCTCCGCGGTCGCCTCGCTCGGCCTGCCCGGCCTCGCCGGGTTCTGGGGGGAGATGCTCGCCCTGTTCGGCGCCTTCGACCCCGCCGACGGGCTCAGCCGCCCCGCCTTCCTCACGTTCATGGCGATCGGTGGCCTCGGCACGCTGCTGACGGCCGCGTACCTCCTCGTCGTCGTCCGGCGCGTGTGCATGGGCGGCGAGAGGCCGGCCGGCGAAGTGAAGATCGCCGATGTCCAGGGGTACGAGTTCGCCGCCTGGACGCCGCTCGTCGCCCTCACCGTCCTCGCCGGACTGTGGCCCGCGGTCCTCCTCGGCCTCACCGACCCGGCCGTGCAGAAGCTCCTCGCAGGAGGAAAGGCATGACCCCCCTGGCCACCGCCGCCACCCAGAGCCTGTCCGCACCCGTCGTCCAGTCCGTCGACTGGCTCGCCATCGCCCCGCCCACCATCGCCGCGCTGGTCGGCATGCTCATCCTGGTCGCCGACCTGTTCGTACCAGAGCGGAGGAAGCCGCTCCTCGGCTATGCGGCCATCGCCGGTCTCGCCCTGTCGGTGCTCTCCCTCGTCCCGCTGCGCAAGGGCGACCGCTCCACCTTCTGCCTCACCACCGCCCCGGACGCGTGCAGCTACACGGCCGACCACTTCGCCCTGGTCATCCAGTTCCTGGTGCTCGGCGGCGCACTGCTCACGGCGCTGCTCTCCGTCACGGAGACCAAGGACCGCCTGCCTGCGGGCGAGTACTGGTTCCTGCTGCTGTCCTCGGCCGCGGGGGCCGCGCTGCTGCCCGCGTCGCGGGACCTGGCCACGCTCGTCGTCGCCCTGGAAGTGGCCTCGCTGCCCGCGTTCGCCCTGGTGGGCATGCGGCGCGGCGACCGGATGTCCAGCGAGTCGGCGCTGAAGTTCTTCCTCTCCTCGGTGACCGCCACCGCCGTGATGCTGCTCGGCGTCAGCTTCGTGTACGCGACGACGGGCACTCTGCACCTCACCCAGGTCGCCACGCGCCTGGACGACGTCCCGGGGCAGCTGGAGACCCTCGCCCAGGCGGGCGTCGCCCTCACCCTCGTCGGCTTCGCCTTCAAGACGGCCGCCGTCCCGTTCCACTTCTGGGTGCCGGACACCTATGTGGGCGCGCCGCTGCCCGTGGCCGCGTACCTCTCCGTCGTCGGCAAGGCGGTCGGCTTCTCCGGGCTCATCCTGGTCACCGTCATCGCCTTCCCCGCGTACGCCGACGTGTGGGGCCCGGCCATGGCCGTCCTCGCAGCTCTCACGATGACCGTGGGCAATGTGGCGGCTGTACGCCAGTCGGCCACGCGTGCCTGGAGTGCGGTCCGCCTCCTCGCCTGGTCGTCGGTCGCGCAGGCCGGTTACATCCTGGTGCCGATCGCGGCCGCCGCGTACTCCAGTGACGACCAGATCGGTTCCACGGTCGCGTACGCGCTGATGTACGCCATCGTCAACCTCGGGGCCTTCGCCGTCGTCGCGCTCGTCGCCCGTACGAAGCCGCTGAACCGGATTGCCGACTACCGCGGCCTGTACGCCACCCGTCCGGTGACCGCCCTGGTGATGGGCTTCTTCCTGCTCTGCCTGGCCGGTCTGCCGCCGGGCATCATCGGGCTGTTCGCGAAGGTCACCGTCTTCTCCGCGGCCGTCGACGCAGGTCTGGGATGGCTCGCGGTCGTCATGGGCGTCAACGTCGTGATCGCGCTCTACTACTACCTGCAGTGGACGGCCGTCCTCTTCCGGGCACCCGAGGGGGCGCCCGAGGCGGCGGTGGAAGGCGCTCCGGAGCGGCACAGGGCGCCTGCCCTGGTCACCGCGACGATCGCGATCACGGCCGTGGCGGGCATCCTGCTGTCCGGCTGGCCCCAGCCGGTGCTGCGCTTCGCGGCGGTCAACCTCTTCTGATCCGTTCCGACCTGGGGGTTCGACATGCCGTGCCCCTACAGGGCACGGTGTTCAGCGCATCCGACATCGGCAAGACACTGAGGAGAGCGAGCGGTGCTGAGCGGGTTCAAGGACTTCATTCTTCGCGGAAACGTGGTCTCGATGGCGATCGGTCTGGCGATCGGTTCCGCGTTCACCGCGGTCGTCACCGGGTTCAGCAACGCATTCATCACCCCGCTGATCGGCCTCGCCACCCGCGGTACCGGCGACTTCAGCAAGGCCACGTTCAGCGTCGACGACGTCAAGTTCCCGTACGGACTCTTCGTCAGCGCGGCGATCGCCTTTCTGATCACGGCCGCGGTGCTCTACTTCCTCGTCGTCGTCCCGATGATGAAGGTGCAGAGCCGCTTCACCAAGGACGAGCCGATCAGCATCAAGGCGGCCGTCCGCGACTGCCCCCGCTGCTACACCGAGATCCCCGCGATCGCCAGCCGCTGCGCGCACTGCACCAGCGAGGTCGAGCCGATCGCCGAGGCCCTGGAGAAGGCCGGGCTGCTGCCCGCCCAGCGCTGACCCGCCTCGTATCACCCGAACGGCGCAACCCCCCACCTGGACGGACAGGGGAACCCGCGGCTCTCGCCTGGCGTTGACCAGTACGGGAGGGTCCACTGGAGAGCGGACCAGTACCAGCAGAGGGTTCCCCTGCCGCACCACTTGGAGGGCGTACCGTGCACCGCCGGCACAACGGGCTGAGGACCGCCGTTCTCCTCGGCGGACTGTCCGCCCTCATCATCGTCATCGGCAGTCTCTTCGGCCGTACGGGCCTCATCGTCGCTGTCGTCGTGGCGCTCGGGACGAACGCGTACGCGTACTGGAACAGCGACAAGCTGGCGCTGCGGGCCATGCGCGCCCGCCCCGTCAGCGAGTTCGAGGCGCCTGCCCTGTACCGGATGGTGAGGGAGCTCTCCACCCAGGCCCGTCAGCCGATGCCGCGGCTGTACATCTCGCCGACCCAGGCGCCCAACGCCTTCGCCACGGGCCGCAATCCGCGGAACGCGGCGGTCTGCTGCACCGAAGGCATCCTCCGGATACTCGACGAGCGGGAGCTGCGCGGCGTCATCGGCCATGAGCTGAGCCATGTCTACAACCGGGACATCCTCATCTCGTCCGTCGCCGGCGCCCTCGCCTCCGTCATCATGTTCCTGGTCAACTTCGCCTGGCTGATCCCGATCGGCCGCTCCGACGACGACGACGGCCCCGGCCTGCTGGGCATGCTCCTGATCATGATCCTGGGCCCCATCGCGGCCTCCGTGATCCAGCTCGCCATCAGCCGCTCCCGCGAGTACGAGGCGGACGCTTCCGGCGCCCAGCTCACCGGCGACCCGCTCGCCCTCGCCAGCGCCCTGCGCAAGCTGGACGCGGGCACGAAGCAACTGCCCCTCCCGCCCGAGCCGAAGATCGAGACCGCGAGCCACATGATGATCGCGAACCCGTTCCGCCCCGGCCAGGGCTTCTCGAAGCTGTTCTCCACGCACCCGCCGATGGCGGAGCGCATCGCCCGACTCGAGCAGATGGCAGGTCGCCGATCATGAAGACCATCCTGAACGTCATATGGCTCATCCTGTGCGGCTTCTGGATGTTCCTCGGCTATCTGCTGGCCGGTGTGCTCCTGTGCATCACGATCATCGGCATCCCCTTCGGACTTGCCGCGTTCCGTATCGGCATCTACGCGCTCTGGCCCTTCGGCTACACGGTGGTCGACCGGCGGGACGCGGGCGCGCCGTCCTGCGTCGGCAATGTGCTGTGGCTGGTCCTCGCGGGCTGGTGGCTGGCGCTCGGCCACATCTTCACGGGCATCGCGCTCTGCATCACGATCATCGGCATCCCGCTGGGGATCGCGAACTTCAAGCTGATCCCGGTCTCGCTGCTGCCGCTCGGCAAGGAGATCGTCCCGACGGACCAGCCCTTCGCAGCGCGGTGACCTGTACGGCCTCACCCCTCGGTGCCCTGCGCCATGCGCTGGGGAGCGGGGCCACTGATTGTCAGTGCCGTGGTTCACCATGAACACATGACCGACACCGAGCAGTTGCTGGCACGCGTGGCCGACAAGGCACGCAAGACGCCCCCGCGTCACGGGACTTCCCTCCCGGCTCCCGTGACGGCCGACGCCCTCGCCCGTGCGGAAGCCGAGCTCGGCTTCGCCCTGCCCCCGCTGCTCGCCGCCCTCTACACCCGCATGGCCGACGGTGGATACGGGCCGGAATACGGTCTGTTCCCGCTGCGCACCGCAGTCGCGCGCTACACGGCGCGGCGCGCCACCGACCCCGACGCGACCGACTGGCCCTGGCCCGAAGGGGTCCTGCCGATCCTCGACTGGGGCTGCGCCATGAACGCCTGTGTCGACTGCCGCAGCGACGACGCGACCGTGCTCCTCTTCGAGCCCAACCCCGGCATACCCGACCTCGCCTGGTACGTCGACGCCCCCAGCCTCGGGGCATGGATCACCGCCTGGACGGACGGCACGGCCTGGTACGACCGACTCGAGGAGGACCTGGACGCCGACTTCGACGACCTCGGCATCACCCCATGGCCGCACTTCCGGGACCGCGCCCGGAGCTGACCCCCCGCCGGCGTCGGATCGCGTACGTCAGCGCGCCCGCCGCCAGTACCGCAGCGCCCGACACCACCGAGGACAGCGGCAGGGCGAACGCCAGCGCCAGGCATCCCGCGAGACCGCATCCGGCGAGAACTCGCCACCTGGAACCCAGCGTCCAGGCCGAGGCGTTGGCAATGGCGTAGTAGACGAGCACGCCGAACGACGAGAAGCCGATCGCGCCCCGCACGTCGGCCGTCGCCGCGACCACGGCCACCACCGCGCCCACCGCCAGCTCCGCGTGATGCGGCACCTGGAAGCGGGGGTGGACGGCGGCGAGCGTGCGCGGCAGGTGGCCGTCCCGGGCCATCGCCAGCGTCGTCCGGGAAACGCCGAGGATCAGCGCCAGCAGCGAGCCGAGCGCGGCCACCGCCGCGCCGACCCGCACCACCGGGGCCAGCCACTCCGCCCCGGACGCCCGGACGGCATCCGCCAGCGGAGCCGTCGCCCGGCCCAGCTCGCCCGCCCCCAGCGCGCAAAGGACCGCCACCGCGACACCGACGTACACGACCAGCGCGATCCCGAGCGCCAGCGGAATCGCCCGCGGGATCGTCCGGGCCGGGTCCCGGACCTCCTCGCCGAGCGTGGCGATCCGCGCGTACCCGGCGAACGCGAAGAACAGCAGTCCGGCCGCCTGCAGTACGCCGCCCGCCCCGCTGCCGGAAGCGCCCGCTTCCAGCCGCCCCCAATCCGCTGACGACGACACGAGACAGGAGACGACCACCGCCGCCAGGACCGCGAGCACGACCGCCACGATCGCCCGGGTCAGCCATGCCGACTTCTGAACGCCCCCGTAGTTCACCGCGGTCAGCGCCACCACCGCGGCGACCGCGATCGCATGGGCCTGACCCGGCCAGACGTATGCGCCGACGGTCAGTGCCATCGCCGCGCACGACGCGGTCTTGCCGACGACGAAGCCCCAGCCCGCCAGATAGCCCCAGAACGGGCCGAGCCTCTCCCGCCCGTACACATAGGTACCGCCCGACGCGGGGTAGCGGGCCGCGAGCCGTGCCGACGCCATCGCGTTGCAGTACGCCACCACCGCGGCCAGCCCCAGGCCCATGAGCAGCAGCGGCCCGGAGCCGGCGGCCCCGGCCGCGGGCGCGAGCGCGACGAAGACACCCGCCCCGACCATCGAGCCCAGCCCGATGAGGACGGCGTCGAAGACGCCGAGCGACCGCCGCAGTTCCTGAGTCATGGGCCGCACCCTACTGACCAGCGCAACCACGCCCCGCACCCCGGTCGTCTGTGAGAACAACACCGAACGAAGAATGCGCACGAAGAAAGGCAGGTCACGGCCATGGGCATCATCAGCTGGATCGTCCTCGGGCTGCTCGCCGGGGTGATAGCCAAGATCCTTCTCCCCGGCCGCGACCCGGGTGGTCTGATCGGCACGACACTGATCGGTATCGCCGGAGCCTTCATCGGCGGCTGGATATCGTCCCGCTGGCTGGACCGGCCGATCACCAGGGACTTCTACGACGGTGCCACATGGGTGTCCGCCATCGGCGGCGCGCTCGTGCTGCTGATCGCGTACCGGCTCCTGTTCGGCCACTCGCGCTCGCGTTAGGCCGCCGCATCGGCCCGGTCAGTCCTGGAGGCCGGTCTCGCGCAGGGTGATGTTCAGCCGGCCCTTCAGGCCCAGCGCGGGATCGGCGGTGCCCGGGTACACCTTCGGCACACCGTGGTACGCGAAGCGGGACGCCCCACCGAAGACGAAGAGGTCCCCGGACGCCAGCTCCACATCCGTGTAGGGACGCCCCCTGGTCTCGGTGTTCCCGAAGCGGAAGACGCATGTGTCGCCGATGCTCAGCGACACCACCGGGGCACCGGACCGCTCGTCCTTGTCCTGGTGCATGCCCATCTTCGCGTCGCCGTCATAGAAGTTGATGAGCGCGGTGTCCGGTGTGTACGGCTCGCTCTCCATGACTCCGGCCGGCGCGGCCCCGCCGGCCGCGACCCCACCCACCACGCCGTCGGCTGCCTCGTCGTCCCCGTACGCCGCGTCGAGCGCCTCGCGCCCCAACCGCACGAGCCAGTCCGGGAATTCGGTGACGTGCGCGCCGTTCACGTCGTCGGCCGTCCGCGTGTAGCGGTAGGGCTGCCAGTGCCAGCCCACGCACACCGTCTGGACGGACATCACTCCACCGCGCGGCAGCCTGGTGCGCCGGATGGGCACCGGCCCGCGGGCCCAGTCCCGGCAGGCGTCGACGAGTTCCCGCTGCCGCCCGACGGTCAGCCACCCGGGGACATGGACCGCTCCGGGCGCGACGCCCGCCCGCTCCTTCGGGAACAGCCCGGCAGTCACGACACCAGCGCGCCTTCCAGACCGAGCAGCCGCTCCTTGCGCTCCAGCCCGCCCGCGTAACCGCGCAGCGCGCCGTCGGCGCCGATCACCCGATGGCACGGCCGCACGACCAGCAGCGGGTTCCGCCCGATCGCGGTCCCGACGGCCCGAATGCCGGCGCCGGCGGAACCGATCCGCTCGGCGATCTGTCCGTACGTCACCGTCTCCCCGTACGGGATGTCCTCCAGCGCCCGCCAGACGCGCCGCTGGAACTCGGTGCTCCCGCCGCTCCGCTCGGCGTACTCGACCGAGAAGCGTGTCAGCTCCCCGGCGAAGTACGCCCGCAGCTGTCCGGCGATCTCCTCGAACGCCTCCGGGTCGTGGCGCCAGCCCTCCTGGACGACAGTCGCGCCCTTCTGTCCCGGCACGGACAGCGACGCGAGCGCCGTACCGCCCGGGGCGGTGACGGACTCCTCGCCGACCAGCAGCAGCTCACCCAGCGGACTGTCGACCGTCGCGTACACCGTCATGGCTCTGCCCTCTTCCTCTCCTCGTACCGCTCAGCCTGTCTTCGATCACGAGTCTGCTCCCGCGGCCTCGCTCGGGCTGGCGGTATTCGGACAACGCATGCGGCGGGGGCGGCGCGGCCCTGGCCACGTCCGCCCCCGAGTGCCGGGAACCGCCTACTGACCGATTCAGCGGTAGTTCACGAACTGCAGCGCGAAGTCGAAGTCCCTGCCCTTCAGCAGTGCGATCACGGACTGCAGGTCGTCGCGGCTCTTCGAGCTGACCCGCAGCTCGTCACCCTGCACCTGTGCCTTGACGCCCTTCGGGCCCTCGTCGCGGATGATCTTCGCGACCTTCTTGGCGTTCTCCTGGGAGATGCCCTCCTCGATGGAGGCGAAGATCTTGTACTCCTTGCCGGAGAGCTGCGGCTCGCCCGCGTCCAGCGCCTTCAGCGAGATGCCGCGCTTGATCAGCTTGGTCTGGAAGACGTCGAGGATGGCGTTGACGCGCTCTTCGGAGTTCGCCTGCATCAGGATCTTCTCGCCGGACCACGAGATCGAGGCGCCTACGTTCTTGAAGTCGTAGCGCTGCGAGATCTCCTTGGCGGCCTGGTTGAGGGCGTTGTCGACCTCCTGCCGCTCGACCTTCGAGACGATGTCGAAACTGGAGTCGGCCATGTGCTGTGGCTCCTTGAAGTCGGTGGCGAATCGGGTGCATGGACAGACGGCCGGACTCCCGGACCGCTGTGGCAAGCCTAGTCACCCGGACCCCGCCCAGGCGCTGATCAATCCGGTGGCGTAGCACCCCCGAGCATCAGGTATCGTTTACGTCGTTGCCACGGAGCACCGCCGAAAAGCGGGCACCTTGGCGGCAATCCCATGGCGGTGTGCCCGAGTGGCCAATGGGAGCGGACTGTAAATCCGTCGGCTTAGCCTACCCAGGTTCGAATCCTGGCGCCGCCACGCGATGAAAACGGCCCCTGATCTGCGGAAACGCGGATAAGGGGCCGTTGTCGTGTGTGCCGCACCAGGAGTCGACTGTCTCGCTCCGTCCCACCTGCTCACGCTCTCTACCAGCCTCTGTGGACGGGGCGTGGACGGGAATCCGGCGTCCCGACCTGCGGCTGTGGGGCATGCGTGGGACACCCGAGCGGGCGCACCTAGGAGTGCCGGAGCCTGCTCGCACCGTGACCGTATTGTCAGTGGCTGATGCGAGGCTCCCGGCATAGCTGCGCTAGGAGATCATCATGGGCACCTGGGACACCGGTCCCTTTCAGAACGACACGCACTGATCGCGGCGCAATGTCCAGGCGGCGAACCTGTCGACGCACCCTGCGGCCCTGAAACACCCATGCCGACCTTCCCCCCGATCTTCGGACGCTCGCCGACGAAGCTCTCGCCCGCAGCGTCAGCGACGAATCCGGGCACAACGGCTACTCGATCGCGTCGGAGAACCTCACCCGCACCGCGACCACCGCACCCGATGCATCCAGGTCGGCCGACACGGGGAAGTAGCCGTCGCCCCAGCTCGTCATCGCGCAGAGCAGTCGGGCGTCGCCGATATCCACGGTTCCGGCCTCGACTTCAGAGGCGCGAACCTGTCGCATGACCTGCCAGTGATGGGAATGGGGCCGGAAGTCCACCATCATGCGGCCCCCGGTCTCCTCCTTCCAGCTCTGCACAGCGCGCGCCTTCTCCATCGCCTCCGCCACGGCCAGCCCAGTCCACCCGCGGACACGGTCTTCGCCGGGTTCGCCCAGTTCCGGTGCTGCGAACGTTGCGGCGGCTTCCTCCGCGGCAGCACCCCAGAATGCGACGTCGGCCAAGCCGTCCACAGGCTCGTCGTGCTGCCAGGCATTCAGGGCAGCGACATCGCCGAAGAGCACCCGGGCCCAGTCGACGCCGATGTCACCCAGCGGCACGGATGACTCCGCTCGGGCTTCGCTCATCCGAACCGATATCTCGGACCAGCGCGGCCCGATGCCGTCGCCAAAGTCGACCCGTGAAGCCAGTACCGGCAGATGACGATCGCGGGGCACCCCTCCCACTGCGACGATGGGCACCCCGAACATCAGGAATCCGCCGCCACCTTCAGCGGCAGTGCGGCGCGCGCGTTGGGCATGTGGTTCGCGGCTCGGCAACGCCTCCAAGCGAGCGTCCAGTCCGGCGGCCAGGCAGTGTTCTTCGAACATCGTCGCAAGCTCCGCTGTCCGGGAGGCCGGGATGTCGTGGAGCATGGCACCTGGCTGCCGGTCGAAGCTGCGGGCCGCTGCCGAGGCGTCTGGGCCGACCACGGCAAAGTCGACCGAGTTGATCACTTCGGCAGCCATCGCCGGGTCATCGACGCCAAGCAGAGTGGGGTCGATCTCCGCTGGCGACCGCTCTCCGCTCCACAACCCCAGATGGCCGCCGTCAACGACGACCAGGGTTCCCGAAGGGCAGCTGATCTCTCCGAGCCTGAAGATCTCTTCCATGGCGCGCGAGTCTACGGCCGCCCCTCTGGCCGTCAGCAGGCGCACCGGGACGATCCCAAGAAACGGATGCCCGGGCTTACATGGGACAGGACACGTGGTAGCGCACGGGCGACGGGGCTGACGTGCCACCCGACGCCCGTGCGTGGGCGACTACAGCGGGAGGTTGCCGCGTTCTCGCTGGCGAGCCGAGATCTTCGCGTTTGCGGCTTCGTCGCCGCCCTTCGCGAAGCCGACCTTTCTCACTTGCTTCAATCCCCGGTGCCGGATCTCGGCGGTGGCAGACTCCCTGCGGAGAATGGGGAGGCACCATGGGCTTCGGCTTTCGCGTCGGTGTACCTGGCTTGAGCGTGCGAGTCTCGACTCGAGGGGTACGGACGGCCGTTGCCACACACGGCTGCGGCCCCGCCCATGACAGGGGCAGGGCCGGGGCAGGGCCGCATTCGCTCTGGGATACCGGCTCATGGCGTCCCCTGAAAACAGGGGGGCGTCGGTGGTGAACATCGGAAGGTTGCCCGGCACGGCGGCACCTCAGTCCATGCTGCCGGGCTGAACGCAGGGAGCAGCGGCACACTGCCACACCGGGCCCCTAGAGGGGTCCACCTCTGTGATCTCAAGTCCGCCGCCCTTGCCGGGACGGTCCTTGCCCCACTTACCGTAGCCCCACTTTCCGGGACGGTCCTTGGTGGGGCGTTCCTCGCCCTCTGGGTTGACGTTGATGAGGCCATCGCTACTCCACCAGCCTGGGAGGGTGGACCGGTTGTCGGAACCTTCGTCGGCGGCTACGACCGTGTGCGATGTCTCCGGGGCGGCTGCGTAGGCGCTCGTAGGCAACACCGCGCCCCCCGCAGCTACGGCGGTCGCTGCGGCGAACATGGCGAATCGCTGCGTCCGAAAGGGGTGAGTCATGGGAGTTCTCCTCTGGCGAGTTGGGGATGGGCCGGCTCCGGCCGATGTGGAAGGGCCACTTGATTCGCGTGACCCCAAATCCAGTGAGCCCGGCGGCCGACTCCCGTCATGCCCCTGAATCACGTGACTTGACGGACGACAGCGGCCCTGCTCCCGCCTGCCCCGGAGACATGAGAGAGGGCCGACGGGTCGGTGGAAGTCGGCCCTCTCTGGCGTCGTTCCCGCCAGGCGGGTTACACACGGCTGCAACATCCATTCCTGGTGTCGCAGCCTGTCGGCGAAGCCGACCCCCTGAGGATCATGTCGCCGGAGGCCACTCCTCTAGATGATGTCCAGGGCGACTGTGGACGAGGCGTGGACGGCGAATCTGCGCGACGCGCGCTCGCCGACCTCCGCCGCAGGTCAGAGGATTGCCCACTGGGCCTGGGGGAGCAGGTTGGCCCTGAGCCGCCGGGCCTCCACCGCGGTCGAGCCGGCGGAGGGCCGGCCCGGCCAGGCGCACCCCCCACACGGGCGTCGTCACCGGCGGCCGGCCGGACAGCCCCGGGGCGAAGAGCGCCTGTTCAGTCGATGACGGCGGTGGCTTCGACCTCGACCAGGTGGTCGGGTACGTCCAGTGCCGCGACGCCCAGCAGCGAGGCAGGGGGTGTCGCGGTGACCCCCAGCTTCGCGGCCGCCCGACCGAGCCCCTCCATGAGCAGGGGCATCTTGTCGGGGGTCCAGTCGACGACGTAGACGGTCAGTTTCGCCACGTCGTCGAAGGAACCGCCGACCTCGGCCAGGGCGGTGCCGATGTTGAGGTAGCACTGCGCGACCTGAGCGGCGAGGTCGCCTTCGCCGACCGTGACACCGTCGACGTCCCAGGCGACCTGCCCGGCGATGAAGACCAGCTTCGACCCGGTCGCGATCGACACCTGCCGGTAGGCGTCGATTTCCGGCAATCCGTTGGGGTTCACCAGGGTGATGGCCATGCTGTCTGCCTCCATTACTGTGAGAGCCGCTCTCTTGCAGTTACTTGGAAACCGTAGGAGAGTAGCCGCTGACATGGAAGAACGCACTTTTCGGTGACTGGGGAACCTGATGGTGACCAAGCAGTACAGCGGCTCGCCCGAGGATGCGGACCTGAGGCGTGCGGACTCTCTGGCGCGGGAGATCTTCTCGGACGTCGCCAACAAGTGGGCGCTCCTGATCATCGAGTCCCTCGGTGAACGCACCCTGCGCTTCAGCGAGTTGCGGAACGAGATCGAGGGCGTCAGCCACAAGATGCTCACCCAGAACCTGCGCATGCTGGAGCGCTACGGTCTGATCGAGCGGACGGTGCACCCCGTCGTGCCGCCGCGGGTCGAGTACACCCTCACCCAGCCGGGCCAGGCCCTGCGGGTGACGATCGACGGACTGTGCGACTGGACCCACCAGTACCTCGGTCACATCGAGGCCTCCCGCCACCGCTTCGACGCCTGACGGGTTGAGGACTCGCTTGCCGTGCAGCCGCGAAGGAACGCACTCGCCGCCCCCAACGCGGGGGCCGGGGCGGTGTCCGCCATTGATGGAGGGGCGGTGTTCCGCGAGTGCGCTCCGTCGGTGGCCGGCTGACAGTTGATCTGCGCGGATGCCTGTGCGGGCTGGCCCTGAAGGTTCGCGGTGCGGCACGAACCAGTCCGTCCGGCGGGCGCTTGCGGCTAGCCAGGCCGTGTCGTTTGGATCATCGCGGGGCCGTTTCATCGGCTGCGTCACCT
Organism: Streptomyces sp. NPDC059909; assembly: GCF_042730885.1. Taxonomy (NCBI): domain Bacteria; kingdom Bacillati; phylum Actinomycetota; class Actinomycetes; order Kitasatosporales; family Streptomycetaceae; genus Streptomyces; species Streptomyces sp. NPDC059909. Next base: position 49,389 of record NZ_JBHWKX010000018.1, read on the forward strand.
CGCCGCATGGTCGGCAGAAGCAACCCTTCCGGGTGTGCGGCGGTCCTACCAGGCGTCGTGCTCAGAGGGCAACCTCTGTCCATTCGTACTGGTAACCGGACTGGAAAGGGCGAACTCCATGGCGCTCGATCCCAACTTCTGTCTGGACGTTCCGGAGGGTTTCGACGACTCGGACGCTGAGACTGGGGTGCATCCCATGGCCAGGAAGCTGTTCCTCGCCACAACTGCCGCGGAAACCTTCAAGAAAGCCCATGAGTGGGTGCGGGAACAAAGAATCCGCCTGTCAGACGTGTCGTGGGACTACTTCCACGACGAGGACGAGCCCTACTGCCTGAGCATCTATTTCACCTTCGAGCTGGATCCCGAAGACCCCTGACCACGACTGTGCAGTTTCGTGTGTGAGGTTGTAGTCGTACCGCTCGGAAGCCTGTCCCTCTGCTGGGGCAATACGTGAGGGACATCGAACGGGCGTACTCCCTGTGCCCCTGGGCAGCCCTGGCGAGTGCAGAGCGCCCTGACATCATCGAGCGATGCCGACCGAGGAGGACGCGCGCCGGCTGATACCCGGGCTCTCCTCCAGGGCCCTGGCAGAGATCAACCGGATCGAGCGGCGCCGGTACCACCCCGGTGACGCGTACCGGGCGTTGGTGCGGTGGCGGGCGATGGCGTACAAGCCCGGGCCGTGGGTCATGTACGCGGCTCCGGAAGCGTCCGGCTGCGACTGCTGCGATCCCTTGTCGGGCGTCGATCCCCGAGCGTTGCTCGAGGAGCTGTGCTGCGGCCTCCCACGCCGTTCGGCACATGAACTCCGCGCTCTGCTCGAACCTCTCGACGAGCGCTTCCTCGCCCGCACGCTCAACGATCCGTTCGCCTCGCCCTGCGACCCGTGGTGGAGGCGTCGGCTGGAGTTCCCGTGAACGGGTGGGAACGGTGACCGTCCCGGTGCCCAGGTCGCCGGAGATGCCCCGCCGGGCGACCATGGAGGAACGAGGCGCGGCACACGGCACGCCTCGCGCGCACGCCCGACGCCGCACACCGGACGCAGGGGCTCGGGGCCGGTCCGCACAGGGGGTCTCTCGGCGGGAGATGCCAGTGGTGCACACCGACGTACTGATCGTGGGCGCCGGCCCGGTCGGGCTCACCGCGGCCGCGGAGCTCCGGCGATACGGCGTCGGCTGCCGCATCATCGACAAGCTCCCGGCGCGGCTGCCGTACGCGAAGGCCGTGGGAGTCCAGCCCAGAACCCTGGAGATCTGGGACCGGATGGGCCTGGTGCGCGCCGCCCTGGAGGCGGCCGTGCCGATGCGCGGGCAGCTGTTGTACGTCAACGGCGCCGAACAGGCACGCATCGATCTCCGGCTGCCGCCCGACGTCCCCTACGGCTTCGCCGCCCTGCCCCAGTACGAGACCGAGCGCATCATCGAGGAGCACCTGGCCCGATTCGGCACCCGGATCGAGCGCGGCACCGAACTGGTGTCGTTCACGCAGGACAACGACGGGGTTCTGAGCCGGCTCACCACCTCCTCCGGTGAGGGGCAGGAACTCCGGTCCCGCTTCCTCATCGGCTGCGACGGAGCGCACAGCATCGTCCGCAAGACGCTCGGGCTCACCTTCGAAGGCGGCGCGTTCCCCGACGAGTACATGCTCGCGGACGTGGAGGTCGACTGGAGTCTGCCGCAGGGGTACGGCGTACGTGCCATGCACCAGGGCGACGACGGAACCACCGACGACCTCCTGGTCTGCATCCCGCTGCCCGGACACTGCCGCTACCGGATGTCCATGCTGGTTCCGCCCGAGCTCTCCACCAAGGGGCAGGTGCCACAGGACGGCCGGGACGAGGTCGCGCACGGACTGGAAGGCGGCCGCGAACCCCGGCTCGAACACATCCAGGCGGTCCTCGACCGGCTCTCACCGCAGCCGACCACCGCCTCGGCCATGCGCTGGTCCTCGGTCTTCCGCATCAGCCACCGCATGGTCGACCGCTACGCGGACGGCCGGGTCTTCGTCGCCGGCGATGCCGCGCACATCCACCCGCCGACGGGCGCCCAGGGCATGAACACCGGCATCCAGGACGCCTGCAACCTGGCCTGGAAGCTCGCTCTCGCCGTGGCCGGCACCGCGCATCCCCGGCTGCTCGCCAGCTACGACGCCGAACGCCGGCCCGTCGGCGAGGAAGTCGTGGGCCGCACCGTCCGGCACGCGGCCGAAGGCATCCAGGCCGACCCGGACGAACCCGAGACGATCATGATGCGGGAAGCCCAACTCCTGGTCGCCTACCGGAACAGCCCCATCGTGGGACCGGGCACACCGGGGCAGGAAGGCCCCGGCGCCGGCGACCGGGCGCCCGACTGCGGCGGCCTCACCGGCACGATCGCCACCTTCCCCCTGCGCCTGTACGACCTGTTCCGCGACCGCGGCCACCTGCTGCTGCTCTACGCGGACACGGAGGAACCGGTGGCAGGATTCGACGAACTGGCAGCAACGGCATGGGACCTGACCCACGGACAGATGGACACCTGTGTCGTCATCGCCCCCGACGTGGGCGCTGACGGGGTGCAGCTGCCGGTCTGCCGGGACAGCCGAGGAGAGTTCCGGCGCGTCTACCAGGCCGATGGCCCCACGGCGCTCCTGGTGCGTCCCGACGGTTACCTGGGCGCCCGGCTCACCCCTGCGGCCGCCCCCGAGCTGACCGCTCACCTCGCGGGCGTCTTCCGCGCCTGACCGCCGCCGTACCTGACCGCCGCATGCCCCCTGGGCCCAGCGCCCAGGGCTCAGGGCTCAGTCGGCGAGGCGGAAGGCCAGTTCCATCTCCCACTTGTTCATGTCCGGCTCGATCCGGGGGTCCGTCAGATAGGACTCGATGCGGCAGCCCCAGCGCTCCACGCCGCCGGCATCGGTGATCACGTCCCACTTCAGGCCCGCGGCCGTCCCCCACTCACGCAGCCGGGTGATGGTGTCGAACAGGCCGTCGGGGTGGCCGACATGGCGGAGGGTCGCGTAGCGGCCCGCGGGGAGGACGCCCACGATGATGTCGCCCTCGGGTTCGGGCGGATCGGCGACCGGGACGCCCGCCTCGACCTCCGACTCGCCCTCCATGTCGATGGCGTAGAAGCGGAAGAACGGGGCTCCGGCGATGGGGGTGTCATGGGAGGCGAGCCAGCCGATGATTTCGGGGAGGCGGTCGGCGATGACGCTGAAGGCGTCCATGCGGACGGATCTCCTGGCGCCGACGTAGGTCTGCTCGGGGCGCTCCACGACGGTGGGTTCGGGCTGCTGCATCTGGTGCCTCGTTACGTTCATGACGGCAAGGACCGTGTCCGTGACCGGAATTCATCGGTCATCCGGTCATCCGGCCATCGGTCGTCAGCCGTCGGTCATCGGCCATCGTCGTCGGTCGTCGGTCGTCGGGCATCGGTCAATGGCGTGGTCAGTTCCCCGCGATGGCCTTCACCGCGACCGCCACCGGCACCGATCCACTGATCAGCTCCAGTGTCAGTCCGGCCGTTGCCGGCGTCTCGATGAGCTCCGCGACGACCGCAGCGACATCGTCGCGGGGCACAGGACCCCGCCCCGTCCTGGCCTCCAGACGGACCAGGCCCGTCCCGGCGTCGTTCGTCAGCATCCCCGGACGCAGGATCGTCCAGTCCAGCCCGCTCTTGGTCCGTACGTACGCGTCCGCCGCGCCTTTCGCCCGCAGATACACGTCGAAGACGTCGTCACCCTTGTGGTCCGGGTCCGCGCCCATCGACGAGATGACGATGTACCGGCGGGTGCCCGTGCGTTCGGCCGCGTCCGCGAAGAGCACCGCCGCGCCGCGGTCCACCGTGTCCTTGCGGGCGGCGCCGCTGCCCGGGCCCGCACCCGCCGCGAAGACCGCGGCGTCCGCGCCCTGCAGGACCGCGGCCACCTGCTCCACCGAGGCCGACTCGAGGTCCAGCAGGACCGGCTCGGCGCCGGCGGCCCGGAGGTCGCTGTCCTGTTCAGGATTGCGGACGATGCCGGCGACCTCGTGCCCCGCGGCGGAGAGCAGCCGCTCGAGGCGCAGCGCGATCTGACCATGTCCTCCAGCGATGACAATGCGCATGCTCACGACCGTACGCCGGTCCCGTGCGCCTCGCTCGCGACACCCACGCTCAGGCCCCGGATCCGGTCACGGCCGCTGTTCGGCCGTGTGCGACCTGGTGGCCTCCGGGTCCAGCCCCGCGGGCCACTCATGGTCCCGGTCGCGCCCAGGTCCGGCCCCGGTCGCGTCGACGCCCGTCCGGGCCCCGGCCAACGTCACGGCCCGGGCGCAGGCCACCGTCACGGCCCCGCATCCGGCCGTCCTTGGCGCGGCAGTTCGAGCGCGAAGGCCGCCGCCGAGTCGCAGTACTCCCGTACGGCGCTCGTCCGCGCCACCACCCGCCCCCGGTGCACGACGATCCTGCTGTACGCGAGCGACAGCACGCCCGCCAGCTCCTCCCCGCGCACGGCAAGCAGTTCGGCCGGGAAGCCCGCCTCCACCCGCACCTCGGGGAGGCCCATCGCCGCCCGCGCCGCCGCGCTGACGGCCTCGTACGCGTCCGGGACGCGCAGCCCGCCCTGCGAGGCCAGCAGGAAAGCGGCCTCCAGCGGGTCCCCGCGGCCCACCGGGTTCGCCACGTCGCGCATCGCCCCGCTGCCCGCGGCGACCCGCACCCCGGCCGACCGCAGCAGCCGCACCGGCGCGCTTCCGCGCAGCTCCGCGCCGCCGCAGCCGCCCTGGGGCAGGCAGACCACCGTCACGCCCGCCGCGGCCAGCTGGTCCGCCGTGCGGGATGCGAGCTCGGCGGGCAGCCGGGCGAGACCCGCGCACGGGCCGATCGACACGCCGGGCCGCAGCCCGCCCGCCATGGCGGCGAGCCGGGCGAGGCGCGCCGGATCGTCGCCGTCGGTGTGGAGATCGACGGGGCAGCCGTGCTCGGCGGCCACTTCGAGGACCGCCTCCACGTACCCCGTCGGGTCCGGGTCCAGGTCCGGGCAGCCGCCCACCACGGCCGCGCCCATCTTCACCGCGTCGCGCAGCATCGCGAGCCCGTCGGCCCCGGCCACGCCCGTGAGCAGCCGCGGCACGGCGACCGCGTTCAACTCGGCCAGCCCGCGCAGCGCACGACCTGCCTGCAGCACCGCCTCCAGATGGCCGAGACCGTGCACGTCCCCGATTCGTACGTGCGTGCGCAGCGTCGTCGCGCCGTGCCCGAGCTGCAGCAGCGCGGCCTCGGTGGCGCGCCGCTGGACGTCCTCGACGGCGTACGACACGGGGCCCTCGGCCGCCGGCGCCGTGAGCGCCGTGTCGCTGTGGGCGTGCGGCTCGGCGGGGGCGGCCAGCAGCAGGAAGCCGTTCAGGTCCACCCGCGCGGAGTGTGCGGTGAGGCTTCCGGCGGTGCCGACGGCCTCGATACGGCCGCCGCTGAGCCGTACGTCGACCGTGCGGCCGTCGGTGAGGCGGGCGCCGCACAGGAGCAGGGCGGTGGTGTCGGCGGTGGCGCCGTCGGGCGGCTGCGCCTGGCTGTCGGGCATCGCGCTCCTGAAGGGGCGGGGGCGAGCGGCCTGGACCTCGACCGGGTCCGGCCTGCGGACGATCAAGATCACCCGGCGTGGTCGAGCCTAGGGGCGCTCGGACCGCGCTTCGAGGAGGAGCGCAATAGTCGTACCGGTGTGACCACGAGTGGCGTACGGGACGGGCGTGGCGGTGCGTCGTCATGCACGCTGCACCCGCGCTGCACCCGCGCCGCACGTACGCCCCCGAAGGTGGCGAACGTGCCCCGTAAACGGATTTGGGCGATCGGCGGGCGACCGTGTAATGTCTTCATCGCTCGCCCCAATAGCTCAGTCGGCAGAGCGTCTCCATGGTAAGGAGAAGGTCTACGGTTCGATTCCGTATTGGGGCTCTGGTGCTGGAAGATCCTCGCCTTCGGGTGAGGTGATCCCACATCAAAGCGGTGTAGCTCAGTCGGTAGAGCAAGCGGCTCATAATCGCTGTGTCACCGGTTCAAGTCCGGTCACCGCTACACACAGTAGCCGATTGTGGGGTCGGTCCTTCGATCGGCTACTCTTTCTTGCGTTCATCTGTCCATCCGTCCGTCATAGGAGCACTCACGTGGCTGCCACCGACGTCCGCCCGAAGATCACGCTGGCCTGCGTGGAGTGCAAGGAGCGGAACTACATCACCAAGAAGAACCGGCGTAACAACCCGGACCGTCTTGAGATGAAGAAGCACTGCCCGCGCTGCAACCAGCACACGGCGCACCGCGAGACGCGCTGAATCAGGCTCGTATGCGAGGCCGCCCCCATCGCGGGGGCGGCCTCGTGTCGTTTGTTCCGACTGGGGGTCCGGGGGGCATCCCCCGGAAAGCACAGCACCGGCAAGGCAAGAAATCCAGGAGGTACCGAGTCCATGGCGCTCGACCAGTCCTTCGTCGGGCGGACCTATCCGCCCACCGCGCCGTACGAGGTCGGCCGGGAAAAGATCAGGGAGTTCGCGGAGGCGGTGGGCGACGCGAATCCCGCGTACACCGATCCCGATGCCGCCAAGCAGCTCGGGCACTCCGATGTGATCGCCCCGCCGACCTTTGTGTTCGCGATCACATTCAAGGCCGCGGAGCAGGTCGTCGCCGACCCGCAACTGGGCCTGGACTACAGCCGTGTGGTGCACGGCGACCAGAAGTTCGCGTACACCCGTCCGGTGCGGGCCGGGGACCGGCTCACGGTCACCTCGACCATCGAGGCGATCAAGTCCCTCGCGGGCAACGACATCCTGGACATCCGCGGTGAGGTGCACGACGAGGCGGGCGAGCACGTCGTGACCGCGTGGACCAAGCTCGTGGCGCGCGGCGCCGAGGAGGCCTGATCGTGATGGCGGCGAAGATCGCATACGCGGACGTCGAGGTCGGCACCGAGCTGCCGGCGCAGAGCTTCCCGGTGACCCGGGCGACGCTCGTGCAGTACGCGGGTGCCTCCGGTGACTTCAACCCGATCCACTGGAACGAGAAGTTCGCCAAGGAGGTCGGGCTGCCGGACGTCATCGCGCACGGCATGTTCACGATGGCCGAGGCGGCGCGGGTCGTGACCGACTGGTTGGGCGACCCGGGTGCGGTCGTCGAGTACGGGGTCCGGTTCACGAAGCCGGTGGTCGTGCCGAACGACGACAAGGGCGCGGTCATCGAGGTCAGCGGCAAGGTCGCGGCGAAGCTGGACGACAACCAGGTGCGGGTCGACCTGACGGCGATGTCGGCCGGACAGAAGGTGCTCGGGATGTCGCGGGCGGTCGTACGGCTCGCCTGACGCGCACGACCGCGAGCCGAGCGCGTGATGGGTGATGCGGGCGTGAGCCCGCGCACACCCGGGTCCGGACCGCCCCGGCCCGTCCTGGGCCGGGGCGGCCCGGACCGTACTCTTGTCCCCGTGCAGGAACTCCATGACGCTCCCCTCGCCCCGCTGACCACCTTCCGCCTGGGCGGACCGGCCACGCGCCTCGTCACCGCCACCACCGACGACGAGGTGGTCGCGGTCGTCCGCGAGGCGGACGCTGCCGGTACGCCGCTGCTGCTGATCGGCGGCGGGAGCAACCTCGTCATCGGTGACAAGGGGTTCGACGGGACGGCACTGCGCATCGCCACCACCGGGTTCCGGCTCGACGGTACGAAGCTGGAGCTCGCCGCTGGCGAGGTGTGGACCGACGCCGTGGCCCGGACCGTGGAGGCGGGCCTCGCCGGCCTGGAGTGCCTGTCCGGCATCCCCGGCTCGGCCGGCGCGACGCCGATCCAGAACGTCGGGGCGTACGGCCAGGAGGTGTCCAGCACCCTCACCGAGGTCGTGGCGTACGACCGCCGCAGCGGGGAGACGGTGACCGTCCCGAACGGCGAGTGCGGCTTCTCGTACCGGCACAGCCGTTTCAAAGCCGAGCCGGACCGCTATGTCGTGCTGCGCGTCCGGTTCGAGCTGGAGGATGCGGGGGGCATGTCCGCGCCGATCAAGTACCCCGAGACCGCCCGTGCGCTCGGTGTCGAGGCGGGGGACCGGGTCCCGGCGGACGTCGCGCGCGAGGCGGTGCTGAAGCTGCGCGCGGGCAAGGGCATGGTCCTGGACCCAGAGGACCATGACACCTGGTCGGCCGGGTCGTTCTTCACCAACCCGATCCTGACGGCCGCCGCGTACGAGGACTTCCTCGGCCGCGTGCGCGACCGCCTCGGCGACGGCGTCACGCCGCCCGCGTATCCCGCGGGCGACGGGCACACCAAGACCTCCGCCGCCTGGCTCATCGACAAGGCGGGCTTCACCAAGGGGTACGGCGAGGGCCCGGCCCGTATCTCCACCAAGCACACCCTCGCCCTGACCAACCGGGGCGGGGCCACCACCGAGGACCTCCTCGCGCTCGCCCGCGAGGTCGTCGCGGGCGTCCGCGACGCCTTCGGGATCACCCTCGTCAACGAGCCGGTGACGGTCGGCGTGAGCCTGTAGCGGCGGGCCGGCAGCCACTGCGAGCTCAGGAGGCCACCACGGCCTCGACGGGCCACGGCGAACCCAGCCCCAGCAAGCTCACCGCGAGCTCAGTAGGCCACCGCGACCGGCTGCTTCACCGTGGCCGCGTCGTCCACCATCGCGAGCATCGCGTGCGCGACGTCCGCGCGCGAGATCTTCGCCCCGCCGCGCAGGCTCGTGCCGATCGCCGTGCGGTAGCGCCCGGTCAGCGGGCCGTCGGTCAGCCGCGGCGGCCGCACCGACGTCCAGTCCGTCGCGCTGTCGCGCATGTCCGCCTCCATGATCCGCAGGTCGTCGTAGTGCTTGCGCAGCACACGCGACACGAGCGGCGTCCCGATGTAGCGCAGGAAGAACGTCTCGTTCTCCGGTACGGGACCCAGCGGCGCCGCGCTCACCGCCAGGAAGCGCCGCGTCCCCTCCGCCTCCATGGCCCGCAGGACCGGGCGGGTGAGGCGGGAGGCGACGCCGACCTGCTTCGTGCTGCGCGGCCCGAGGCCCGAGAGGACCGCATCCCGGCCCGCGACCGACCGCCGCAGCGCCTCCGGGTCGTCGAAGCGGACCGTGGGGACCTCCAGCCCCGCGCCGGTGACCGGCAGCCGCGCCGGGTCCCGGACCACCGCCGTGACCTCGTGGCCCGCGGCCAGGGCCTGCCGGACGATCTCCTGGCCGATACCGCCGGTCGCACCGAAAACCGTGAGCTTCATGGTGATGATCCCTCTCCGCCAGGGTGGTGAGTACTTACTCACCACTAGAGTGAGTAAGTACTCACCCACCCGTCAAGCCCGGAGGGAACGCCCATGCAGAAGCCGGCCCGCGAGCGCATCCTCGACGCCGCCCACGAGCTGATGCTCACCGTCGGCCTGGCCCGCGCGACCACCAAGGCCATCGCCGCGTCCGCCGACTGCTCCGAGGCCGCGCTCTACAAGCACTTCGCGAGCAAGGAGGACCTGTTCGTGAGCGTGCTGCGGGAACGGCTGCCCAGGCTCGCCCCGCTGCTGGAACGGCTCGTCGTCACCGACCCGGGGGAGCGGACCGTCGAGGAGAACCTCACCGAGATCGCCCGCCAGGCCGCACTCTTCTACGCCGAGAGCTTCCCGATCGGTGCCTCGCTCTACGCCGAGACCAAGCTGAAGGCCCGCCACGACGACGCCATGCGCGAGATGGGCGTGGGACCGCACACGCCGATCGAAGGCCTCGACGCCTATCTGCGCGCCGAGCGGGAAGCGGGCCGCATCGACCCCGGCGCGGACACCTTCGCCGCGGCCTCCCTGCTGCTCGGTGCCTGCGCCCAGCGGGCCTTCGCCTACGACGCGACCGTCGGCAAGCAGCCCCCGCAGTCCGTCGACGCCTTCGCCGCGGCCCTCGCCCGCACGCTGCTGCGCGGAATCTCCGTTGAGGCGGGGCCGCGCTGAGCGTCATCCTGGGGACCATGTCCGCCAACCTGTCCGGCCTCATATGCGGCTGAGGCTCTACGAGTTCGGACCGCGCACCGGCCCGCACACGTACCGGATCGTGCAGCCCCGGCATCCCCTCCGGCACACGACGCTGAACGACCCCCTGCACGACAGATGGGGATATCTGCTCGGCGACCACGACGGGCTGTCCCGGCTCGCGGGACTGTTCGCCTTCGCCGCGTTCTCACGCCACACGGTGGTGCGCGTGCCGCTGCGCGAGAGCCTGCCGAGGACGTTCTTCCCGGGTGTTCCGGTCGACATCGTCCTCGTCCACCACTTACTCGGCCTGCGGCCCTCCCGCCGGCCCGGGCTCCGCGCCGGACTACGCCGCGGCACACCGCTGACGGTCCGGACGGACGAGCGTCGCACCGCGGCCCACGCCGCCGCCTGGCGGAAGGAAGGGGAGGACCGCAACTGGCGCAGCTCCCAGTGGCTGCGCCCGGCCGTCCACGCACGCACCCTGTTCCTCTTCGGCAGCCGCGACGTCTTCGCCGAGGCCGCCACCTGCTTCGAGGAGGCGGCGGGCTACGGTCCCCTGTCGAAGCATGCGGCGAAGGGCCTCGACGTCCTCGGGTCCTCCCTCAGCCCACTGTTCGAGCCCGACCACCGCTGGGACCGGCCGGAACTGGACATCGGCTTCCAGGCATATCCGCCCTACCGCCACTTCAGGCCACCGGGCCGGCCAGCCAGTCGTCGATCCCGGACAGCAGCTTCCCCCTGATGTCCTCCGGCGCCGCGGAGCCGCGCACGGACTGACGGGCCAGTTCCGCCAGCTCGGCGTCCGTGAAGCCGTGATGGCGCCGCGCGAGCTCGTACTGGGCCGCCAGCCGGGAGCCGAACAGCAGCGGGTCGTCCGCTCCCAGCGCCATGGGTACGCCGGCGTCCCACAGTGTCCGCAGCGGAACGTCCTCGGGTTTCTCGTACACCCCCAGCGCCACGTTCGACGCCGGGCACACCTCGCACGTCACCCCGCGCTCGGCCAGCTTGCGCAGCAGCCGCGGATCCTCCGCCGCCCGCACGCCGTGCCCGATCCGCGAGGCGTGCAGATCGTCCAGGCAGTCCCGGACGGAGGAGGGCCCGGTCAGCTCGCCGCCGTGCGGGGCCGCCAGCAGTCCCCCCTCCCGCGCGATCGCGAACGCCCGGTCGAAGTCCCGGGCCATCCCCCGCCGCTCGTCGTTGGAGAGCCCGAAGCCGACCACGCCCCGGTCCGCGTACCGCACCGCCAGCCGTGCCAGCGTGCGCGCGTCCAGGGGGTGCTTCATACGGTTGGCGGCGACCACGACCCGGATCCCGAGGCCGGTCTCGCGCGCCGCGCCGTCCACGGCGTCGAGGATGACGTCGAGCGCGGGGATCAGCCCACCCAGCATCGGCGCGTACGACGTCGGGTCGACTTGGATCTCCAGCCAGCCGGAACCGTCCTCGACGTCCTCCTGGGCCGCCTCCCGGACCAGCCTCTGGATGTCCTCGGGCGCCCGCAGGCAGGAGCGCGCGATGTCGTACAGCCGCTGGAACCGGAACCAGCCCCGCTCGTCCGTCGCCCGCAGTTTCGGCGGTTCGCCGCTGGTCAGCGCGTCGGGGAGATGGACGCCGTACTTGTCGGCGAGTTCGAGCAGAGTCGTGGGCCGCATCGACCCGGTGAAGTGCAGATGCAGATGAGCCTTGGGCAGCAGTTTGAGGTCGCGGACCGCCTCCATGCACCCTCCGTAACGGGTCGGCTCCGCGCTGTGCCGTGAGGTGCCGGGCAGGGCTTGTCCGTCATGAGGCCGCGCGAGCGGACGAGTGAGAAGCCCCTCCGGGGGAGGAGTCACTGCAGGATCTTGCCGCATGAATCCTGCCTCAGGCAGCGGGTTATCCGAACGAGCGCGTGCCTGAACGCACAAGCGGGCCTCCGGTCTCGCCGGAGGCCCGCTTGTGCACGAAGCGTCGTCAGTCGCGCGCTTCCGCGAGCAGCTTCTGCATGCGCGAGACACCCTCGACCAGGTCCTCGTCGCCGAGCGCGTACGACAGCCGCAGATAGCCCGGCGTGCCGAAGGCCTCGCCCGGGACGACCGCGACCTCGGCCTCGTCCAGGATCAGCGCCGCCAGCTCGACTGAGGTGGCGGGGCGCTTGCCGCGGATCTCCTTGCCCAGCAGACCCTTCACCGACGGGTACGCGTAGAACGCGCCCTCGGGGGTCGGGCAGACCACGCCGTCGATCTCGTTCAGCATCTTCACGATCGTCTGGCGGCGGCGGTCGAAGGCCTTGCGCATCTCCGCCACGGCGTCCAGGTCGCCGGAGACGGCGGCCAGGGCGGCGACCTGCGCCACGTTCGACACGTTGGAGGTGGCGTGCGATTGCAGGTTGGTCGCGGCCTTCACCACGTCCTTGGGGGCGATGAGCCACCCGACCCGCCAGCCGGTCATCGCGTACGTCTTGGCGACACCGTTGACGACGATGCACTTGTCGCGCAGCGCCGGGACGAGCTGGGGGAGCGAGGAGAATGTCGCGTCGCCGTAGACCAGGTGCTCGTAGATCTCGTCCGTCAGCACCCACAGACCGTGCTCGGCGGCCCACTCACCGATCGCACGGGCGTCGGCCTCGCTGTAGACCGCGCCGGTCGGGTTGGACGGGGAGACGAAGAGGACGACCTTGGTCCGCTCCGTGCGCGCGGCCTCCAGTTGCTCCACCGACACCCGGTAACCGGTGGTCTCGTCGGCGACGACATCCACCGGGACGCCGCCCGCGAGGCGGATCGACTCGGGGTACGTGGTCCAGTAGGGCGCCGGGACGATGACCTCGTCACCTGGGTCCAGGATCGCGGCGAAGGCCTCGTAGATCGCCTGCTTGCCGCCGTTGGTCACCAGCACCTGGGCGGGGTCGACCTCGTAGCCGGAGTCGCGGAGAGTCTTCTCGGCGATGGCCTTCTTCAGCTCGGGGAGACCGCCCGCCGGCGTGTAGCGGTGGTACTTGGGGTTCTTGCAGGCCTCGATCGCGGCCTCGACGATGTAGCCGGGCGTCGGGAAGTCGGGCTCGCCCGCGCCGAAGCCGATCACCGGGCGGCCGGCGGCCTTGAGGGCCTTGGCCTTGGCGTCGACGGCGAGGGTCGCGGACTCGGAGATCGCGCCGATGCGGGCGGAGACCCGGCGCTCGGTGGGAGGAGTTGCAGCGCTCATACGGCCATGCTCCCAGACCCGGGACGCCCCGGGCGCAAGGGTTTCGCGGAGCGGACAGGAGCCGTACGGAAGCCGCACAGGCGTCCGACCGCGGCTGGACGGAACTGACGGCGGATGGCGGACGGGACCCTGACGGAACCCGACAGAACACCGGCGGAACACGGACCGGAACCGCCGTGAAGCTATCTGTTCGACGCACGGCTGCTGACCACGTACACTCTTGGCTCGTTGGCCCTCACCGACCACCTCCACCCATGGGGTAGGTTTGGGGAGAACCACAAAGGGTCGTAGCTCAATTGGTAGAGCACTGGTCTCCAAAACCAGCGGTTGGGGGTTCAAGTCCCTCCGGCCCTGCTACACACACCTTCGCCAGGCTGTGTGCGCAGGTACGTATCTTCATGCACCGCCGTGCGGCTCCACCGGGCGCGGCACGGCCACGACCCGGAATCAGGTGAGAGACGTGACGGACGCCGTAGGCTCCATCGACATGCCTGATGCCGAGGATGAGGCGCCAGAGGCCCGGAAGAAGACCCGGAAGGGCGGCAAGCGCGGGAAGAAGGGCCCCCTCGGGCGCCTCGCGCTGTTCTACCGTCAGATCGTCGCCGAGCTGCGCAAGGTCGTCTGGCCGACCCGCAGCCAGCTGACGACGTACACCACAGTGGTGATTGTCTTCGTTGTCATCATGATCGGCCTTGTGACCGTGATGGACTATGGCTTCCAGGCAGCAGTCAAGTACGTCTTCGGCTGATCCCGCGGAGGGCGCCTCACCGGCGCCCCTTTCGCATGTTCCACCCCATCTGTATCCAGGAAGAAGCAGCCACCGTGTCTGACCCGAACGTGAACGACGCCATCGAGTCGGCAGAGTCCGCTGAGGACCAGCTCGACATCGTCGAGGCTGCCGACGAGGACGAGGCGGAAGCTGCTGACGTCTCGGCGGGCCTGCCCGCCGAGGAAGCTGCGATCCACATCGAGGACGAGGACGAGGCCTTCTCCGCCGCTGCCGCGGACGCCGAGGAGTCCGAGGACGAGGAAGCCGCCGAGGCCGTCGCCGACGAGGCGGACACCGAGGTCGAGGAAGCCGCCGAGGCCGTGGCCGACGAGGCGGACACCGAGGTCGAGGTCGAGGCCGAGCCGGAGGCTCCCGTCGACCCGATCGCCGCGCTCCGCGACGAGCTGCGCGGTCTGCCCGGCGAGTGGTACGTGATCCACACCTACGCGGGCTACGAGAAGCGCGTGAAGGCCAACCTGGAGCAGCGTGCCGTCTCGCTGAACGTCGAGGACTTCATCTACCAGGCCGAGGTCCCCGAGGAAGAGATCGTCCAGATCAAGAACGGCGAGCGCAAGAACGTCCGGCAGAACAAGCTGCCCGGCTACGTGCTCGTCCGCATGGACCTGACGAACGAGTCCTGGGGCGTCGTCCGCAACACCCCGGGCGTCACCGGCTTCGTGGGCAACGCCTACGACCCGTACCCGCTGACCCTGGACGAGATCGTCAAGATGCTCGCCCCGGAGGCCGAGGAGAAGGCTGCCCGCGAGGCCGCCGAGGCCGAGGGCAAGCCGGCTCCGGCCCGCAAGATCGAGGTCCAGGTGCTGGACTTCGAGGTCGGCGACTCGGTCACCGTCACCGACGGTCCGTTCGCCACCCTGCAGGCCACGATCAACGAGATCAACGCCGACTCGAAGAAGGTCAAGGGCCTCGTCGAGATCTTCGGCCGCGAGACCCCGGTCGAGCTGAGCTTCGACCAGATCCAGAAGAACTGACCGAACACAGGTTTCCGACCAGGTCAGAACGGCCCTCGTGGCCGTTCTGACCTGCTCGGTTTTTGGCCGTGCACCGATACCCGTTATCGTTGTGCGGTATGCCTCCATCCGGATGATCGGGTGGAAGGCGGAAAACTCTCACTAGGACCCGGAGAGAGCAATGCCTCCCAAGAAGAAGAAGGTCACGGGGCTTATCAAGCTCCAGATCCAGGCCGGTGCGGCCAACCCGGCTCCGCCGGTCGGCCCCGCCCTGGGTCAGCACGGCGTCAACATCATGGAGTTCTGCAAGGCCTACAACGCCGCGACCGAGTCGCAGCGTGGCATGGTCGTGCCGGTGGAGATCACGGTCTACGAGGACCGTTCCTTCACCTTCGTCACCAAGACTCCGCCGGCCGCCAAGCTGATCCTCAAGGCCGCGGGTGTGGACAAGGGCTCCGGCGAGCCGCACAAGACCAAGGTCGCCAAGCTGACGCGCGACCAGGTCCGTGAGATCGCCACCACGAAGATGCCCGACCTGAACGCCAACGACCTGGACGCCGCCGAGAAGATCATCGCCGGCACCGCCCGTTCCATGGGCATCACGGTCGAGGGCTGATCAGCTCCCGTTCGACCAGTGGTAGGGCCACGCGCCGGCCCGCACCACGACTCCACGCCTGAGACACCACAGGAGAAGAAGTGAAGCGCAGCAAGGCACTCCGCAACGCGGACGCCAAGATCGACCGGGAGCGTAGCTACGCCCCGCTCGAGGCCGTCCGTATTGCGAAGGACACCGCCACCACCAAGTTCGACGGCACCGTCGAGGTCGCCTTCCGCCTGGGCGTTGACCCGCGCAAGGCAGACCAGATGGTCCGTGGCACCGTGAACCTTCCGCACGGCACCGGTAAGACCGCCCGGGTCCTGGTCTTCGCGACCGGTGACCGTGCTGCGGCCGCGGAAGCCGCTGGCGCCGACATCGTCGGCTCCGACGAACTGATCGACGAGGTCTCGAAGGGCCGCCTGGACTTCGACGCCGTCGTCGCCACCCCCGACCTCATGGGCAAGGTCGGCCGCCTCGGCCGTGTCCTCGGTCCCCGTGGTCTCATGCCGAACCCCAAGACCGGCACCGTGACCATGGACGTCGCCAAGGCTGTCACCGACATCAAGGGCGGCAAGATCGAGTTCCGCGTCGACAAGCACTCGAACCTGCACTTCATCATCGGCAAGGTCTCCTTCGACGAGACGAAGCTGGTCGAGAACTACGCCGCGGCGCTGGAGGAGATCCTCCGTCTCAAGCCGTCCGCCGCGAAGGGCCGCTACATCAAGAAGGCGACCCTCACCACCACCATGGGCCCCGGCATCCCGCTGGACTCGAACCGCACCCGTAACCTCCTCGTCGAGGAGGACCCGGCAGCTGTCTGACCGGGTCGAGCCTGACCGGCTCGCGTGCTGTGGGACCGGCCCCCGCACCTCTTCGGAGGCGCGGGGGCCGGTCTCGTTCCGTGGGGCTCCGTGAGGGTCTGTGGGGCCTGCTCAGAGGCTCCCGGGGCCGAGGCCGGCCGGCATCCCCGGCGGCCGGGCGGACCCGGACCGTCATCCCGATGGCCCGATTTGCCTGACGAGGACTCCTCCCGTACGCTTCCACGGAAGCCAAAGACCGCTGGTCGTTGCCGTGCCCTCACGGGTGCGGTGGCCGAAGGATCCGCTAGCTGCGGACGACCCGCGCAGGTGACTGTGGATGAGCTCCCGGATGTCCCTCTTCAAAGGGCACAGCCGGTCGAGCCACGCCCCGTGCGCCTGCGCCGGGGCGTTTCGTTTTGTTCAGCCCCTTCTGAGCGGTCCTCATCACCCGGAAGGAGGCCGACGCTCTATGGCAAGGCCCGACAAGGCTGCCGCGGTAGCCGAGCTCGCGGACCAGTTCCGTAGCTCGAATGCCGCTGTGCTGACCGAGTACCGGGGTCTCACCGTGGCGCAGCTCAAGACGCTGCGTCGTTCGCTCGGTGAGAACGCCCAGTACGCCGTGGTGAAGAACACGCTGACCAAGATTGCGGCCAACGAGGCCGGGATCACCTCGCTCGACGACCAGTTCAACGGTCCGACGGCGGTTGCCTTCATCACCGGTGACCCGGTGGAGTCGGCGAAGGGTCTTCGTGACTTCGCCAAGGACAACCCGAACCTGATCATCAAGGGCGGTGTCCTTGATGGCAAGGCGCTGTCCGCCGATGAGATCAAGAAGCTTGCGGACCTCGAGTCCCGCGAGGTTCTGCTCTCCAAGCTGGCGGGTGCCTTCAAGGGCAAGCAGTCCCAGACTGCTCAGCTCTTCCAGGCGCTTCCCTCGAAGCTCGTCCGCACCGTGGACGCTCTTCGTGCCAAGCAGGACGAGCAGGGCGGTGCCGAGTAATTCGGCTCGCGCAATGATCCGCGCCGCCTAGGCGAAGCGGGTCGCAGCGGGCCGAACGTACGCCCGCCTCACATGTACATCCGGCACCAGCCGAATTAGTGGAAGGATCGCCCATCATGGCGAAGCTGTCTCAGGAAGACCTGCTCGCGCAGTTCGAGGAGATGACCCTCATCGAGCTCTCCGAGTTCGTGAAGGCGTTCGAGGAGAAGTTCGACGTCACCGCCGCCGCCGCGGTCGCCGTCGCGGGCCCGGCCGGCCCGGCCGCCGCCGCCCCGCAGGAGGAGGAGAAGGACGAGTTCGACGTCATCCTCACCGGCGCCGGCGACAAGAAGATCCAGGTCATCAAGGTCGTGCGTGAGCTGACCTCCCTGGGCCTGAAGGAGGCCAAGGACCTCGTGGACGGCGCCCCGAAGCCCGTTCTCGAGAAGGTCGCCAAGGACGCCGCCGAGAAGGCTGCCGAGTCCCTCAAGGGCGCCGGCGCCTCCGTCGAGGTCAAGTGACCTTCGAGAGTCCTCTGACTCTCGCGCTGTAACGCGCACACACTGAAGGGCGATCACCTATACGGGTGGTCGCCCTTCGGCGTTCCCCGGCGCGCGGGTGGTTGCCTTGCGCTCTCCGCTGCGGAGAGTAAGGTGATCTTCGCCGTGCGCCAGGTGACGATCTCCACGGAGTGGGGGGCCTTGACGAACCGCACGCAGCGCGCAATTCTCAGGACGCGTCGTCACAACGATCCGAGTTCGAGGCATGGATCGGCGACCGAACGGGCAGGATCGGTGTGCGCCTCCAGCGCACGGCATACCGCGGAGTTGAGAACAACGAGGGTCCCGGAAAACCCGCCCTGGACATCAGTGGGCCAAGTGGCTACACTGTCCCTTTGCGCTGCCTGTTAGCTGCCCCCTGCCCGTCACCAGGGGCATACCCTCGCAAGAGCATCGTTGACCGAAGAGCCCTGACCTGGCCTTTTCATCCAGATCGGGAGCGTCTGTCTCCGTGCCTCCGCTTGGGACCGGTACGCGCGTAGTGAGTCCGAGCCCTCGGAAGGACCCCCTCTTGGCCGCCTCGCGCAACGCCTCGACCGCGAATACGAACAACGGCGCAAGCACTGCCCCGCTGCGCATCTCCTTTGCAAAGATCAAGGAGCCCCTCGAGGTTCCGAACCTCCTCGCGCTGCAGACCGAGAGCTTTGACTGGCTGCTCGGCAATGCCGCGTGGAAGGCTCGTGTCGAGGCGGCTCTGGACTCCGGACAGGACGTCCCCACCAAGTCCGGTCTGGAAGAGATCTTCGAGGAGATCTCGCCGATCGAGGACTTCTCCGGGTCGATGTCGCTGACTTTCCGCGACCACCGCTTCGAGCCCCCGAAGAACTCGATCGACGAGTGCAAGGAGCGCGACTTCACGTACGCCGCCCCGCTCTTCGTCACGGCCGAGTTCACCAACAACGAGACCGGTGAGATCAAGTCCCAGACGGTCTTCATGGGCGATTTCCCGCTCATGACCAACAAGGGCACCTTCGTCATCAACGGCACCGAGCGTGTCGTGGTGTCGCAGCTGGTCCGCTCGCCGGGTGTCTACTTCGACTCCTCCATCGACAAGACGTCCGACAAGGACATCTTCTCCGCCAAGATCATCCCGTCCCGGGGTGCCTGGCTGGAGATGGAGATCGACAAGCGCGACATGGTCGGTGTCCGCATCGACCGCAAGCGCAAGCAGTCCGTCACCGTCCTCCTGAAGGCGCTCGGCTGGACCACCGAGCAGATCCTCGAGGAGTTCGGCGAGTACGAGTCGATGCGCGCCACCCTGGAGAAGGACCACACCCAGGGCCAGGACGACGCACTGCTCGACATCTACCGCAAGCTGCGCCCGGGCGAGCCCCCGACGCGCGAGGCCGCGCAGACGCTGCTCGAGAACCTGTACTTCAACCCGAAGCGATACGACCTCGCCAAGGTCGGCCGCTACAAGGTCAACAAGAAGCTCGGCGCGGACGAGCCGCTGGACGCCGGCGTCCTCACCACCGACGACATCATCGCCACGATCAAGTACCTGGTGAAGCTGCACGCCGGTGAGACCGAGACCGTCGGTGAGAACGGCTCGCAGATCGTCGTCGAGACCGACGACATCGACCACTTCGGCAACCGTCGTCTGCGCAACGTCGGCGAGCTCATCCAGAACCAGGTCCGAACGGGTCTGGCTCGTATGGAGCGCGTCGTGCGCGAGCGCATGACCACCCAGGACGTCGAGGCGATCACGCCGCAGACCCTGATCAACATCCGGCCGGTCGTCGCCTCCATCAAGGAGTTCTTCGGCACCAGCCAGCTGTCCCAGTTCATGGACCAGAACAACCCGCTGTCGGGCCTGACCCACAAGCGCCGTCTGTCGGCGCTGGGCCCCGGCGGTCTGTCCCGTGAGCGGGCGGGCTTCGAGGTCCGAGACGTGCACCCGTCCCACTACGGACGCATGTGTCCGATCGAGACCCCCGAAGGCCCGAACATCGGTCTGATCGGTTCGCTCGCCTCGTACGGCCGCGTCAACGCGTTCGGCTTCGTCGAGACCCCGTACCGCAAGGTCGTCGACGGCCAGGTCACCGACGAGGTGGACTACCTGACCGCCGATGAGGAGGACCGCTACGTCATCGCGCAGGCCAACGCCGCGCTGGGCGACGACCTGCGCTTCGCCGAGGCCCGCGTGCTCGTTCGCCGCCGTGGCGGCGAGGTCGACTACGTGTCGCCGGAAGACGTGGACTACATGGACGTCTCGCCGCGCCAGATGGTGTCGGTCGCGACCGCCATGATCCCGTTCCTCGAGCACGACGACGCCAACCGTGCCCTCATGGGCGCGAACATGATGCGCCAGGCCGTTCCGCTCATCAAGGCGGAGGCCCCGCTCGTCGGCACCGGCATGGAGTACCGCTGTGCCACCGACGCCGGCGACGTCATCAAGGCGGAGAAGGACGGTGTGATCCAGGAGGTCTCGGCCGACTACATCACCGTCACGAACGACGACGGCACGTACACCACGTACCGCGTCGCCAAGTTCTCCCGCTCCAACCAGGGCACCTCGGTCAACCAGAAGGTCGTCGTCTCCGAGGGTGACCGGGTCGTCGAGGGCCAGGTCCTCGCCGACGGTCCGGCCACCGAGAACGGTGAGATGGCGCTCGGCAAGAACCTGCTGGTCGCGTTCATGCCGTGGGAGGGCCACAACTACGAGGACGCGATCATCCTGTCGCAGCGCCTCGTCCAGGACGACGTCCTCTCCTCGATCCACATCGAGGAGCACGAGGTCGACGCCCGTGACACCAAGCTGGGCCCCGAGGAGATCACCCGGGACATCCCGAACGTGTCCGAGGAGGTCCTCGCCGACCTCGACGAGCGCGGCATCATCCGTATCGGTGCCGAGGTCGTCGCCGGCGACATCCTGGTCGGCAAGGTCACGCCCAAGGGTGAGACCGAGCTGACCCCGGAGGAGCGCCTGCTCCGCGCGATCTTCGGTGAGAAGGCCCGTGAGGTCCGTGACACCTCGCTGAAGGTGCCGCACGGCGAGACCGGCAAGGTCATCGGCGTGCGCGTCTTCGACCGCGAGGAGGGCGACGAGCTTCCCCCCGGTGTGAACCAGCTGGTGCGCGTGTACGTCGCGCAGAAGCGCAAGATCACCGACGGTGACAAGCTCGCCGGCCGTCACGGCAACAAGGGTGTCATCTCCAAGATCCTGCCGATCGAGGACATGCCGTTCCTGGAGGACGGCACCCCGGTCGACATCATCCTCAACCCGCTGGGTGTCCCGTCCCGAATGAACCCGGGACAGGTCCTGGAGATCCACCTCGGCTGGCTCGCCAGCCGCGGCTGGGACGTCTCCGGTCTCGCCGACGAGTGGGCCGAGCGCCTGCAGTCCATCGGCGCGGACCAGGTCGCGCCGGGCACCAATGTCGCGACCCCGGTCTTCGACGGTGCGCGTGAGGACGAGCTCGCGGGTCTGCTGCAGCACACGATCCCGAACCGTGACGGCGAGCGCATGGTGCTCCCGTCCGGCAAGGCCCGGCTGTTCGACGGCCGCTCCGGCGAGCCGTTCCCGGACCCGATCTCGGTCGGGTACATGTACATCCTCAAGCTCCACCACCTGGTCGACGACAAGCTGCACGCCCGGTCGACCGGCCCGTACTCGATGATCACCCAGCAGCCGCTGGGTGGTAAGGCTCAGTTCGGTGGCCAGCGCTTCGGTGAGATGGAGGTGTGGGCGCTGGAGGCTTACGGCGCCGCGTACGCCCTCCAGGAGCTGCTGACCATCAAGTCCGACGACGTCACCGGCCGCGTGAAGGTCTACGAGGCCATCGTCAAGGGCGAGAACATCCCCGAGCCCGGCATCCCCGAGTCCTTCAAGGTGCTCATCAAGGAGATGCAGTCCCTGTGCCTCAACGTGGAGGTGCTGTCCTCGGACGGCATGTCCATCGAGATGCGCGACACCGACGAGGACGTCTTCCGCGCCGCGGAGGAGCTCGGTATCGACCTGTCCCGGCGCGAGCCGAGCAGCGTCGAAGAGGTCTGACGGGTCTGGCCGGGGCTCCCACGAAGAGCCCCGGCCTCCCCGGGACCCGTACAGACCATTGATTGACACGACCCTGAGAGGGATTGACGCATAGTGCTCGACGTCAACTTCTTCGACGAGCTCCGGATCGGCCTGGCCACCGCTGACGACATTCGTCAGTGGTCCCACGGCGAGGTCAAGAAGCCCGAGACCATCAACTACCGCACGCTCAAGCCCGAGAAGGACGGACTCTTCTGCGAGAAGATCTTCGGTCCTACCCGGGACTGGGAGTGCTACTGCGGCAAGTACAAGCGTGTCCGCTTCAAGGGCATCATCTGTGAGCGGTGTGGCGTGGAGGTCACTCGCGCCAAGGTGCGCCGTGAGCGGATGGGCCACATCGAACTGGCCGCTCCCGTCACCCACATCTGGTACTTCAAGGGCGTTCCGTCGCGGCTGGGCTACCTGCTCGACCTCGCCCCGAAGGACCTCGAGAAGGTCATCTACTTCGCCGCGTACATGATCACGTACGTCGACGAGGAGCGCCGCACCCGCGACCTGCCCTCGCTGGAGGCCCACGTCTCCGTCGAGCGCCAGCAGATCGAGAACCGCCGCGACGCCGACCTGGAGGCCCGCGCCAAGAAGCTCGAGGCCGACCTGGCCGAGCTCGAGGCCGAGGGTGCCAAGGCCGATGTGCGCCGCAAGGTGCGCGAGGGTGCCGAGCGCGAGATGAAGCAGCTGCGCGACCGTGCGCAGCGCGAGATCGACCGTCTCGACGAGGTGTGGAACCGCTTCAAGAACCTCAAGGTCCAGGACCTCGAGGGCGACGAGCTGCTCTACCGCGAGCTGCGTGACCGCTTCGGCACGTACTTCGACGGCTCGATGGGTGCCGCGGCGCTGCAGAAGCGCCTGGAGTCCTTCGACCTCGAAGAGGAGGCCGAGCGTCTCCGCGAGATCATCCGTACCGGCAAGGGCCAGAAGAAGACCCGTGCGCTCAAGCGCCTCAAGGTCGTCTCCGCCTTCCTGCAGACCAGCAACAGCCCCAAGGGCATGGTGCTGGACTGCGTCCCGGTGATCCCGCCGGACCTGCGTCCGATGGTGCAGCTGGACGGTGGCCGCTTCGCGACCTCCGACCTGAACGACCTGTACCGCCGGGTCATCAACCGGAACAACCGTCTGAAGCGTCTGCTCGACCTCGGTGCCCCCGAGATCATCGTGAACAACGAGAAGCGGATGCTCCAGGAGGCCGTCGACGCGCTGTTCGACAACGGCCGCCGCGGCCGTCCGGTCACCGGTCCCGGTAACCGCCCGCTGAAGTCCCTCAGCGACATGCTGAAGGGCAAGCAGGGTCGCTTCCGTCAGAACCTGCTCGGCAAGCGAGTCGACTACTCGGCGCGTTCCGTCATCGTCGTCGGCCCGCAGCTGAAGCTGCACCAGTGCGGTCTGCCCAAGGCCATGGCGCTGGAGCTCTTCAAGCCGTTCGTGATGAAGCGCCTGGTCGACCTGAACCACGCGCAGAACATCAAGAGCGCCAAGCGCATGGTCGAGCGCGGCCGCACCGTCGTGTACGACGTCCTCGAAGAGGTCATCGCCGAGCACCCGGTGCTGCTGAACCGTGCGCCCACGCTGCACCGCCTCGGCATCCAGGCCTTCGAGCCGCAGCTGGTCGAGGGCAAGGCCATCCAGATCCACCCGCTCGTCTGCACCGCGTTCAACGCGGACTTCGACGGTGACCAGATGGCCGTGCACCTGCCGCTGTCCGCGGAGGCGCAGGCCGAGGCCCGCATCCTGATGCTGTCCTCGAACAACATCCTCAAGCCGGCCGACGGCCGACCGGTCACCATGCCGACCCAGGACATGGTGCTGGGCCTCTTCTTCCTCACCACGGACGAGGAGGAGCGCGAGGTGCGCGGCGAGGGCCGTGCGTTCAACTCCAGCGCCGAGGCGATCATGGCGTTCGACGCCCGGGAGCTCTCGCTCCAGGCGAAGGTCGACATCCGCTTCCCGATCGGCACCGTCCCGCCGCGTGGCTGGACTCCGCCGGTGGCCGAGGAGGGTGAGCCGGAGTGGCAGCAGGGTGACTCGTTCCGTCTGCGGACGACCCTGGGCCGTGCGCTCTTCAACGAGCTGCTGCCCGAGGACTACCCGTTCGTCGACTACTCGGTCGGCAAGAAGCAGCTCTCCGAGATCGTCAACGACCTCGCCGAGCGCTACCCGAAGGTCATCGTGGCGGCGACGCTCGACAACCTGAAGGCGGCCGGCTTCTACTGGGCGACCCGTTCCGGTGTCACCGTCGCCATCTCCGACGTCGTCGTTCCCGAGGCGAAGAAGGAGATCGTCGCGGGCTACGAGGCGCAGGACGAGAAGGTCCAGAAGCAGTACGAGCGCGGTCTGATCACCAAGCAGGAGCGCACGCAGGAGCTCATCACCATCTGGACCAAGGCGACCAACGAGGTCGCCGAGGCGATGAACGCGAACTTCCCGAAGACCAACCCCATCTTCATGATGGTCAACTCGGGTGCTCGCGGAAACATGATGCAGATGCGTCAGATCGCCGGTATGCGTGGTCTGGTGTCGAACGCCAAGAACGAGACGATTCCGCGTCCCATCAAGGCGTCGTTCCGTGAGGGTCTGTCCGTGCTGGAGTACTTCATCTCCACGCACGGTGCCCGTAAGGGTCTCGCCGACACCGCTCTGCGTACCGCCGACTCCGGTTACCTGACGCGTCGTCTGGTCGACGTCTCCCAGGACGTCATCATCCGCGAGGAGGACTGTGGCACCGACCGCGGTCTGAAGCTGCGGATCGCCGAGAAGGGCGCCGACGGTGTCCTGCGCAAGGCGGAGGACGTCGAGACGTCCGTGTACGCGCGGATGCTCGCCGAGGACGTCGTCGTGGACGGCAAGGTCATCGCGCCGGCCAACGTCGACCTCGGTGACGTGCTCATCGACGCCCTGGTGGCGGCCGGTGTGGAGGAGGTCAAGACCCGCTCGGTCCTGACCTGTGAGTCCGCGGTCGGTACGTGTGCGTACTGCTACGGCCGTTCGCTCGCCACCGGCAAGCTGGTCGACATCGGTGAGGCGGTCGGCATCATCGCCGCCCAGTCCATCGGTGAGCCCGGTACCCAGCTGACGATGCGTACCTTCCACACCGGTGGTGTGGCCGGTGACGACATCACCCAGGGTCTGCCGCGTGTCGTCGAGCTCTTCGAGGCCCGTACCCCGAAGGGTGTCGCCCCGATCTCCGAGGCCAACGGCCGCGTCCGGATCGAGGAGACCGAGAAGACCAAGAAGCTCGTCGTCACCCCGGACGACGGCAGCGACGAGACGGCGTTCCCGATCTCGAAGCGTGCCCGTCTGCTGGTGGGCGAGGGCGACCACGTCGAGGTGGGCCAGAAGCTCACCGTGGGTGCCACCAACCCGCACGACGTGCTGCGCATCCTCGGTCAGCGCGCCGTCCAGGTCCACCTGGTCGGCGAGGTCCAGAAGGTCTACAACTCGCAGGGTGTGTCGATCCACGACAAGCACATCGAGATCATCATCCGGCAGATGCTGCGCCGTGTGACGATCATCGAGTCCGGCGACGCGGAGCTGCTGCCGGGCGAGCTCGTGGAGCGCTCGAAGTTCGAGACCGAGAACCGTCGTGTGGTCACCGAGGGCGGTCACCCCGCCTCCGGCCGTCCGCAGCTGATGGGTATCACCAAGGCCTCGCTCGCCACCGAGTCGTGGCTGTCGGCGGCGTCCTTCCAGGAGACGACCAGGGTTCTGACCGACGCGGCGATCAACGCCAAGTCGGACTCCCTGATCGGCCTCAAGGAGAACGTCATCATCGGTAAGCTCATCCCGGCCGGTACGGGCCTGTCCCGCTACCGCAACATCCGGGTCGAGCCGACCGAGGAGGCCAAGGCCGCGATGTACTCGGCCGTCGGCTACGACGACATCGACTACTCGCCGTTCGGCACGGGCTCCGGCCAGGCCGTTCCGCTGGAGGACTACGACTACGGTCCGTACAACCAGTAAGGCGTAGGTCCGACGAAGGGCGGCCACCCCGTTTCGTACGGGGTGGCCGCCCTTCGGCGTTGTCCTTGTCCTCGGCCCTGCGGGGCGTGGCCCTGTGCGGCCCAGGAGGGGGGCTCTGCCCGCTCGTACGGCGTCCCGGGGCGCGCGGGGTCGTCCTGGTGGCGTACCGGCGTTTCGGGCCCGCTTCCATTTGTTTTGACCGAACTCGGTGAGGTAGGTACGCTCAGACCTTGTGCCTGGGGTGTGCCTGGGCTCCTGTGCGTGTCCTCAACCGCGCAACGAGCCAAGACCGGCCACCGTAATCTGCGCCTTTTCCGCCCTCCGGGCGGGAGTCTGCAGCATTCGACACACCCGACCGCGTGGGTCGGCGACGTTCCAGGTTAGCTTTACTAACGGCACACAGAAACCGGAGAAGTAGTGCCTACGATCCAGCAGCTGGTCCGTAAGGGCCGGCAGGACAAGGTCGAGAAGAACAAGACGCCCGCACTCGAGGGTTCCCCTCAGCGCCGTGGCGTCTGCACGCGTGTGTTCACGACCACCCCGAAGAAGCCGAACTCGGCCCTCCGCAAGGTCGCGCGTGTGCGTTTGACCTCCGGTATCGAGGTCACGGCCTACATCCCGGGTGAGGGACACAACCTGCAGGAGCACTCGATCGTGCTCGTGCGTGGTGGCCGTGTGAAGGACCTGCCGGGTGTTCGCTACAAGATCATCCGCGGCTCGCTCGACACCCAGGGTGTCAAGAACCGCAAGCAGGCCCGCAGCCGCTACGGCGCCAAGAAGGAGAAGTAAGAATGCCTCGTAAGGGCCCCGCCCCGAAGCGCCCGGTCATCATCGACCCGGTCTACGGTTCTCCTCTGGTCACGTCGCTGATCAACAAGATCCTGCTCAACGGCAAGCGCTCCACCGCTGAGCGCATCGTCTACGGCGCCATGGAAGGCCTCCGCGAGAAGACCGGCGCTGACCCGGTCATCACGCTGAAGCGCGCTCTCGAGAACGTCAAGCCGTCTCTCGAGGTCAAGTCCCGCCGTGTCGGTGGTGCCACCTACCAGGTGCCGATCGAGGTCAAGCCCGGTCGCGCCTCCACCCTCGCGCTGCGCTGGGTCGTGGGTTACTCCCGCGCCCGCCGTGAGAAGACCATGACCGAGCGCCTCATGAACGAGCTGCTGGATGCCTCGAACGGCCTCGGCGCTTCGGTCAAGAAGCGCGAGGACACGCACAAGATGGCCGAGTCCAACAAGGCCTTCGCGCACTACCGCTGGTAGTCGCTACCCACATCGAGAACCGAGAGAAGACTGAGCCTTATGGCCACCACTTCGCTTGACCTGGCCAAGGTCCGCAACATCGGGATCATGGCCCACATCGACGCGGGCAAGACGACGACCACCGAGCGCATCCTGTTCTACACCGGTGTGTCGTACAAGATCGGTGAGGTCCACGACGGCGCTGCCACGATGGACTGGATGGAGCAGGAGCAGGAGCGCGGCATCACGATCACGTCCGCCGCGACGACCTGTCACTGGCCGCTCGAGGACGTCGACCACACCATCAACATCATCGACACCCCGGGTCACGTCGACTTCACCGTCGAGGTGGAGCGTTCCCTGCGTGTGCTCGACGGTGCCGTGACGGTGTTCGACGGCGTCGCCGGCGTCGAGCCGCAGTCCGAGACTGTCTGGCGTCAGGCGGACCGCTACGGCGTTCCGCGTATCTGCTTCGTCAACAAGCTGGACCGCACGGGTGCCGAGTTCCACCGCTGCGTGGACATGATCAGCGACCGCCTTGGCGCGCAGCCGATCGTCATGCAGCTCCCGATCGGTGCCGAGGCCGACTTCAAGGGCGTCATCGACCTGGTCCGCATGAAGGCCCTGGTCTGGTCCGCCGAGGCGGCCAAGGGCGAGATGTACGACGTCGTCGACATCCCGGCCACCCACACCGAGGCTGCCGAGGAGTACCGCGGCAAGCTCGTCGAGGCCGTCGCCGAGAACGACGAAGAGATCATGGAGCTGTACCTCGAGGGCCAGGAGCCCACCGAGGAGCAGCTGTACGCCGCGATCCGTCGTATCACCATCGCCTCCGGCAAGGGCAAGGGCACCACGGTCACCCCGGTGTTCTGTGGCACCGCGTTCAAGAACAAGGGCGTTCAGCCCCTGCTCGACGCGGTCGTGCGCTACCTCCCGTCGCCCGTCGACATCGAGGCCATCGAGGGCCACGACGTCAAGGACGCGGACCTGGTCGTCAAGCGCAAGCCGTCCGACGACGAGCCGCTGTCGGCGCTGGCGTTCAAGATCATGAGCGACCCGCACCTCGGCAAGCTCACCTTCGTGCGCATCTACTCCGGCCGTCTGGAGTCCGGCACCGCCGTGCTGAACTCCGTGAAGGGCCGCAAGGAGCGCATCGGCAAGATCTACCGCATGCACGCGAACAAGCGTGAGGAGATCGAGTCGGTGGGCGCCGGTGACATCGTCGCCGTCATGGGCCTGAAGCAGACCACCACCGGTGAGACGCTCGCGGACGAGAAGAACCCGGTGATCCTGGAGTCCATGGACTTCCCGGCGCCGGTCATCGAGGTCGCGATCGAGCCCAAGTCCAAGGGTGACCAGGAGAAGCTGGGTGTCGCCATCCAGCGTCTCGCGGAGGAGGACCCCTCCTTCCAGGTGCACACCAACGAGGAGACCGGCCAGACCGTCATCGGCGGTATGGGCGAGCTTCACCTCGAGGTGCTCGTCGACCGTATGAAGCGTGAGTTCAAGGTCGAGGCCAACGTCGGCAAGCCGCAGGTCGCGTACCGCGAGACCATCCGCAAGACGGTCGAGCGCGTGGACTACACCCACAAGAAGCAGACCGGTGGTACCGGTCAGTTCGCCAAGGTGCAGATCGCGATCGAGCCGATCGAGAGCGGCGACGCCGCTTACGAGTTCGTGAACAAGGTCACCGGTGGCCGTATCCCGAAGGAATACATTCCTTCCGTGGACGCCGGCTGCCAGGAGGCGATGTCGTTCGGCATCCTCGCCGGTTACGAGATGACGGGCGTTCGCGTCACGCTTCTCGACGGTGCCTACCACGAGGTCGACTCCTCCGAGCTCGCGTTCAAGATCGCCGGCTCGCAGGCCTTCAAGGAGGCCGCGCGCAAGGCGTCCCCGGTTCTCCTCGAGCCGATGATGGCCGTTGAGGTCACCACGCCCGAGGACTACATGGGCGATGTCATCGGTGACATCAACTCCCGCCGTGGCCAGATCCAGGCCATGGAGGAGCGTGCCGGTGCCCGTGTCGTCAAGGGCCTGGTGCCGCTGTCGGAGATGTTCGGCTACGTCGGCGACCTCCGCAGCAAGACCTCGGGTCGCGCAAGCTACTCGATGCAGTTCGACTCCTACGCCGAGGTTCCGCGGAACGTCGCCGAGGAGATCATCGCGAAGGCCAAGGGCGAGTAACTCACCCGAGTACACGCTTTAGGCTTGACGCCGTAACCGTCGGGGCGTTCCCCGCGAACCCGTGAGGCTCGCCCCGACGGCCGGCACCACCAGCAAAGATCACCCTGGCGCCGATGAGTAAGGCGTACAGAACCACTCCACAGGAGGACCCCAGTGGCGAAGGCGAAGTTCGAGCGGACTAAGCCGCACGTCAACATCGGCACCATCGGTCACATCGACCACGGTAAGACGACCCTCACGGCCGCCATTACCAAGGTGCTGCACGACAAGTACCCGGACCTGAACGAGGCCTCGGCCTTCGACCAGATCGACAAGGCTCCTGAGGAGCGTCAGCGCGGTATCACCATCTCCATCGCGCACGTCGAGTACCAGACGGAGTCGCGTCACTACGCGCACGTCGACTGCCCGGGTCACGCGGACTACATCAAGAACATGATCACCGGTGCCGCCCAGATGGACGGTGCCATCCTCGTGGTCGCCGCCACCGACGGCCCGATGCCGCAGACCAAGGAGCACGTCCTCCTGGCCCGCCAGGTCGGCGTTCCGTACATCGTCGTCGCCCTGAACAAGGCCGACATGGTGGACGACGAGGAGATCCTGGAGCTCGTCGAGCTCGAGGTCCGTGAGCTCCTCTCCGAGTACGAGTTCCCGGGCGACGACGTTCCCGTCGTCAAGGTCTCGGCGCTCAAGGCGCTCGAGGGCGACAAGGAGTGGGGCGAGTCCGTCCTCAACCTGATGAACGCCGTCGACGAGGCGATCCCGCAGCCCGAGCGTGACGTCGACAAGCCGTTCCTGATGCCGATCGAGGACGTCTTCACGATCACCGGTCGTGGCACCGTCGTCACCGGTCGTATCGAGCGTGGTGTCCTCAAGGTCAACGAGACCGTCGACATCATCGGTATCAAGACCGAGAAGACCACCACCACGGTCACCGGCATCGAGATGTTCCGCAAGCTGCTCGACGAGGGCCAGGCCGGTGAGAACGTCGGTCTGCTCCTCCGTGGCATCAAGCGCGAGGACGTCGAGCGCGGCCAGGTCATCATCAAGCCGGGTTCGGTCACGCCGCACACCGACTTCGAGGCCCAGGCCTACATCCTGTCGAAGGACGAGGGTGGTCGTCACACCCCGTTCTTCAACAACTACCGCCCGCAGTTCTACTTCCGTACCACGGACGTGACCGGCGTCGTGACCCTCCCCGAGGGCACCGAGATGGTCATGCCGGGCGACAACACCACCATGTCCGTTCAGCTGATCCAGCCGATCGCCATGGAGGAGGGCCTGAAGTTCGCCATCCGTGAGGGTGGCCGGACCGTCGGCGCCGGCCAGGTCACCAAGATCACCAAGTAATTGCTGATCTGACCTGGTAGCTCCTGCGAGCACCATGGGAGAGGCCCCGCACCGGAAGGTGCGGGGCCTTTCTGCCTGTACGGGGCCTGTGCGGGGCTCTCCGCTCCTCGCCGGCGCTGCTAGCTCGCCGTGCCGGTCTCCGGGTACCAGATCCACGGGTGCGCGTCCGCGCCCATGCCGACCGCCGTCGCGCCGGAGCGGCCCGGGTGCAGCGTGGGGAAGTCCAGCGCCTCGGCCCCATGACGGCGTGTCATGATTCTGCCTCCGAAGTGGAGTTGGACGTGTCCCCGCAGATCCTTGCCGAGCAGCACCGGCCCGTTCGGTGCGGCCGCCGCGCTCACGGCGCCGTAGCCGTCGAAGCGTTCCTTGCGCGGCCGGGCGGGGGAGCCGCCGGCCCGTACGGCGATCAGCGCCGCGGCCGCGGGCCTGCGGTAGTGGACCTCGACACCGCCGTCGTCCGTCGGGAGCGCGGCGAGCGGACCACCCGGCGCCGGCAGCCCGCTGCCGCCGTCCGGCCTGAAGGCGATCTCCTCACCGAGGACGTCCTGCGCCCAGTGGTGCACGGTGTCGTGGCCCGCCCCGAAGACATGGACCCGCCCAGCGCGGTCCACGACCGCCGTCAGTCCGTCCTGGATCTCGGCGCCGCCGAGATCGCGCCAGTCGCCCCAGCGGCCGTCCGTTTCCCGCACCCGGGTGCTGAGACCCTTGTCCGCGTTGCGTACGAAGAGATGGACGCGCCCGTCGGGGGCGGTGACCGCGACCGGGACACCGATACGGCGGCCGCGGTCGTCGTCCCGCTCCGGGTTGCCGAGCCCGGTCCAGGCCGCGAAGTCCCCGCCCGCGGAGCGCTGTTCGAGCAGCACCACCTCGCGCCGGTTCGCCCCGCCGTGCCCGCCGAGCGCGGCGAACCGCAGCCCGAACAGCAGCAGACGGCCGTCGTCCAGCACCGCCGAGCCCAGTGCCGGCGCGAGCGGCCCTCCGCCGAGGTCGTCCGGGCCGCCCCACTGCCCGCTGCCCGGCGCGGTCTCGCGCCAGCGCACAGCCCGCAGCCCCAGCACCCCGTAGCCGGCGAGCCGCCCGTCCGCCTCGGTGACGACGACGGGCCGGGCGCCCGGGTAGCGGTGGTGGGTCGAGCGGACCCAGCCCTTCTTGTTCGTCAGCGGACGCGTGCCGCCCACGTTGTAGTCGCCGCAGCCGGACGGGTTGCCGCAGTCCCAGGCCGGGTCGCCGCCGTACGGGACGAGGTGCGCGGCCTTCTCCCGCAGGACCGCCGGCGGGAGGTTCTTGGGCCAGTGGCGGTTGTAGTAGCCGCGGAACGCCGTGGCGACGAACCCGGGCACCTGGCCGCCGTCCCTCGTCGACTCCGCGACCCAGCGCAGCATCGCGGCCCAGCTGAAGCAGGCCACGGCGGTGTGGTCGGCGTGGTCCGAATAGCCGGGCTGCTCGCTGTCCTTCCTTCGGGTGGCCTCGTCGCTGTGCTGGATGTCGGGGTCCGGGTCCAGGGTCTGGATCACGGTCGGCCGGTACTGCTCCATGAGCCCCACGATTACGTCGATGAGCTGGTCGTAGTCGTACGAGACCGTCCTGCGCAGCGGGGAGTCCGCGGCGACGACCGTGTGCAGGCCGAGGGCCCGGTCGTGCCAGAGGCTGGGCAGGGCCTCCCAGCGGCGGGGCGTGTGCATCGGGAGGTTGAGGAAGACCAGCTCGACCCGGCGCCGGCCGTTGGTGAGGGTGTTGATCTCGGCGCGGTGGTCGCCGCGGAGGGTGGCCACACCCCTCTGCCAGTCGGTGAACCTGTCCAGGCCGAGGAGGGTGGCGTACGCCTGCCGCAGGCCCTGGTGACGTGCGGAGGAGTAGGCGGGGCGGTCGGCCGGGACCTCCGGGCTGCCGGCTATGCGGTTCTTGCCGTTGTGCTCGCCCGCCGTGACGTAGACGCAGACGAGGGGCACCCCGGAGTCCAGCATCCGCTGGGTGTCCGGGTTCATGAAGTACAGGTCGTCGTCCGGGTGCGCCAGGATCTGCATCAGCTGCGCGCGGCGCGTGCTGGCGATCGGGATGCCGGGCGCGGGGTCCGCGGTGGGGGTGGGGCGCCGGGGCGCGGGCACCGAGCAGGCACCGAGCGCGGTGGCGCCCGTGAGGGCGGCGATGGCGGTGAGGACGGAGCGGCGCCTGGGGCGTGTGCGACGCCGGGCCTCACGGGCCCGTACCCCCGGTGTGATCCCGGCGTCCGGTTCGCCCCCGAGGGCGTACGCGGGCATGCTTCGCGCAGCGCTGTCGTCCACGTGTCGTGCTCCGTCCGCTTCCCCCGCAGCGGGCGGGCATGGGCCCCCGTCTGCGTACCGTGATCTCCCCAGGCGCGGAGGCCGGTCGGTCGAGCCGCCCTTCCGCGATCAGCTAGACGGATTGTCGACGGGGCGGGTTGCTTCCCGGCGGCGGATGTGACGCAGTCTTCCGGTCACTCCGTCAGGTCGTGGCAGACCGGCGCTGGCGCCCCGGGTACTCACCGGCGTCTGAGTACGGGA
This sequence comes from Streptomyces sp. NPDC059909, assembly GCF_042730885.1. Lineage (NCBI taxonomy): Bacteria > Bacillati > Actinomycetota > Actinomycetes > Kitasatosporales > Streptomycetaceae > Streptomyces > Streptomyces sp. NPDC059909. The sequence continues at coordinate 82,459 of NZ_JBHWKX010000018.1, forward strand.
GCGGTGCGGCCCGGCGGGATCCGCCTGCTGGGATGGGCCCATGACGACGACTGCCTCTCCCGCCACGCACTCCCCGGACCTCGCGCCGCTCCGTCGGCGCCGCGCGCCGGGGCACTGATCGTGGGCGGTGCGGCGATGGTGCTGCTCGTCGCGGCGCTCGCTCAGGGCTGCGCGTGGGTGGCGGGCGGCCCGGTGACGCCGGAAGCGGCGTTCCGCGAGCACCTGAGGCACACGCAGGAGGCGGGCGAGGAGGCGGTGCGGCGGCTGGGGATGGACCCCGCGTCGATGGCGGACCAGCGGGAGATGGTCTACGCCTCCTGCTAGGACGACCTCGGTCTCGCCCCCCGAGGGCGTCACCCGTGACCAGCCGAGCGTCACCTGGGCCCCCGACTTCGCGAGCCGCGCCGCGTACGAGGCAGCGGTCGACACGCTCCGCGAGGAATGGTCCGCGCAGGCCCTGACGGTGGAGGACGTTCCCGCCCCCGGACAGGGCGAGCCGGGAGCCGGCCTGCCGGGGGTCCGGGCGACGGACGACCACGGCATCGAGCTGTCGCTGCGTCCCGGCCGGTACTCGGGGGAGGCGACGCTGGTCGCCGACGGGGGATGCGTACGGCACCGGGGGTACCTGATCGACTGGGAGTGAAAGCACCCTGGTGGCGGGCGCACATGTCCCGGTGGTCGCGGCCCGTGTCAGCGCAGCGTCGGCACCTCGCCGCCCTCCGCCCGCCTGAGCGTCACCCCCGGCAGCCCCCGTAGCCGGCGTGCCGCGATGGCGGCGAGGTCGTCCGCGGACGGGGGATGCTGGCCGAGGCCGATGGCGTAGCGGGTCGGGGTGGTGGTGACGGGGCGCGGCCAGGCGTGGACGTCCGGGGTGGACATGTCGGAGAGGTCGGACAGCAGGGTGCGCATCCGGCTGCGGACCCGGCCGTCGTCCCGGGGGTCCGCCGTCACGACCGCCCAGGCCGCGTGGCGGCGGTGCAGCGGGGGAGGGGCGAGCAGTTCGTCCGCTGGCGCCCGCGCGTCCAGCAACTCCCAGGCCCGGAAGAGCTCCTGGGTGAGCAGATCGCGCATGCCCGGTGTGACCTGGTCGGAGCACGGACGCACCGGTTCCGACGGAGTGGTGATCGTGAGCGGCAGGCCGCCGCCCGCTCCCGGCGGGCCCACCGGTTCGTGCCAGTCCCACGCGGCCCAGGTCGCGAAGAAGTGCCGCAGCAGTTCGTCGGCCGGCAGCTCACCGGCCTCGCGGGCGGTACGGGCCGCGAGCACGGACCAGGCCAGGCCCGGCAGCCCGCCGAAGGGGGCCGAGTCCAGGCCGCGGGCCCTCGCCCACGCCTTGACCTCCCTGGCGAGACGGGCGAACGCGGCCCGGTGGGCGCCGGCCGTGGCGAGCACGGCATCCGCGTCGCTGACCGCGCTGAGCGCCACCGCGGCGGCCTCGCCCAGCGCGGCGCGACGCGCGACCGCCTCGGCGGGGGCGAGGCTTCCTGTGGCGACGACGACCAGGTCCACGCCGAGCCCGCCGACCCGCAGCCGCAGCCCCTGCACCCTCGCCCCGACGACCTCCCGCACCCCGGTGGCCTCGGGCAGCGCCGCCTCGACCCGGGCCCGTACCTCCGCGATCCCGGCCTCGCCCGGCAGCGCTGCCACCAGATCCAGATCCGCCCCCGGCAGCGCACACCCCATGCGCCGCGAGCCGACGACGTACACGATCCCGCAGGCCAACGCCTCGGCCACGCGCTGTGCGACCCGCCGGGCGTGACCGTCGGCGTCCGGCTCAGCCGTCTCGTGCACGTCCGCCGGGCTGGGCAGCCCGGCTGCCTGCCCCGCCACGTGTGCCGGGGCGCCGGCGGTCGCGGCGGTGCTGCCGGCTGCGCCTGCGGTCGCGGTCGCCGCAGCGGCCTCGGCCGTCCGGCTGCGCCCGGTTGCCGGGTGCGATCCGGCGTCGGCGTCTTCCGCGGTCGGCGACGTCCTGTGCACGTCCGTCCGGGTGCGCCCGGTCGGGCGGTACGCCTCGTGTGCCGTGGCCTCGCCGCCTGCAGTGGCGGTCGGCACAGCCCTCTCGGCCGCACCGCCGCGTCCGCCACGGCCGTGCGTCACGTGTGCCGTGGCCTCGGTGGTCTCGGCAGCGGCAGTCGCAGGGCCTCCGGCGGAGTCCACGCTGCCGTGCCGCGTGTCGTCAGCGGGCGCCCGGACCGGCCCGGGCAGTGCGTCCGTGCGTGCCGCCGCGTCCGCGGTCATCCGCGCCCCGGACTCGCCCGACCCGTCGGACCCGAACCCGCGCGTGTGCCGTGACTCGCGTGCCGGGGCGTCGGCCGGGGCGTCCGTAGGCGGTGGGCCGGAGGCCGCCGGCCCCAGGTCGAAGTCGCCGCCGCCGGGCTCGCGGGCCCAGCGGACCTCGCCCGTTCCCAGGGCGATCGTCGCCCGGACCTGCATCGGCTCGTCGCCGCGCCGCGACAGGAGGACCAGTTCGTCGACGCGGGTGTGCAGTGGCCCGCCGAGCCGCGCCGCGCACTCGGCGATCAGTCCGTGCGGATCCTGGGTGCGGCCCAGGCTCAGGTGCGGGGTGAAGCCCTGGTGGTGGCCCCGGCAGCGCGGGAAGCGCTGTTCCAGGGCGCGCCACAGGTCGGCCCACGGCTGGTCGCCCGCCGCCCCGGGGTCGAGCCAGACCGTCGCGTACTCCCGGTGGCCGAAGCTGTGGACGCCGTCCAGCCGGACCGGGAACGGAGCCACACCCGCAACCGCGGCCGCCAGCAGCGGAGCCGCCGCCTCGAAGTCCGACTCCGGTACGAAGCCGAAGAGCACGTTGACGTGTGGTGGCCAGCGCCGGATCTGGGGGTCGTGGTCGCGGCGGATGGCCTGGACCGGCGGCCAGAGCTCCGGCGGCGGGAGCCACGCCACCGCCGTACGGGCCGTCGGCCGTACGTCGAGGACACCCGCGGGCGCCTCACCGACGCCGTCGTGGCTGTCGAGGCTCAGGTCGGCCTCGACGCCGTAGTGGTCGGAGACGTACAGCCCGTCCGGGCCCGGCGCGTTCCCCGTCAGCGCGACGCCGTCCACCCGCAGCCCTTCCGCGCGCAGCAGCACCCGGTCCAGCCGGGACGCCAGCCCACGGAGCGACGAGACCGCGGCGAGCGGATTGACACCCGGGTCGAAGGTGGGCGTCCGGTCGTCGAGGCCGTGGACCTCGCTCCAGGCGTCCCGCATCCCGAGCGCGGTCTCAGGCCCGTCCCCGCCCTCGTTGAAGTCGCCGAGCAGGACCACATCGCCCTCGACGCCGGCCAGCCCCTCGGCGAGCTGCGTGAGTTCGGCGTCCCGCCGGGCCGCCCCGTTCTCGGTGTGGTCGCTGCTCAGATGGGTCGCGGCGACGGTGACAGGCCCGGCCCCGGTCTCCACGACGACGGCCGTGACGGCCTTGTGCGGGCCGAGGGCGTGCGCACCGGCCTCGCGGACGGGCAGCCGGCTGAGCAGCAGCAGCCCGCAGTCGTCCACGTCCTTCCCACCCGGGTCGGCGCCCAGCGTGTAATCCCCGCGTACCCACCCCGCCCCCAGCAGCAGCGTGAGCAGCTCCGCCTCGACCTCCTGCAGCGCGATGACATCTGCGTTGGCGTCGCGCAGCGCCGCGAGCAGCAGCGGGCGGCGCCTGGCGGTGTCGATGAGGTCGCTGTCGTAGCGGTCCCAGAGCGTGTTCCAGGTCAGTACGCGCAGGCCGGCGGTGGCCGGTACGCCCCGGGGCTCCGCTGCCGGGACCCATCCGCCGGCCGCGTCCCAGACGTACGGCGTCCTCGCAGCGAAGAACGGCGCCCGCAACCGCCGCGGGTCCCGCACGCGCCCCGCGTCCGTGGCGTCGATGCGGTCCACGCCCGTGGACCGGTCCCAGACCACCTCGCCGTCCGCCTCGAAGAACAGCACCCGGTGCCACGGGATCTCGCCGTCGGGATCGAAGTCGTCCAGCGGCATCCGCTCGGGTGCGGCGCCGCGCTGGTTGACGCCGATCACGAAGCGGGCCGGGTCGAAGCGCGGGTCCCAGCGGACCCGGTGGTAGATCTCCTCGCTCGTACGCACCTACGCCTCCTCCTCGACGGTCCCGCCCGCTCCGACGTACCAGGTGCGGTGGGCCTGTCCTGGGTACGGCGGGACGAACCGGTGCAGCTGCGAGGTGAGCACCTCGGGCGGCACCGGGTGTGTCCGGCCGGCGTTGCGCCGGGCCAGCTCGTCCTTGTCGACCAGCACCACCGCGTGCGTGACGAGCGCGTCGCGGCGGTGGGCGACCGCGTGCACCAGGGAACGCTGGTGCGGGTTGAGGGACGTGGCGTCCCACACCACGGTGCCACCTGCGGCCAGTGCGGTGTCCAGCCCGGCCAGGGCCTCGCGCAGCACATCGCCGTTGGCCCGCTGGTCCGAGCGCGACCCGCGGGCCGCACGCAGCTCGTCCAGCGACACGTACGCGTCGACATCCGGCAGCCCCCGCGCGAAGGAGCTCTTCCCGCTGCCCGCAGGACCCACCATGTGGATCAGCTTCGGGAACTCCCCGGACCGCCACCGCCAGGTCGCCGCGACGGCCTCCTCGACGGTCCGGATCCGCCCCTGCGCGTACGCCTCCCGCGCCTCGGCCCGGCAGCGGCCGGCCGCGTCCGTCCCCAGATCGGCGAAGGCCTCGCGAAGCCCGTCCAGCGGGCCGGCCTCCTCGGCGTGCAGCGCCGACCACTCCACCAGCTCACGCGCCTCGGCGTCCGGCGCGAGTGCCCCGGCGACGGCGTGCAATACACCCAGGTCGACGGCGTACGACATCCGTACGAGCCCGGTCCTGCGCTCCTCGTCGGGGTACGGGCGGTGCAGCCCCGCGTGCAGTCCGACCAGGTCCGCGACCTGCCGGGCGAGCGGCAGACCCAGTGCCCCGGCGAGCCGTCCGGCGAGCGCGCCCCGGCGGCTGCGGTGCAGCAGCGCGGCCAGCACGCCCGCGAGCCGTGCGTCCCCGGTCGCCCCGATGCGGGCGGCCGCCTCGGCGGCGGCCTTGCCGTCCCCCTCCGGCACGCCCACGGCGGCGAGGAGCGCTTCGGCGTCGGGAGCGGCCCCCGAGCGCACGGCCCACAGCGCGGCGGCCGGGCCCAGTCCGTTCTCCACGACCGTGGCGTGCATCCAGTGCGTATCGGTCTGTACATGACCGGGCCGCACCCACTTGGCGACCCTCTGCCCGAAGTCCTCCGCCCCGAAGCCGTCGACGGTCCGCACGACGTATCCCTCCTGGCGTGCGGTGTCGAGCGGCAACTTGCGCAGGGCCCGCTCGTCGAAGACGCCCCGCCACAGCACGGGCGGCACCGGAACCCCCAGGTCGCGCAGGAACCGCACACTCCGGTCCCAGTCGAGGCACCGCCCGTCGGCGTCCCAGACCGAGAACCCGTAGAACCAGCTCTCCAGCTCCTCGTACGCGAGCGAATGCCGCGCGTACATGTTCTCCCCGCACACCCGCCACCCGGCCGGGATCCCCCGCGCGATCCGTCCCTGCAGCGCCTTGACCCAGGCCCGGGACGGATGGTGCGCCGAGTCGAGCGAGCGCGCGTGCAGCCCGTCGGCGTACAGCGTCGTGTTCTCGCCGTCGAGCTTCTCGGTGACGACGACCTCGCGGCCGGCGAACTTCGACAGATCGGCGATCCGTGTGTCATCGGACGAGGCGCCGGGCGACCACGGCAGATGAGGCGTGCGCGGATAGTGCGTACGCGTCCGATGCGTGCGCATGGCCTCTTATCCCCCGGTCGTCGGCATGTGGTGCCCGGTCACTCTAGGTGCGCGCGGAAGCGGTTCTCGATCGAATATCGGCGTAGCGAGGGAACCGAACATTCCGGCCGCGTAGCGGCCGGATGCCGTGCCCGGCGGAGCCGGTTCTGCTGCATGTTCACCATCACGCGGACCGGAACAGCTCCCGCAACATCCGTGCCAGAGCATGGGAGTTGTGGCGACGCGGGGCCCCGTCAACGGCCCCTGCCTCAGCACCGGAGCACACTTCACCCCGACCGACAGGCGGCTCCGGGGGAGACCACCCCGCCGACGACGTTTCCGGGGGAGACCACCCCGCAGGCGCCGGTTCCGGGGGAGACCCCGTGGGCGCCGGTTCCGGTACGGCGTAGGACGCCCGCGTCTGCTCGCCCCGCGGCTCGACGGCCATGTCGGCGTAGTCGGCCGACCGGGACCGCCGCACCGGCGTGTCCGAGTCGTCCCCGAAAATCGACAGCGCGACGCCTTGGCGCAGCGGCGCAGCGCCCGCCCCGGTCGCGTCCCGACAGTCGCGTCTGCCCGGTATGTCGCAGAATCGCAGGTGAGGCAGTGTGCGCGGCTGCTGTACGTCGGCGGAGCGGTTGAGCAGGTCCATGACCGCGCTGCCCGGGCGGCGGGCGCGAGGGCTGTCGCACCCCAGGTTTGACCCTCGTCGCACGCGGGGTAATGTCTTCGGCCCGATTGGCGCCCCCAGCGGCCCGTATGGCAGACTGTCCGGGTTGCTCGGTTGAGTGCCGATGCTGCGCGCCTCCCGCCGGGAGGACCGGAAGCGAGTCCCACAGTACTCGTCGCCCCAACTGCCTCACGGCAGCGCTGAGGCGGACGTACGGGAATCTTCCGGGAAGCGTCAGCGGGGCCCCGGCCAGGCACCCGGTGGGTCTTCACCCTCGGTCCTGCGGTCTCTTCTGCGACTCGCAACCCCCTCGAGCAGGGAATCCGTTATCGGACATCTGCGTAGCGGGAGTGCGACACGCCCGACCGCGTGGGTCGGAGAGAAGGCTGGTAACACCGGGTTCCAGAGCGTTACGAGACAGACAGGACTACGAAGTAGCCATGGCGGGACAGAAGATCCGCATCCGGCTCAAGGCCTACGACCACGAGGTCATCGACTCCTCGGCGAAGAAGATCGTCGAGACGGTGACCCGCACTGGTGCGTCGGTCGCGGGCCCGGTGCCGCTGCCCACTGAGAAGAACGTGTACTGCGTCATCAAGTCGCCGCACAAGTACAAGGACTCGCGCGAGCACTTCGAGATGCGCACGCACAAGCGCCTCATCGACATCCTCGACCCCACGCCGAAGACGGTTGACTCGCTGATGCGTCTCGACCTGCCGGCCGGCGTCGACATCGAGATCAAGCTCTGAGGTGACGCGCGAGATGGCTAAGCAGATCAAGGGCATCCTGGGCGAGAAGCTCGGCATGACTCAGGTCTGGGACGAGAACAACCGTGTCGTCCCGGTCACCGTCGTCAAGGCCGGCCCCAACGTCGTCACCCAGGTCCGCACCAACGACACCGACGGCTACGAGTCGGTCCAGATCGCCTTCGGCGAGATCGACCCGCGCAAGGTGAACAAGCCCCTCAAGGGCCACTTCGCCAAGGCCGACGTCACCCCCCGTCGTCACCTCGTCGAGATCCGTACCGCCGACGCCGGCGAGTACACCCTCGGCCAGGAGATCACCGCCGAGGTCTTCGAGGCGGGCGTGAAGGTCGACGTCACCGGCAAGAGCAAGGGCAAGGGCTTCGCCGGTGTCATGAAGCGCCACAACTTCCGTGGCCTGGGCGCCGGACACGGCACCCAGCGCAAGCACCGCTCGCCCGGTTCCATCGGTGGCTGCGCCACCCCGGGCCGTGTGTTCAAGGGCCTCCGCATGGCGGGCCGTATGGGCAACGAGCGGGTCACCACCCAGAACCTGACCGTCCACGCCGTTGACGCGGAGAAGGGTCTGCTGCTCATCAAGGGCGCGGTCCCTGGTCCGAACGGCGGCCTCGTCCTGGTCCGTACCGCGGCCAAGGGGGCCTGAGGTAACCGATGAGCACCATTGACATCCTTTCGCCTGCTGGCGACAAGGCCGGGACCGTCGAGCTCCCCGCGGAGATCTTCGACGCCAAGGTCAGCGTTCCGCTGATCCACCAGGTCGTCGTCGCGCAGCTGGCCGCTGCCCGTCAGGGCACGCACAAGACCAAGACCCGCGGCGAGGTCCGTGGCGGTGGCAAGAAGCCTTACCGCCAGAAGGGCACCGGCCGCGCCCGTCAGGGTTCGACTCGTGCGCCGCAGTTCGCCGGCGGTGGCGTCGTTCACGGCCCCGTGCCGCGTGACTACTCGCAGCGGACCCCGAAGAAGATGAAGGCCGCCGCCCTGCGCGGTGCCCTCACCGACCGGGCCCGCCACTCCCGTATCCACGTCGTCTCCGGCGTGGTCGAGGGCGAGGCCTCCACCAAGGCCGCCAAGACGCTGTTCGGCAAGATCTCGGAGCGCAAGAACCTGCTCCTGGTCGTCGACCGCGCCGACGAGGCCGCGTGGCTGTCCGCCCGCAACCTGCCCCAGGTGCACATCCTGGAGCCGGGCCAGCTGAACACGTACGACGTGCTCGTCTCCGACGACGTGGTCTTCACCCAGGCCGCCTTCGAGTCCTTCGTGTCTGGCCCCAAGGCCGCTGAGACCGAAGGGAGCGAGGCCTGATGACTGAGGCCGTCGTCACCAGCAAGACGTTCTCGGACCCGCGCGACATTCTCGTCAAGCCGGTCGTCTCCGAGAAGAGCTACGCGCTGCTGGACGAGAACAAGTACACGTTCATCGTCGACCCGCGCGCCAACAAGACCCAGATCAAGCAGGCCGTCGAGGCGGTCTTCTCGGTCAAGGTCACCGGGGTCAACACGATCAACCGCCAGGGCAAGCGCAAGCGCACCCGCACCGGTTTCGGTAAGCGCAAGGACACCAAGCGCGCCATCGTGACCCTTGCCGAGGGCAGCCGAATCGACATCTTCGGCGGTCCGACCGCCTAAGGGCGGTCCGGATCGTCCGATATCGGACGAGGACTGAGAAATGGGTATCCGCAAGTACAAGCCGACGACTCCGGGCCGTCGTGGCTCCAGCGTCGCCGACTTCGTCGAGATCACGCGGTCCACGCCGGAGAAGTCGCTGGTCCGCCCCCTGCACAGCAAGGGCGGCCGTAACAACGCCGGTCGTGTGACCGTTCGCCACCAGGGCGGTGGCCACAAGCGCGCCTACCGAGTGATCGACTTCCGTCGTCACGACAAGGACGGCGTGCCGGCCAAGGTCGCGCACATCGAGTACGACCCCAACCGCACGGCGCGCATCGCCCTTCTGCACTACGCGGACGGCGAGAAGCGCTACATCATCGCGCCGCGTGGCCTGAACCAGGGCGACCGTGTCGAGAACGGCCCGGCCGCCGACATCAAGCCCGGCAACAACCTGGCGCTGCGCAACATCCCGGTCGGTACGACCATCCACGCCATCGAGCTGCGGCCCGGCGGCGGCGCGAAGTTCGCCCGCTCCGCGGGTGCCTCCGTGCAGCTGCTGGCGAAGGAGGGCTCCATGGCCCACCTGCGCATGCCGTCCGGTGAGATCCGCCTGGTCGACGCCCGCTGCCGCGCCACCGTCGGCGAGGTCGGCAACGCCGAGCAGTCGAACATCAACTGGGGCAAGGCCGGCCGTATGCGCTGGAAGGGCGTCCGCCCGACCGTCCGCGGTGTCGCCATGAACCCGGTCGACCACCCGCACGGTGGTGGTGAGGGCAAGACCTCCGGTGGTCGCCACCCGGTCTCCCCGTGGGGTCAGAAGGAGGGTCGTACTCGTTCTCCCAAGAAGGCGAGCAACAAGTACATCGTCCGCCGCCGCAAGACGAACAAGAAGCGCTAGGAGCGGGTTTAGATGCCGCGCAGTCTCAAGAAGGGGCCCTTCGTCGACGACCACCTGATCAAGAAGGTGGACGCCCAGAACGAAGCAGGCACCAAGAACGTCATCAAGACCTGGTCCCGTCGCTCGATGATCGTCCCGGCCATGCTGGGCCACACGATCGCGGTGCACAACGGCAAGACCCATGTCCCGGTGTTCGTCACCGAGTCCATGGTCGGCCACAAGCTCGGCGAGTTCTCGCCGACTCGCACCTTCCGCGGCCACGTCAAGGACGACCGGAAGTCGAAGCGCCGCTAATCGCGGGGTGGAAACGACTATGACTTACACCGAAGGGACAACCATGGAAGCCAGGGCCCAGGCGCGGTACATCCGCGTCACGCCCATGAAGGCCCGCCGCGTGGTGGACCTCATCCGTGGCATGGACGCCACGGAGGCTCAGGCGGTCCTGCGTTTCGCCCCGCAGGCCGCGAGCGTGCCGGTCGGCAAGGTGCTGGACAGCGCCATTGCCAACGCCGCGCACAACTACGACCACACGGACGCCTCTTCGCTGTTCATCAGCGAGGCGTACGTCGACGAGGGCCCGACCCTGAAGCGGTTCCGTCCGCGTGCTCAGGGCCGTGCCTACCGGATCCGTAAGCGGACCAGCCACATCACCGTGGTCGTCAGCAGCAAGGAAGGAACCCGGTAATGGGCCAGAAGGTTAACCCGCATGGGTTCCGGCTCGGCATCACCACGGACTTCAAGTCCCGCTGGTACGCCGACAAGCTGTACAAGGACTACGTCAAGGAAGACGTCGCCATCCGCCGGATGATGACGTCCGGCATGGAGCGCGCCGGTATCTCGAAGGTTGAGATCGAGCGCACCCGTGACCGCGTGCGGGTGGACATCCACACCGCGCGTCCCGGCATCGTCATCGGCCGCCGTGGCGCCGAGGCCGACCGCATCCGCGGCGACCTCGAGAAGCTCACGGGCAAGCAGGTCCAGCTGAACATCCTCGAGGTCAAGAACCCCGAGGTCGACGCTCAGCTCGTGGCCCAGGCCGTTGCCGAGCAGCTGTCCTCCCGCGTCTCCTTCCGCCGCGCCATGCGCAAGAGCATGCAGTCGGCGATGAAGGCGGGCGCCAAGGGCATCAAGATCCAGTGTGGTGGCCGTCTCGGCGGCGCCGAGATGTCCCGCTCGGAGTTCTACCGCGAGGGCCGTGTGCCGCTGCACACGCTCCGCGCGAACGTCGAGTACGGCTTCTTCGAGGCCAAGACCACCTTCGGCCGCATCGGTGTGAAGGTCTGGATCTACAAGGGCGACGTCAAGAACATCGCCGAGGTCCGCGCCGAGAACGCCGCTGCCCGCGCCGGCAACCGCCCGGCCCGTGGTGGCAACGACCGCCCGGCCCGCGGTGGCCGTGGTGGCGAGCGTGGCGGTCGCGGTCGCAAGCCGCAGCAGCAGTCCGCGCCGGCTGCCGAGGCCCCCAAGGCCGACGCTCCCGCCGCCGCTCCGGCTGCTGAGAGCACCGGAACGGAGGCCTGACCGACATGCTGATCCCCCGCAGGGTCAAGCACCGCAAGCAGCACCACCCCAAGCGCCGCGGTATGGCCAAGGGTGGTACGACGGTTGCGTTCGGCGAGTACGGCATTCAGGCCATGACTCCGGCGTACGTGACCAACCGCCAGATCGAGGCGGCTCGTATCGCGATGACCCGCCACATCAAGCGTGGCGGCAAGGTCTGGATCAACATCTACCCGGACCGCCCGCTGACGAAGAAGCCTGCCGAGACCCGCATGGGTTCCGGTAAGGGTTCCCCGGAGTGGTGGGTCGCGAACGTGCACCCGGGCCGGGTCATGTTCGAGCTGTCCTACCCGAACGAGAAGATCGCACGTGAGGCTCTGACTCGCGCGGCTCACAAGCTGCCGATGAAGTGCCGGATCGTCAAGCGCGAGGCAGGTGAAGCGTGATGTCGGCCGGTACCAAGGCGTCCGAGCTGCGCGAGCTGGGCAACGAGGAGCTTGTTGCCAAGCTCCGCGAGGCCAAGGAAGAGCTGTTCAACCTCCGCTTCCAGGCGGCGACCGGTCAGCTCGAGAACCACGGCCGGCTGAAGGCCGTCCGCAAGGACATCGCGCGGATCTACACCCTGATGCGTGAGCGCGAGCTGGGCATCGAGACGGTGGAGAGCGCCTGATGAGCGAGAGCAACGTGACTGAGAACAAGACCGCCGAGCGCGGGTTCCGCAAGACCCGTGAGGGTCTGGTCGTCAGCGACAAGATGGACAAGACCGTCGTCGTCGCCGTCGAGGACCGCGTCAAGCACGCGCTGTACGGCAAGGTCATCCGCCGTACGAACAAGCTCAAGGCGCACGACGAGCAGAACGCCGCGGGTGTCGGCGACCGCGTCCTCCTCATGGAGACCCGGCCGCTGTCCGCGACGAAGCGCTGGCGCGTCGTCGAGATCCTCGAGAAGGCCAAGTAATTACTTGAAGGGGTAACCCTTCGAGTTCGTTCCGCCAGGCTCGGCAGGGGCCGCACCTCTTCGGAGGGAAGCCCCTGCCGGGAACCGGCAGACAAACAGGAGATAGACGTGATCCAGCAGGAGTCGCGACTTCGCGTCGCCGACAACACTGGTGCCAAGGAGATCCTTTGCATCCGTGTTCTCGGTGGCTCGGGTCGCCGCTACGCGGGCATCGGTGACGTCATCGTCGCCACCGTCAAGGATGCGATCCCCGGTGGCAACGTGAAGAAGGGTGACGTCGTCAAGGCGGTCATCGTTCGCACCGTCAAGGAGCGCCGCCGCCAGGACGGCTCGTACATCCGCTTCGACGAGAACGCCGCCGTCATTCTGAAGAACGACGGCGACCCTCGCGGCACCCGTATCTTCGGCCCGGTGGGCCGTGAGCTGCGCGAGAAGAAGTTCATGAAGATCATCTCGCTCGCGCCGGAGGTGCTGTAAGCATGAAGATCAAGAAGGGCGACCTGGTCCAGGTCATCACCGGCAAGGACAAGGGCAAGCAGGGCAAGGTCATCGCGGCCTTCCCCCGCGAGGACCGCGTCCTGGTCGAGGGTGTCAACCGGGTCAAGAAGCACACGAAGGCCAACCAGCCGGGTCGTGCCTCGCAGGCCGGCGGCATCGTCACCACCGAGGCCCCGATCCACGTCAGCAATGTTCAGCTGGTTGTGGAGAAGGACGGCAAGAAGGTCGTGACCCGCGTCGGTTTCCGCTTCGACGACGAGGGCAACAAGATCCGCGTTGCCAAGCGGACGGGTGAGGACATCTGATGGCTACCACCACCACTCCGCGTCTCAAGACGAGGTACCGCGAGGAGATCGCGGGCAAGCTGCGTGAGGAGTTCTCGTACGAGAACGTCATGCAGGTTCCCGGCCTCGTGAAGATCGTGGTCAACATGGGTGTGGGCGACGCCGCCCGCGACTCCAAGCTGATCGAGGGCGCCATCAAGGACCTCACCACGATCACCGGCCAGAAGCCGGCCGTCACCAAGGCCCGTAAGTCCATCGCGCAGTTCAAGCTGCGTGAGGGCCAGCCGATCGGTGCCCACGTCACGCTCCGTGGCGACCGCATGTGGGAGTTCCTGGACCGCACCCTGTCGCTCGCGCTGCCGCGCATCCGCGACTTCCGTGGTCTGTCCCCCAAGCAGTTCGACGGCCGTGGCAACTACACCTTCGGTCTCACGGAGCAGGTCATGTTCCACGAGATCGACCAGGACAAGATCGACCGCGTCCGGGGTATGGACATCACCGTGGTGACCACGGCGACCAACGACGCTGAGGGCCGTGCCCTTCTCCGTCACCTCGGCTTCCCGTTCAAGGAGGCGTAAGCGAGATGGCGAAGAAGGCTCTGATTGCCAAGGCTGCTCGTAAGCCCAAGTTCGGTGTGCGTGCGTACACCCGCTGCCAGCGCTGCGGCCGTCCGCACTCCGTGTACCGCAAGTTCGGCCTGTGCCGCGTGTGCCTTCGTGAGATGGCTCACCGTGGCGAGCTGCCGGGCGTGACCAAGAGCTCCTGGTAATCCCCCTCTGTCCATAGGACGTTAGGGATTACCGGAGGCTCTCGGTAAGCAACGGGTCGGCGGGGCCCACCTCCACATGCCGTAGGCTTGTGGGGTTGGGCGCCCGCCGCCCTGATCGACTTACTACGCCGTAGGTCCCCGCGCCGCACCCGTCCCGCCCATGTGTGGGGAGAGGGATGGCGCATACAGGAAACCCCGGCGAGAGAGGCCGAAGGCCAATTCATGACCATGACTGATCCGATCGCAGACATGCTTACGCGTCTGCGGAACGCGAACTCGGCGTACCACGACTCCGTGACCATGCCGCACAGCAAGATCAAGTCTCACATCGCGGAGATCCTCCAGCAGGAGGGCTTCATCACGGGCTGGCGTGTCGAGGACGCCGAGGTCGGCAAGAACCTCGTCCTCGAGCTGAAGTTCGGCCCGAACCGTGAGCGCTCCATCGCGGGCATCAAGCGGATCTCCAAGCCCGGTCTCCGGGTGTATGCGAAGTCCACCAACCTGCCGAAGGTGCTCGGCGGCCTGGGCGTGGCGATCATCTCCACGTCGCACGGGCTCCTCACCGACAAGCAGGCCAGCAAGAAGGGTGTGGGCGGGGAAGTCCTCGCCTACGTCTGGTAGTCGGGAACGGAGGAGAAGAACAATGTCGCGTATCGGCAAGCTCCCCATCTCGGTTCCCGCCGGCGTGGATGTCACCATCGATGGCCGTACGGTCCAGGTGAAGGGTCCCAAGGGATCCCTGACCCACACCGTTGCCGCGCCGATCGAGATCGCGAAGGGTGAGGACGGCGTCCTGAACGTCACCCGCCCCAACGACGAGCGTCAGAACAAGGCCCTGCACGGCCTGTCCCGCACGCTGGTGGCGAACATGATCACCGGTGTGACCCAGGGGTACACCAAGGCGCTCGAGATCAGCGGTGTCGGTTACCGCGTTGCCGCGAAGGGCTCCAACCTGGAGTTCCAGCTCGGCTACAGCCACCCGATCCTGGTGGAGGCCCCCGAGGGCATCTCCTTCAAGGTCGAGTCGCCGACCAAGTTCTCGGTCGAGGGCATCGACAAGCAGAAGGTCGGCGAGGTCGCCGCGAACATCCGCAAGCTGCGCAAGCCCGACCCGTACAAGGCCAAGGGCGTGAAGTACGCGGGCGAGGTCATCCGCCGCAAGGTCGGAAAGGCTGGTAAGTAAGCCATGGCATACGGCGTGAAGATTGCCAAGGGCAAGGCCTACAAGGGCGCTTCCCTGAAGCGTCGCCACATCCGCATCCGCAAGAAGATCTCGGGTACCCCGGCGCGTCCGCGTCTGGTCGTCACCCGGTCCAACCGCGGCATCACGGCTCAGGTCATCGACGACCTCGCGGGTCACACCCTCGCGTCGGCGTCCACCCTGGACTCGTCCATCCGCGGCGGCGAAGGCGACAAGTCGGCGCAGGCGAAGCAGGTCGGCCAGCTCGTGGCCGAGCGTGCCAAGGCTGCGGGCATCGAGGCTGTCGTGTTCGACCGTGGCGGCAACCAGTACGCCGGGCGCATCGCCGCCCTGGCGGACGCCGCCCGCGAAGCCGGTCTGAAGTTCTGAGCCGGTTCCGTAGCTCAGCGGAAAACGAAGAGAGGTAATTCCAATGGCTGGACCCCAGCGCCGCGGAAGCGGTGCCGGTGGCGGCGAGCGGCGGGACCGGAAGGGCCGTGACGGCGGCGCAGCTGCCGCCGAGAAGACCGCTTACGTTGAGCGCGTTGTCGCGATCAACCGTGTCGCCAAGGTTGTGAAGGGTGGTCGTCGCTTCAGCTTCACCGCGCTGGTCGTGGTGGGCGACGGTGACGGCACCGTGGGTGTCGGTTACGGCAAGGCCAAGGAGGTGCCGGCCGCCATCGCCAAGGGTGTTGAGGAGGCCAAGAAGCACTTCTTCAAGGTCCCCCGTATCCAGGGCACCATCCCGCACCCGATCACGGGTGAGAAGGCTGCGGGCGTCGTTCTGCTCAAGCCGGCTTCCCCCGGTACCGGCGTTATCGCCGGTGGCCCGGTGCGTGCCGTGCTCGAGTGCGCCGGCGTTCACGACATCCTGTCGAAGTCGCTCGGCTCGTCCAACGCGATCAACATCGTTCACGCGACCGTGGCGGCCCTGAAGGGTCTGCAGCGTCCCGAGGAGATCGCGGCTCGCCGTGGTCTGCCGCTCGAGGATGTCGCCCCCGCGGCTCTGCTGCGTGCGCGTGCCGGTGCGGGAGCGGGTGCGTAATGGCTCGCCTCAAGATCACGCAGACGAAGTCGTACATCGGCAGCAAGCAGAACCACCGCGACACCCTGCGTTCGCTTGGCCTGAAGAGGGTCAACGACGTGGTCGTCAAGGAGGACCGCCCCGAGTTCCGCGGCATGGTGCACACCGTCCGCCACCTCGTGACGGTTGAGGAGGTCGACTGATCATGGCGGAGAACAACCCGCTCAAGATCCACAACCTCCGTCCCGCCCCGGGCGCCAAGACCGCCAAGACCCGTGTCGGTCGTGGTGAGGCGTCGAAGGGTAAGACGGCCGGTCGTGGTACCAAGGGTACGAAGGCCCGCTACCAGGTTCCGGAGCGCTTCGAGGGCGGGCAGATGCCCCTCCACATGCGTCTTCCGAAGCTGAAGGGCTTCAAGAACCCGTTCCGCACCGAGTACCAGGTCGTGAACCTGGACAAGCTGGCCGCGCTCTACCCGCAGGGTGGCGAGGTCTCGGTGGCCGACCTGGTCGCCAAGGGTGCGGTGCGCAAGAACAGCCTCGTCAAGGTCCTGGGCCAGGGCGAGATCTCCGTGGCGCTGCAGGTTTCGGTTGACGCCGTTTCCGGCTCCGCCAAGGAGAAGATTGCCGCCGCCGGCGGCACCGTCACCGAGCTCGTCTGAGACGAGCCGATGGCCTGAACACCTAACCGGGGATGCCTCTCAAATGGGGCATCCCCGGTTGGTCGTTCCAAGGGGGGCACGTCCGCCGGTAAGGTGGCGTGCGTTGTTGCTGTAAATGTGCCGGGGGGTGACCCCCGGAACACCCGCGAGGTCCGCCCCACAGGGCTCCCGAGCGGTTCTTGACTTATACGTATTCGTCGAACCTCAAGACCGTCACCTCTGACGCTTTGCGCGGGGGTCGCAGGAGGCACCGTGCTCACCGCGTTCGCCCGGGCGTTCAAGACGCCCGACCTGCGCAAGAAGCTGCTCTTCACGCTCGGCATCATCGTGCTGTACCGGATCGGCGCACACATCCCCGTTCCCGGCGTCAGCTACGAGAATGTCCAGATCTGTGTCGACCAGGCCTCGAAGAACCAGGGCAGCCTGTTCGGCCTGGTCAACCTGTTCAGTGGCGGGGCGCTGCTGCAGATCACGATCTTCGCGCTCGGCATCATGCCGTACATCACGGCGAGCATCATCCTGCAGCTGCTGACCGTGGTCATTCCGCGCCTGGAGGCCCTCAAGAAGGAGGGTCAGGCCGGCACGGCCAAGATCACGCAGTACACGCGCTACCTCACGGTCGCGCTGGCCGTGCTCCAGGGCACCGGCCTCGTGGCCACCGCGCGCAGCGGCGCGCTGTTCAGTGGCTGCCCGGTCGCCAGCGAGATCGTTCCGGACCAGTCGATCTTCGTGACCGCCACCATGGTCGTCACCATGACCGCCGGTACGGCCGTGGTCATGTGGCTCGGCGAGCTGATCACCGACCGCGGTATCGGCAACGGCATGTCCATCCTGATGTTCATCTCCATCGCCGCCGGTTTCCCGGGCGCGCTGTGGGCCATCAAGGAGAGCGGCAAGCTGGCCAAGGGCTGGATCGAGTTCGGCACCGTCATCCTCATCGGCTTCGTGATGGTCGCCCTCGTCGTCTTCGTCGAGCAGGCCCAGCGCCGGATCCCCGTCCAGTACGCGAAGCGCATGATCGGCCGCAGGTCCTACGGCGGTACGTCCACGTACATCCCGCTCAAGGTGAACCAGGCGGGTGTGATTCCTGTCATCTTCGCGTCGTCGCTGCTCTACATCCCGGCGCTGATCGCGCAGTTCTCCAGCTCGAACGCAGGCTGGAAGACCTGGATCGAAGCCCACTTCGTCAAGGGTGACCACCCCTACTACATCGCCACCTACTTCCTGCTGATCGTTTTCTTCGCGTTCTTCTACGTGGCCATCTCGTTCAACCCCGAGGAAGTCGCGGACAACATGAAGAAGTATGGTGGCTTCATCCCGGGTATCCGGGCTGGTCGACCTACCGCCGAGTACCTGAGCTACGTGCTCAACCGGATCACCTGGCCGGGCTCGCTGTACCTGGGTCTGATCGCTCTTGTGCCAACAGTGGCGTTGGCGGGCTTCGGTGGTGCGAACCAGAACTTCCCGTTCGGTGGCACCAGCATCCTCATCATCGTGGGTGTCGGTCTCGAGACCGTGAAGCAGATCGAGAGCCAGCTCCAGCAGCGCAATTACGAAGGGTTCCTCCGCTGATGCGAATCGTCCTCGTCGGACCGCCCGGTGCCGGCAAGGGAACGCAGGCCGCGTTCCTTGCCAAGAACCTGTCGATCCCGCACATCTCCACGGGCGACCTCTTCCGGGCCAACATCAGCCAGGGCACGGAGCTGGGCAGGAAGGCCAAGGCGTTCATGGACGCCGGGGACCTCGTACCCGACGCGATCACCGTGGGGATGGCCAAGGACCGCATGTCGCAGCCGGATGCCGCGAACGGCTTCCTGCTGGACGGCTTCCCGCGGAACGTCTCCCAGGCCGAGGCCCTGGACGAGATGCTGACGACCGAGGGCATGAAGCTGGACGCGGTCCTGGACCTGGAGGTCCCCGAGGACGAGGTCGTGAAGCGGATCGCGGGCCGTCGGCTGTGCCGCAACGAGGACAAGCACGTCTTCCACGTGACGTACTCGCCGCCGAAGACCGAGGGCGTCTGCGACGTCTGTGGCGGCGAGCTGTACCAGCGCGACGACGACTCCGAGGAGACGGTGCGCCGGCGGCTCGAGGTCTACCACACGCAGACCGAGCCGATCATCGACTACTACAAGGCCCAGGGCCTGGTGGTCACGATCTCCGCGCTCGGCAAGGTCACGGACGTGACCGAGCGGGCGATGGAGGCTCTCCGCAGCGACCGGGCCGCCCAGGCCTGAGCCGTACGTTCCACTCATCGGCCGCGACGCCCTCACGGGGCGCCGCGGCCGATGTGCTGAGCTGCCGCGGCGTGTCCGGCCTGTCACGGCCGTATCGTGGTACGAGGCGCTCACCGCACGATGCTGGGCGCCTCGCCGTGTCGGCGGGCCGCCCACACGCCGGCAACCCGAACCATTGGTCCTAGAAAGGCGTCAGCCGTCATGGTGCAGATCAAGACCCCCGAGCAGATCGTGAAGATGCGCGAGGCGGGACTGGTCGTCGCCGCCATCCATGCGGCGACCCGTGAGGCGGCTGTCCCCGGCGCCACCACGAAGGATCTGGACGAGGTCGCCCGCAAGGTGATCGCCGACCACGGGGCCAAGTCGAACTTCCTCGGGTACGGCGGCTTCCCCGCCACCATCTGCACCTCGGTGAACGAGGTCGTGGTCCACGGCATCCCCGACGAGAAGACCGTCCTCAAGAACGGCGACATCATCTCCATCGACGCCGGCGCCATCGTCGACGGCTGGCACGGCGACGCGGCCTACACCGCGTTCGTGGGCGACGGCCACGCGCCGGAGCTGATCGAGCTCTCCCGGGTGACCGAGGAGTCCATGTGGGCCGGCATCGCCGCGATGAAGAACGGCAACCGGCTGGTCGACATCTCCCGCGCCATCGAGACGTACATCCGCCGCCAGCCGAAGCCCGGCGGCGGCAAGTACGGGATCATCGAGGAGTACGGCGGCCACGGCATCGGCACCGAGATGCACATGGACCCACACCTCCTGAACTACGTCACCCGCAAGCGCGGCAAGGGCCCGAAGCTGGTCCCCGGCTTCTGCCTGGCCATCGAGCCGATGGTGTCCCTCGGCACCCCGCACACCGAGGTCCTCTCGGACGAATGGACCGTCATCACGACGGACGGCACCTGGTCCTCCCACTGGGAGCACTCGGTGGCGCTGACGGAGGACGGGCCGCTGGTGCTGACCGCGGTGGACGGCGGCAGGGCCAAGCTGGCCGAGCTGGGTGTCACGGCGGCTCCGGATCCCCTCGCATAATGATCTGTCCTGATGGGCAAACTTCCCGGATTCGTCTTTTCCCGGGGGCCTGACGTAGACTGATGCGTCGGCTCTCGTGCACCCGTGTGTCCACATGCGGAGATGAGAGTCGATCAAGGTAGCCGATTCGAAGGGCGAAGCGTGGCCAAGAAGCAAGGTGCCATCGAAATTGAGGGCACCGTGATCGAGTCCCTGCCGAACGCCATGTTCAAGGTGGAGCTCCAGAACGGTCACAAGGTCCTCGCGCACATCTCCGGCAAGATGCGGATGCACTACATCCGTATCCTCCCGGACGACCGGGTCGTCGTGGAGCTGTCTCCGTACGACCTGACGCGTGGACGGATCGTCTACCGCTACAAGTAGATCTTGCCGTCACCCCTCCCGTGGGTGCCGGCACTGACCCGGAGAACCTCACATCCCATGAAGGTCAAGCCGAGCGTCAAGAAGATCTGCGACAAGTGCAAGGTGATCCGCCGTCACGGCCGGGTCATGGTCATCTGCGACAACCTGCGCCACAAGCAGCGCCAGGGCTGACGCACGACCTCCTGCCTTTCGCAGTTACTTCGCGCGACGCGAGCAATACATGTAGATACGCAGAGCCCGCCCAGCCCGAAAGGGTCGGCGGCACCTCCGGCGGGGGCCGGGGACCTGGACGTACCACCCTCTCCTACGGGAGCGGTCGGCGGCCGGGAGTGGTTCTGCGGAAGACCCCCGAACACCACAGGAGCCATTGAATGGCACGCGTTTCCGGTGTTGACATCCCGCGCGACAAGCGTGTGGAGGTCGCACTCACCTACGTTTTCGGCATCGGCCGCACCCTGGCGAAGGAGACCCTCGCCGCGACCGGTGTGGACCCGAACACCCGCGTTCGTGACCTGGCCGAAGAGGACCTGGTCAAGATCCGCGAGTACGTGGACGCCAACCTCAAGACCGAGGGTGACCTCCGCCGCGAGATCCAGGCCGACATCCGCCGCAAGGTCGAGATCGGCTGCTACCAGGGTCTGCGCCACCGCCGTGGTCTGCCGGTCCACGGTCAGCGCACCAGCACGAACGCTCGTACCCGCAAGGGCCCGCGTCGCGCCATCGCCGGTAAGAAGAAGCCGGGCAAGAAGTAGTCCTCAGCAGGACGCTCATCAGCGGTCTTCGCTGTAGGACCGACCACCTCCACGGGAGAAATACATGCCCCCCAAGGGACGCCAGGGCGCTGCCAAGAAGGTACGCCGCAAGGAAAAGAAGAACGTCGCGCACGGCCACGCCCACATCAAGAGCACGTTCAACAACACGATCGTGTCCATCACGGACCCGACCGGCAACGTGATCTCCTGGGCCTCCGCCGGCCACGTCGGCTTCAAGGGCTCGCGCAAGTCCACCCCGTTCGCCGCGCAGATGGCCGCCGAGTCGGCCGCTCGCCGCGCGCAGGAGCACGGCATGCGCAAGGTCGACGTCTTCGTCAAGGGTCCGGGCTCCGGCCGTGAGACCGCGATCCGCTCCCTCCAGGCCACGGGCCTCGAGGTCGGTTCGATCCAGGACGTCACCCCCACGCCGCACAACGGCTGCCGTCCGCCCAAGCGTCGTCGCGTCTGACGCTCGCTTGACCTGAGGCTTCGGGCGGTACGGCTCTTTCGGGCCGTACCGCCCGTACCCTTGCAGTACCAGAGGGCGTCAAATAGCGGGCGCCCATGACTGAAGGATCAAAGACATGCTGATCGCTCAGCGTCCCTCGCTGACCGAAGAGGTTGTCGACGAGTACCGCTCCCGGTTCGTCATCGAGCCGCTGGAGCCGGGCTTCGGCTACACCCTCGGCAACTCGCTCCGCCGTACGCTCCTCTCCTCGATCCCGGGCGCTGCCGTCACGTCCATCCGGATCGACGGTGTCCTGCACGAGTTCACCACCGTGCCGGGCGTCAAGGAGGACGTCACCGACCTCATCCTGAACATCAAGCAGCTGGTCGTCTCCTCGGAGCACGACGAGCCGGTCGTGATGTACCTGCGCAAGCAGGGCCCGGGTCTGGTCACCGCCGCCGACATCGCGCCCCCGGCCGGTGTCGAGGTGCACAACCCCGACCTGGTCCTGGCCACGCTGAACGGCAAGGGCAAGCTGGAGATGGAGCTGACCGTCGAGCGCGGTCGCGGCTACGTCTCCGCCGTGCAGAACAAGCAGGTGGGCCAGGAGATCGGCCGTATCCCGGTCGACTCCATCTACTCGCCGGTGCTCAAGGTCACGTACAAGGTCGAGGCGACCCGTGTCGAGCAGCGCACCGACTTCGACAAGCTGATCGTCGACGTCGAGACCAAGCAGGCCATGCGTCCGCGTGACGCCATGGCGTCGGCCGGCAAGACCCTGGTCGAGCTGTTCGGTCTGGCGCGCGAGCTCAACATCGACGCCGAGGGCATCGACATGGGGCCGTCCCCGACGGACGCCGCCCTGGCCGCGGACCTGGCGCTGCCGATCGAGGAGCTGGAGCTCACGGTCCGCTCGTACAACTGCCTCAAGCGCGAGGGCATCCACTCCGTGGGTGAGCTCGTCGCCCGCTCCGAGGCCGACCTGCTCGACATCCGCAACTTCGGTGCGAAGTCGATCGACGAGGTCAAGGCGAAGCTGGCCGGCATGGGCCTGGCCCTCAAGGACAGCCCGCCCGGATTCGACCCGACCGCCGCCGCCGACGCCTTCGGTGCCGACGACGACGCGGACGCCGGGTTCGTCGAGACCGAGCAGTACTAGGAGAATTACGGGAGCGCGGGCTCCGGCCCGCGCTTTCCGTACCCCCCTCCCGCGACCGCGGCGAGGGAACTGACACCGGTACCTGACACGGCCGGTGCAGCACTCAAGGAGACAAACCATGCCGAAGCCCGCCAAGGGTGCCCGTCTGGGCGGCAGCGCCGCGCACGAGAAGCTGCTTCTCGCGAACCTCGCGAAGTCGCTGTTCGAGCACGGCCGCATCACCACGACCGAGGCCAAGGCCCGCCGCCTGCGTCCGGTCGCGGAGCGTCTGATCACGAAGGCGAAGAAGGGCGACATCCACAACCGTCGCCTGGTGCTGCAGACGATCACGGACAAGAGCATCGTCCACACGCTCTTCACCGAGATCGCCCCGCGCTACGCCGAGCGTCCGGGTGGCTACACCCGGATCACCAAGATCGGTAACCGTCGTGGTGACAACGCCCCGATGGCCGTGATCGAGCTCGTCGAGGGCGAGATCGCGAAGAAGGCCACCGTCGCCGAGGCCGAGGCCGCCACCAAGCGTGCGGTCAAGGAGGCCGAGGAGGCCAAGGTCGAGGAGACCAAGGCCGAGGACGCCGCCGAGGCTCCGGCCGAGGAGTCCAAGGACGCCTGAGCGTTCTGAAGACCAGTGAACGGGCCCGTTCCCCTTTGTGGGGGGCGGGCCCGTTCCGCTGAAAGGGATATGAGACGTGAGCGATGACGTGAGGCCCGGCTTCGTGCGGGTGCGGCTGGACCTGTCGTACGACGGCAAGGACTTCTCCGGCTGGGCCAGGCAGACCCGGGGGCAGCGGACCGTACAGGGCGAGATCGAGGACGCGATCCGTACGGTGACCCGGTCATCGGAGACGTACGAACTGACGGTCGCCGGCCGTACGGACGCCGGTGTGCACGCCCGGGGCCAGGTCGCCCACGTCGATCTGCCGCAGGAGCTGTGGGACGAGCACCGCGACAAGCTTCTGCGCCGGCTCGCCGGGCGGCTCTCGCACGATGTCCGGGTGTGGAAGGCCGAGGAGGCCCCGGCGGGCTTCAACGCGCGCTTCTCCGCCGTCTGGCGGCGGTACGCCTACCGCGTCACCGACCACCCCGGCGGCGTCGACCCGCTGCTGCGCGGCCATGTGCTGTGGCACGACTGGCCGTTGGACGTGGATGCCATGAACGCGGCTGCCGAACGGCTGCTGGGGGAGCACGACTTCGCGGCGTACTGCAAGAAGCGCGAGGGCGCCACGACCATCCGCACGCTGCAGGAGCTGCGCTGGGAGCGCGGCGAGGAAGGGATCCTCACCGCGACCGTGAAGGCCGACGCCTTCTGCCACAACATGGTGCGCTCGCTGGTGGGCGCGATGCTGTTCGTCGGGGACGGGCACCGGCCGGTGGACTGGCCGGGGAAGGTGCTGGCCGCGGGGGTACGGGACTCGGCCGTGCACGTCGTACGGCCGCACGGGCTCACGCTGGAGGAAGTCGGCTACCCCGCGGACGAGTTGCTGGCCGCCAGGAACCTGGAGGCCCGCAACAAGCGGTCGCTGCCGGGCTCACCCACCGGCGGGAGCGGTGGCTGCTGCTGACGCCTGCATCTCGCCGCGCGCGACGATCTGACGGAACGTGAACTCCGCCAGGTCGTCGCCCGGCTGGAACGCCCTGGTGTCGCCCTTGGTGACGGACTTTCCGTTGAGGTAGCCGGTCGCCGTGAAGTAGGCGTACCGGCCGTAGGAGTTGCCCACGAAGCGGCAGACCGGGCCGCCCTTGCAGAAGCCGGCCACGCCCGAGCCGGAGAGCGGGGCGATGTTGCGGGCCGACCGCTTGACGGCCGCCTGGGCCTGAGCCTCCGTCGGGAAGACGGCGACACCGATGGTGACGGCCACCCCGTCCCTGGTGTACGTGGCGCGGAAGACCTGGTCACAGCCGTTGGCGGTCAGGGCCGCGCCGAGCGAACCCTGGGTGGCCGAGGCGCAGTTGCCCGTACGGGCGGTCGGGCCCTTGGCGTACACGCGGTCGCCCATCGTCAGCTTCTTGCCCGGGAAGAGGGTGTCGGCGCTGAGCAGTGCCGTGTCCTTCTTCTCGTTGGAGATGAAGTCCTTGGGGTTGGGCGGGGGAGGCGGCGCCACGGACGAGAACGAGGGCTCGGGCCGGCCCGTCTCGTTCGGCAGATCGGGAGCCGTGGGCAGATCACCGGCGTTCTTGCCGGGGTCGCCGCCGTCCTTGTTCATCGAGACGACGGCCGTGGCCACGATCGCGGCGATCGCCGCCGTCGCCAGCGCACCACCGCCGATGAGCAGCCACTTCTTGCGACGAGCGCGCGCCGCGGACGCCTCCGCGAGGGCGGCCCAGTCGGGCGTCTGCGACGGCTGTGTGTGCTGGTGCGGCTCCTGTGGCCACTGCGGTCCCCCAAAGCTCATGCCGCGCATCCTAAACCGGTTGGGCGGGAGCGTGTCCGGCAGTGAGAATGCCCGTCATGGGACATCTCGAGGCCGGACATCTGGAGTACTACCTGCCGGACGGGCGGCCGCTGCTGGGCGACGTCTCCTTCCGGGTGGGGGAGGGGGCGGTGGTCGCCCTCGTCGGCGCGAACGGCGCGGGCAAGACCACGCTGCTCCGGCTGCTCTCCGGGGAGCTCAAGCCGCACGGCGGGACCGTGTCGGGGAGCGGCGGGCTCGGGGTGATGCAGCAGTTCGTGGGCTCGGTGCGGGACGAACGCACGGTCCGGGATCTGCTGGTCTCGGTGGCCCAGCCGCGGATCCGCGCGGCGGCGCAGGCGGTCGACGAGGCCGAGCACCTGATCATGACGGTCGACGACGAGGCCGCGCAGATGCGGTACGCGCAGGCGCTGAGCGACTGGGCCGAGGTGCAGGGGTACGAGGCCGAGACGGTCTGGGACATGTGCACCATGGCCGCGCTCGGGGTCTCGTACGAGAAGGCGCAGTGGCGGCTCGTGAGGACGCTGTCGGGCGGTGAGCAGAAGCGCCTGGTGCTGGAGGCGCTGCTGCGCGGGCCCGACGAGGTGCTGCTGCTCGACGAGCCGGACAACTATCTGGACGTCCCGGGCAAGCGGTGGCTGGAGGAGCGGCTGCGTGAGACCCGTAAGACCGTGCTGTTCGTCTCGCACGACCGGGAGCTGCTGTCGCGGGCCGCTCAGAAGATCGTGGCGGTGGAGCCGGGCCCGTCGGGCAGCACGGTGTGGGTGCACGGCGGCGGCTTCGACACGTTCCACGAGGCCCGGCGCGAGCGGTTCGCCCGGTTCGAGGAGCTGAAGCGGCGCTGGGACGAGGAGCACGCGCGGCTGAAGGCACTGGTCCACAAGCTGCGGCAGCAGGCGGCGATCAGCCCCGACATGGCGTCGCGGTACCGGGCGATGCAGACGCGGTTCAGGAAGTTCGAGGAGGCGGGCCCGCCGCCGGAGCCGCCGCGCGAGCAGGACATCCGGATGCGGCTGCGGGGCGGGCGGACGGGCGTGCGGGCGGTGACCTGCTCCGGACTGGAGCTGTCCGGCCTGATGAAGCCGTTCGACCTGGAGGTCTTCTACGGGGAGCGGGTAGCGGTGCTCGGGTCCAACGGCTCGGGCAAGTCCCACTTCCTGCGACTGCTGGCCGGCGAGGACGTGGCACACACGGGCGAGTGGAAGCTGGGGGCGCGGGTCGTGCCCGGCCACTTCGCGCAGACCCACGCCCACCCGGAGCTGATGGGCCGCACCCTCGTCGACATCCTCTGGACGGAGCACGCCAAGGACCGGGGCGGGGCGATGAGCGCGCTGCGGCGGTACGAGCTGGAGCGGCAGGGCGACCAGACGTTCGACCGCCTGTCGGGCGGCCAGCAGGCACGCTTCCAGATCCTGCTGCTGGAGCTGCGCGGGACGACGGCGCTGCTGCTGGACGAGCCCACGGACAACCTGGACCTGGAGTCGGCCGAGGCGCTGCAGGAGGGGCTCGAGGCGTACGAGGGCACCGTCCTGGCCGTGACGCACGACCGCTGGTTCGCGAAGTCCTTCGACCGCTATCTGGTCTTCGGTGCGGACGGCCGCGTACGGGAGACCGCGGAGCCCGTGTGGGACGAGCGCCGGGTGGAACGGGCGCGGTAGCCCCCGGCGAGGTGCGGCCCGGGAGCCGGGCCCGCGTCCTGCCGCATCCGCCCCGGGCGGGCGCCACGGGTGGCGGGGGGTGGGGCGTTTTGACCCGCACGGGTGGCCGACGGTATTCTTCTGGTTCGTTATGCGTATTGGCTTGCTCTATCTCACGTGAGGGGCCCTTACGCCGGTCCACCGGGCCGATGACCAGCGGCATGCACTCGGGTTGCGTCCCCGATGTGCGGCCAAGGCTGTCGTGATCGTCCGGGTGGCCTTGTCAGGACCCACTCACTGAAGAAGCGAAGGCTACGACCGTGCGTACGTACAGCCCCAAGCCCGGCGATGTCACCCGCCAGTGGCACGTCATCGATGCCCAGGACATCGTCCTGGGTCGTCTGGCGACCACTGCCGCCACCCTTCTGCGGGGCAAGCACAAGCCGATCTACGCGCCGCACGTTGACGCTGGTGACTTCGTCATCATCATCAACGCCGAGAAGGTGCACCTGTCCGGCAACAAGCGGACCCAGAAGATGGCGTACCGCCACTCCGGCTACCCGGGTGGTCTGCGTTCCGTCCGCTACGACGAGCTCCTCGAGAAGAACCCCGAGAAGGCCATCGAGAAGGCCGTCAAGGGCATGCTCCCCAAGAACTCCCTGGGCCGTCAGATGCTCTCGAAGCTGAAGGTCTACGCGGGCGAGAACCACCCGCACGCTGCTCAGCAGCCGGTCCCGTTCGAGATCACCCAGGTCGCGCAGTAAGTCCGGCCACCCCCTAAGACAAGAGAATTCTGAGGAGAATCGTGGCCGACGAGACCACCACCGAAGTTCCGCTCGAGGGCGAAGAGACCTACGCCGAGGTCACCACCTTCGAGTCCGAGACCCCCGTCGAGGGCGAGTACACCAGCGAGTCGCTCGCGTCCCGCTTCGGCGAGCCGCAGCCGGCCGCCGGCCTGGGCCGCCGCAAGAACGCCATCGCCCGCGTCCGGATCGTTCCGGGCACCGGCAAGTGGAAGATCAACGGTCGCACCCTTGAGGACTACTTCCCCAACAAGGTGCACCAGCAGGAAGTCAACGAGCCCTTCAAGGTGCTCGAGCTCGACAACCGCTACGACGTCATCGCCCGTATCTCGGGTGGCGGCGTCTCCGGCCAGGCCGGCGCCCTGCGCCTGGGCGTGGCCCGCGCGCTGAACGAGGCGGACGTGGACAACAACCGCGGCCCGCTGAAGAAGGCCGGCTTCCTGAGCCGCGACGACCGTGCGGTCGAGCGCAAGAAGGCCGGTCTGAAGAAGGCCCGCAAGGCGCCGCAGTACAGCAAGCGCTAATCCCGCCTGCTTGCCACATACGGCATTCGTTCGCCCCGGCGGCACTCCGTGCTGCCGGGGCGTTCCGTTTATCTCGCACCTGGGGCGACCCCCCGGGGTGACGCAGCTCGATGCCTCGGGCGTATAAACACAGGAAAACGTTACGAGGCCCCTCGTTTTCGGAGCATTTTCGGAGGACACCAGTGGGACGACTCTTCGGCACGGACGGTGTGCGCGGTGTCGCCAACGCGGATCTGACGGCGGAGCTCGCGCTCGGTCTGTCGGTCGCGGCGGCGCACGTGCTCGCCGAGGCGGGCACGTTCGAGGGCCATCGGCCGACGGCGGTGGTCGGGCGTGATCCCCGTGCGTCCGGGGAGTTCCTGGAGGCCGCCGTGGTGGCGGGTCTCGCGAGCGCGGGCGTGGACGTCCTGCGCGTCGGTGTGCTGCCCACCCCCGCGGTGGCGTACCTCACCGGCGTGCTGGGCGCCGACCTCGGCGTGATGCTCTCGGCCAGCCACAACGCCATGCCCGACAACGGCATCAAGTTCTTCGCGCGCGGCGGCCACAAGCTGGCCGACGAGCTGGAGGACCGTATCGAGGCCGTGTACGAGGAGCACCGCACCGGCGCGCCGTGGGACCGGCCGACAGGGGCCGGCGTCGGCCGCGTACGGGACTACGACGAGGGCTTCGACAAGTACGTCGCCCATCTGATCGCGGTCCTGCCGAACCGGCTCGACGGGCTCAAGGTCGTCCTCGACGAGGCGCACGGTGCCGCGGCCCGGGTCTCGCCCGAGGCGTTCGCCCGGGCGGGCGCGGAGGTCGTGACGATCGGCGCGGAGCCGGACGGCCTCAACATCAACGAGAACTGCGGGTCGACCCACCTGGACCTGCTGAAGGCAGCGGTCGTCGAGCACGGCGCGGACTTCGGCATCGCCCACGACGGTGACGCCGACCGCTGCCTCGCCGTGGACGCGGCGGGCAACGAGGTCGACGGCGACCAGATCCTGGCCGTGCTGGCCCTGGCCATGCGCGAGGCGGGCACGCTGCGGGGGAACACGGTCGTCGCGACCGTCATGTCGAACCTCGGCTTCAAGCTGGCGATGGAGCGCGAGGGCGTGCAGCTCGTGCAGACGGCCGTCGGCGACCGCTACGTCCTGGAGGCCATGAAGGCCCAGGGCTACGCGCTCGGCGGCGAGCAGTCCGGCCACGTCATCGTCCTCGACCACGCGACCACGGGTGACGGCACGCTGACCGGTCTGATGCTGGCGGCGCGGGTCGTGGCGACGGGACGCTCGCTGGCGGAGCTGGCCGGTGTGATGGACCGCCTGCCGCAGGTCCTGATCAATGTCCCGGACGTCGACAAGTCGCGCGTCGCGACGTCGGACGAGCTGGCCGCGGCGGTCGCCGACGCGGAGCACGAGCTCGGCTCCACGGGCCGGGTGCTGCTGCGCCCGTCCGGCACCGAGCCTCTCGTCCGCGTGATGGTCGAGGCCGCGGACATCGACCAGGCGCGGTCGGTGGCGGGGCGGCTGGCGGATGCGGTGAAGTCGGCGCTGGGCTGAGTCCGCGCAGGGAGTGTCCCCCTGCGGTACCCCCTGGCGGCGTGCGCTGCGGGGTCCTGTCCCGGCGGCCGGGCCCCGCGGGGGCCGGCCGGCCCGGTGCCTTGACGGCGTCCGGTGTGTCCGGCGTCTGCAGGCCGGTGGGGGTGCCTCGGGGTCGGCCGTTCGGGCTAGTCGCGCGTGTGGCGCGGCGGGGGTCGCCGGCGGGCCTCGTACGTTCGGTTCGTATGACGGACGTATCCAGGGACCGGCCCAGCCGGCGCGCCGCGCTCGCCGGGCTCGTGGGTGGGGCTGGGGCCGTGATGGTCGCCGGGTGTACGCGGTCGGACGCGGCGCCCACATCCAGCCCGAGCCCCACGGCGTCGGCCCCCGCCGGCGCGGGTCCGACGCCCGGAGCGATGACGCTCTTCAAGGACCCGGCGTTCAACTTCAGCGTGCTCCTCGCGCTCGGCGGGTCCGGCTTCGGCGCCGCTGAGGTCGGTGAGGTGCTCACCGCCGTGAACGCGGTCAACAAGGCCGGCCTCTCCTCGCAGACGTACGTCGAGACCTTCAGGAAGCTCGGCGACCAGCTGATGGAGGCGCCCGAGGACAGCAAGCCCGACGACCAGACCACGCGCTTCCGCGCGCTGCGGGCCGCGCAGTACTACGGCCAGGCGCTGTTCTTCGTCCTGGGCTCCGACGACCCGGGCAGCGAGGAGCAGCTGTACAAGGCCGGGCGCGGCGCCTGGGACAAGTTCTGCGATCTGTGCGACCCGGCACCGGTGACGGCGAACGTCCCGTACGGGAAGACCCCGCTGCCGGTGTGGTTCTTCCGGCCGGACGAATCCGGTGAGCGGCGTCCCACCGTGATCCTCACGAACGGCAGCGACGGACAGAACGTCGACATGTGGACCTACGGCGTCGCGGCCGCTCTGGACCGCGGCTGGAACGCTCTCGTCTACGACGGGCCCGGCCAGGGACAGCTGCTCTTCGTGGACCAGGTGGTCTTCACACCGACCTGGGAGAAGGTCGTCACCCCGCTCGTCGACTGGCTGGCCGCCCGCTCGGACGTGGACACCGGCAAGATCGCCCTGACCGGGCTGAGCATGGCAGGCGACCTGGCACCCCGGGCCGCGGCCTTCGAGAGCAGGATCGCCGCTCTGGTGGCGATGCCCGGCTGCGTGGATCCCTGGTTGGGTTTCCCTCCGGAGATCCGGGAGATCCTCACGCCGAGCAAGCAGGAGACGAACGACATCTGGAACAAGGAGGTCGTCCCCGAGCTGCCTCCGGCCGATGCCGCGACGATGAAGAAGCGCATCGAGCCCTTCTCGATCCCGGCGATGCTCGCCGCCAGACAGGGCAAGATGTTCACCGACTTCTGGACGCCGGCCAAACTCATCGAGTCGCTGAGGATCACGGACGTCGTCGGCCGCATCAAGGCGCCCACGCTGGTTCTCGACTACGACTACGAGCAGTTCTATCCCGGTCAGCCGCGCCAGATGTTCGACGAGCTGACCGCCCCCAAGGACTACGTGAAGCTCACCACCGCCCAGGGCGCGCAACTGCACTGCTCCCCGATGGCCCCGCAGCTGCACTGCGAGGTCGTCTTCGACTGGTTGCAGGAGACGCTGTCAGGCCGCTGACTTCCTCGCCGTACGCCGCCGCTGGTTCTTCCACAGCCACTTCTGGGTGAACAGCGTGAGCGTCCCGGCGAGGATGATGCCGAGCAGATTGAGCAGCAGCTGCTCGCTGGAGCCCCAGGCCTGGCCGTACTCGCTGTAGCTCAGGGCCACCGCCGCGTTCGCCGCCGCCGGGACCGTCGTCACCGAGATCGCCACGCCGACCAGGGCGCCCGATTTGGCCGAGGTCAGCGAGAGGGTGCCGGCGATGCCCGCGAGGACGGCGACGACGAAGGAGAACTCGTCGGGGGCGTAGATGAAGGCGGTGTTGGGCCGGTCCGCCTCCAGCATCGAGCGCTCGAAGAGGCCGATGCCGTTCATGAAGTAGCTGAAGCCGACCGTGAGCAGCATCGCCGCGGCGAAGCCCACGATCAGCGCCACCAGCGAGCGCCACGCCAGCCGCGGCAGGCGCTGCACCACTGCCGTGCAGAACCCGGCGAGCGGCCCGAACTCCGGGCCGACGGCCATCGCGCCGACGATGAGGATCGCGTTGTCGAGCACCACACCGCACGCGGCGATCATCGTCGCCAGCGTCAGGAACGCGATGTAGGTGACGGAGAGCGTCGACTCCTCGTGGGTCGCGTCGGTCAGCTGCTCCCACAGCACCGCGTCCGCGCCCTCGCCCGGAGCCTCGTCCTCAGCCTTGTCGGCGCGCTTGGAGAGCGACAGGTCGATGTTCTCGACGGCGATGGAGCCGTCCCGGTCCAGGCCGAGCTCCCGGAGGCGGCCGATCAGCTCGTCACCGGCCTCGCGTGCCACGTCGCACAGCACCAGATCGCCCGACGGGTTGCGGGCGGCGCCCGTCACCACGGCGAGGTGGGTCGTACCGACCGTCTTCTCGACCGTCCGGACGACCTCGTCGGTGCGGTCCGTCGGGACGATCAGGCGCAGGTGCAGCACGCGGCGCTCCTCAGAGTTTGCGAAGGGACAGGCGCTGGACCTTGTGGTCGGGGCCCTTGCGCACGACCAGGGTGGCACGTCCGCGGGTCGGGGCGACGTTCTCCAGCAGATTGACCCCGTTGATCGTGCGCCACATCGTGCGGGCGTAGTCGAGCGCCTCCTCCTCCGACACCTGGGTGTACTTCCGGAAGTACGAGGACGGGTCCTGGAAGGCCGTCTCGCGGAGTTTGCGGAAGCGGTTGAGGTACCAGCGCTCGATGTCCTCGGGCCGCGCGTCGACGTACACGGAGAAGTCGAAGTAGTCGGCGAGACCGACGCGGGTGCGGCCGTCCTTGCCGGGGAGCGCGGGCTGGAGGACGTTGAGGCCCTCGACGATGAGGATGTCGGGGCGGCGGACGGTGAGGCGCTCGCCGGGCACGATGTCGTAGATGAGGTGCGAGTAGACGGGGGCGGTGACCTCGTCCTTGCCGGCCTTGATGTCGGCGACGAAGCGGGTCAGCGCGCGCCGGTCGTACGACTCGGGGAAGCCTTTCCGCGACATCAGGCCGCGGTCCTGGAGCTCCTCCATGGGGTACAGGAACCCGTCGGTGGTGACGAGTTCGACGCGCGGGTGCTCGGGCCAGCGGGCCAGCAGGGCCTGGAGCAGACGGGCGACCGTGGACTTGCCGACGGCGACGGAGCCGGCCACGCCTATGACGAAGGGCGTGCCGCGCTGGGTGCCGTGCCCGTTGCCCGCGTCGCCCAGGAAGGTGTTGAGCGCGCCGCGGAGATCGGCGGTGGCGCCGACGTACAGATTGAGCAGCCGGGAGAGCGGCAGGTAGATGTCCCGCACCTCGTCGAGGTCGATGACGTCACCGAGCCCGCGCAGCTGCTCGACCTCGCTTGCGGTCAGCGGGAGCGGGGTCTTGTCGCGGAGGGCGCTCCACTCCTGACGGGTGAGGTCGACGTAGGGGGACGTCTCTGTCCTGTCGGGCCTGCGGCTTCGTGGCGGCGAAGTGATCACATGCTCATTGTCGGTCCAGGCCGCACGGAGTGCGGCGTGGCGTCGCTCACGCCGGGGGGCGTCTGCGGACACGCCGGACAGGAATGCCGGTGGCGTACGTCACAGTCGCGGGTGGACGGGACGGTCGGCCGGGACAGCCGCCCCCGGGTCCGGGGCGGCGCGCGGTGCACGCCGTAGGCTGCGGCCATGTGCGGAATCGTGGGTTATGTGGGAGCGCAGTCCGCGCTCGATGTCGTGATCGCGGGGCTCAAGCGGCTCGAATACCGGGGGTACGACTCGGCGGGCGTCGCCGTGCTCGCCGACGGCGGGCTGGCCGCGGCCAAGAAGGCGGGCAAGCTCCTGAACCTGGAGAAGGAGCTGGTCGACCGGCCGCTGCCGAGCGGTTCGACGGGCATCGGGCACACCCGGTGGGCCACCCACGGCGGGCCGACCGACGCCAACGCGCATCCGCATCTGGACAACGCCGGGCGCGTGGCCGTCGTCCACAACGGCATCATCGAGAACTTCGCTGCGCTGCGGGCCGAGTTGGCCGAGCGCGGGCACGATCTCGCGTCCGAGACCGACACCGAGGTCGTCGCGCATCTGCTCGCCGAGGAGTTCTCGTCCTGCGGCGAGCTGGCGGAGGCGATGCGGCTGGTGTGCCGGCGCCTGGAGGGCGCGTTCACACTGGTCGCGGTGCACGCGGACGAGCCGGACGTGGTCGTGGGGGCCCGCCGCAACTCGCCGCTGGTGGTCGGGGTGGGGGAGGGGGAGGCCTTCCTGGCATCGGACGTTGCGGCGTTCATCGCGTACACGCGGTCGGCGATCGAGCTGGGGCAGGACCAGGTGGTCGAGCTGCGGCGCGACGCCGTCACGGTGACCGACTTCGACGGCGCGCCCGCCGACGTGCGGACGTACCACGTGGACTGGGACGCCTCCGCCGCGGAGAAGGGCGGCTACGACTACTTCATGCTCAAGGAGATCGCCGAGCAGCCGAAGGCGGTCGCCGACACGCTGCTCGGACGGATCGACGCGAGCGGGTCCCTGACGCTGGACGAGGTGCGGATTCCGGCCGCGGTGCTGCGGGAGGCGCACAAGGTGGTGATCGTGGCGTGCGGCACGGCCTTCCACGCGGGGATGATCGCCAAGTACGCGATCGAGCACTGGACGCGCATTCCGTGCGAGGTGGAGCTGGCGAGCGAGTTCCGCTACCGGGACCCGATCCTCGACCACCGGACGCTCGTGATCGCGATCTCGCAGTCCGGCGAGACCATGGACACGCTGATGGCGCTGCGGCACGCGCGGGAGCAGGGCGCGAAGGTCCTGGCCATCTGCAACACCAACGGGTCGACGATTCCGCGGGAGTCCGACGCGGTGCTGTACACCCATGCCGGCCCCGAGGTCGCCGTCGCGTCGACGAAGGCGTTCCTGACGCAGCTGGTGGCGTGCTATCTGGTGGCGCTGTACCTGGGGCAGGTGCGGGGCACCAAGTGGGGCGACGAGATCCAGGCGGTCGTCCGCGAGCTGTCGAAGATCGCGGACGAGGTCGACCGGGTCCTGGAGACGATGGAGCCGGTGCGGGAGCTGGCCCGCTCCCTCGCGGACAAGAACACCGTGCTCTTCCTGGGGCGGCACGTGGGGTATCCGGTCGCCCTCGAGGGAGCGCTGAAGCTCAAGGAGCTGGCCTACATGCACGCGGAGGGCTTCGCGGCCGGTGAGCTCAAGCACGGTCCGATCGCGCTGATCGAGGAGGACCTTCCGGTGGTGGTGATCGTGCCGTCGCCGCGGAGCCGGTCCGTCCTCCACGACAAGATCGTGTCGAACATCCAGGAGATCCGGGCGCGGGGAGCGCGGACGATCGTCATCGCCGAGGAGGGCGACGAGGCGGTGGCCCCGTACGCGGACCATCTGATCCGGATCCCGGCGACGCCCGCGCTGCTGCAGCCGCTGGTCGCGACGGTGCCGCTGCAGGTGTTCGCGTGCGAGCTGGCGACGGCCCGGGGCAACGAGGTGGACCAGCCGCGCAACCTGGCGAAGTCGGTCACCGTCGAATGATCATCGGGGTGGGGATCGACGTCGCCGAGATCGACCGGTTCGACGATGCGCTGCGGCGGACGCCGGCGCTGGCGGACCGGCTGTTCCTCGCGAGCGAGCTGCACCTCCCGAGCGGGGAGCGGCGGGGAGTCGCCTCGCTCGCGGTCCGCTTCGCCGCGAAGGAGGCGGTCGCGAAGGCGCTGGGCGCGCCGGCCGGGCTGCTCTGGACGGACTGCGAGGTGTACGTCGAGGAGTCCGGGCAGCCGCGGCTGCGGGTCCGGGGGACGGTGGCGGCGGCTGCGGAGGCACGGGGGGTGCGGTCCTGGCACGTCTCGCTCAGCCATGACGCGGGCGTGGCGTCGGCGGTGGTGATCGCGGAGGGGTGACGCTGCCTCCGGCGGCGTTGCGGGGGTGGGGGGGGGGGGGGGGGGGGGGGGGGGCCGGACGGACTCCCCCACCACCCCCCAACAAAACCCCCACCCCCCCCCCCCCCACCAACTGGACGACCCCCTGCACTTTCTTCGGAGGGCCCCCCCGCGCTTGAATCCTGTGCCCCGCCTGGCACTTCTCAATCACCCTTTCCCCGCCCTCTGCGGACTGCCCAGGCAGCGAAAGCGGTGAGCGCGGCCGTGATCAAGCTGGCGGGAAGCTGGGTGAGCAGGCCCTGGGCCATCAGGTTCAGCGCTGTGTCGAGCACTCATTCTCCTCGGTGAGTTCTGATTGGTCTCACCAGGCTGGAACCCCTGAATTGGCGGTTGACGTGTGCTGACGTTTATCCACAACTCACGACGCCCACGTACGAGTTCGGACGCGGTAGGTTGGCCGCTGGACGCAATCGGACAGTTCTGGACGCGCACGGGGGACGACTCATGCCCAGACTCACGGCACCGTTGTTGGTCCCAGGACCTCGCAAGCGCCTGA
The DNA here is from genome assembly GCF_042730885.1 of Streptomyces sp. NPDC059909. NCBI lineage: Bacteria > Bacillati > Actinomycetota > Actinomycetes > Kitasatosporales > Streptomycetaceae > Streptomyces > Streptomyces sp. NPDC059909. The sequence goes on from NZ_JBHWKX010000018.1 coordinate 118,385, forward strand.
GCGATGAACTGCACACTCTGCATCGGCGTGCCGGATGGCCATCGGTACGCGAGTTGGCTAAGGAGCTCGGTCACGGAGTGGCCAGTTCAAGTCGCATCCATGACGCCTTTACTAAGCCGCGGTTGCCTGGCTGGGGCCTCGTGGAGGTCCTCGTAGCTGAACTTGCGAGGCGGGTGCCGGGCGGCAAAGAGTCGATGGAGGAGGTGACGCGGTTCCATAGCCTCTGGGAAGCGGCTGCTGCCGCTGATCTCGCCCCAGCCTCGTCCGCTGAAACAGCTGTCCTCAACAGTCCGGCGGACTCCACAGCGGTCGGAGACGCTCTCGTGAAGGACCAGAACCTGCGGGGCCGTGACGACACCGAGGGCGCCCGCAGTCAGGGCACCTCAGAAACGGGTCCGCGCCCCCGTCCTGCTGATCCTTTCCACGGCGCTGCAACAGAACTTCTGCCGAAGGCCTTCATGGGGGAACCAATCGACCGCTTCGACGGGCTGGCGCACGCCCTCGTCCAAGCCCTCGATCAATGGGCGCAGGAAGTCGCCAAAGTCACTGATGATGACAAGTCGCCCAGCCGCCTAGGCTTGATCAACCTGCTGGAAGACGATGCAAATGAGCTACTGAGACTCCACAACAAGACCCGCAAGAAGATCGATGGCCCCTTGCTGACCTACTGGCTCAAGGGCCGCAACCAACTGCTTGCCGGTAGCAAAAGGAATCGGCTTCCCAGCGAGGAGGACAGTGCCGCGATCGCACGCGTCCTCAAGCAGAAGGCACCTCGATGCGCCGCACGACTGCCCAAGATCAGCGCAGAAATCGCGGTTCTCTCAAGCCGCCTGGGAGACGCGGACCCACAGTGGCGGGACAAGGTCCTCTCCCGTCTCACGGCATCCTCCTGATCGTGCAGGGCACCTACGAGGGCCTGGCGGCGGCGGCGCGGGCCCGCGGGGAACGGATCGTCCGGCCACCCCCCGCCATGACGGAGGAACAGGTCCGGCACGCTCGCGGACTGCTGACCGATCCGGAGAACACGATCACTGAACCGCCCCGGGTTCGGTAGAGATCTCAGATTGTGGTTGTGACCTGGGGTTTCGCGGATTCCATGTAGTGGTTGGCCTCGTACTCGACGGGCGGGACGTGGCCTATCTCACCGTGGAGTCGGCGGTGGCAGTACCAGTCGACCCACTCGGCGGTGGCGAGCTCGACCTGGGAGAGCCCCTTCCAGGGCCGGCCGGGTTTGATCAACTCGGTCTTGAACAGGCCGATCGTCGATTCCATCAGGGCGTTGGCATTTACCGTCGAATGCGCTCGATCCCCGCGTTGACGATGGATGCGTGCGGTTGATCCATCCGTTTCATCCCCGGTGCGGTGAGGCTTTCGAGTTCCTCGAGCGGCTCAACTCGTGGCGCGGAGATGTGGTGTTGGTCCTGGACAGGCAGGGCCGAAGGTGTTCGTTCCCGCTGGAGTGGACCGATATGGCGCCGGTGGACGCGTTCGTCGCGACGGCCCGCGGCAGTTGTCCGTATCGGACCGGGGATCTGATCGAGTTGGCGGATCTGGTGGCCGGGCTGCTGTCTGGCAGCCGGAACGGTGTCGGGGAGATGACGCCGTGATCGTCGTGGGATTGAGGCCGCTGCCGGGGGCGCTCGCAGGTGCCGCTGGGGGCGTGCGGAGGTTCGGGATGGTCTGTGACCTGCTTCTTCCGCTTCTCTGCTCGGCCTTCGCGCTCTTGGCCCCGGTGGTGGGCGGTCTGATTCTGGGGACATCGGGATCGACGGGGAGGCGCGATGAACCAGCCGGCAGGCAAGAAGGCTGCACTGAAGGAGTTCCGGGCGCTCAATCCGCGGCCCGAAGCCGTGACCGACGAGGACTTCGCCGCTTGTCCGTTCCTGGACCCGGACGATGTGGTCCAGGTCAAGTACGAGATGGTGCGACGGGTGAGGGTGGACAAGATCCCTGTGGCCCAGGCCGCTGCGGCCTTCGGGTTCTGCCGGCAGAGCTTCTATGTGATCGCCGCCGCGCTGGACGCGGGCGGGCCGGCCGCGCTGGTGCCGGGCAAGCCCGGCCCGAAGGGACCGCGCAAGCTCACCGAGGAGGTCATGGAGTTCATCGAACAACTCCGGGCCGGCGATGCCTCGGTGCGGCCGGCCCAGCTGGCGGAAGCGGTCCTGGAACGGTTCGGGATCACCGTTCATCCGCGGTCGGTGGAGAAAGCCCTGGCCAGGCGGCGCGAGCCACGCTCTGCGGAGGAAGCCCATCACCGCTGGTGAGACGGTGTCCCGGGCAGGTGGGGCCGAAATGGCCCGCCGGTATGAGGACCTGCGGGCCGCGGTCCTCGGCGGTGCCGATGGGGGATCCCGGCACGGCTGGGCGGTGCTGGCCCGCTCCGGCATGGCTGCCTGGATCAAGGCAGTTGCCCCCATCCCCGTGCCGTCGCAGGCCGTTCGGTATCGGCCGACGGCGCCGGTCGCAGTGGCCGGCGAGTTGGTGGAGGTGCTGGCGCGCATGGCATGGACGGCGGCCGGAGGCTGCCGCAGCGGATGACCACAACGACGCGGCGAGGAGGGTGCGGTGAGTATCGAGCAGACCGGCAAGGTCACGGCGGATCATCTGCGGCGGGACGCGTATCTGTATGTGCGCCAGTCCTCGCTCAAGCAGGTCGTCAACAACAGCGAGTCCACCCAGCGGCAGTACGCCCTGCGCGGCCGGGCCGTCGCACTGGGCTGGGAAGACGCCCAGATCATCGTGATCGACTCCGACCAGGGCCGCTCCGGGGCCTCGAGTGCGGGCCGGGACGGCTTCCAGCACCTGGTCGCCGAGGTCTCCATGGGACACGCCGGGATCGTCCTCGGGCTCGAGGTGTCCCGCCTGGCCCGCAACAACACCGACTGGCACCGACTGCTGGAGATCTGTGCCCTGTCCGGGACACTGATCCTGGACGAGGACGGACTATACGATCCGCGGACCTTCAACGACCGGCTCGTGCTGGGCATGAAAGGCACCATGTCGGAGGCCGAACTCCACCTGCTGGCAGCCCGGTTGCGGGGCGGGCAGCTGGCCAAGGCCCGCCGCGGCGAGCTGAAGCAGGGCCTGCCGGTCGGCTATGTCCACGACTATGCCGACCGGATCGTCAAGGACCCCGACACTTCGGTGCGGGCCGTCGTCGAACACGTCCTGGACCTCTTCGCGGCGACCGGCTCGGCCCGCCAGGTCGTCAAGGCCTTCGCCGCCGACCGCCTCACCTTCCCCTCCCGCATCTGCACCGGCCCCCGCAAGGGCGAGCTGGTCTGGGGCCCGCTCAAGCACTGGCAGGTCCTCAACCTCCTCCACAACCCGCTCTATGCAGGGGCGTTCTGCTACGGACGGCGCAAGGTCGAGCGCAGTGCGGACGGCAGGACCCACATCCGGCTGCTGCCCCGCGAGCAGTGGGACACCCTCATCCAAGATCACCACGAGGGCTATGTGACCTTCGCCCGATGGGAGACGAACCAACAGGCACTCGCCGCGCAGGCCGCCTCCCGCGGCCTGGAGCGGACCGCGACCGCACCGCGCGAGGGGTCCGCACTGCTGCAGGGCCTGGTGCTCTGCGGCCGCTGCGGCAGGCGCATGACCATCGCCTATCACCTGCGGCAAGGCCGCGAAGTCTCCGACTACCGGTGCATGACCCACGCCATCCAAAACGGCGGTAAGGTCTGCCAGCGCATCCCCGGCCCCGGCATCGAACAGGCCGTCGCCGACCTGCTCCTGAAAGAACTGACCCCGCTCGCCGTCGAGGCAGCCCTGAAGGTCACCGACCGCCTTGCCGCCCAGGCCGCCGAGGCCGACCGGCTCCGCTCCACCCACCTCCAACGCGCTCAGCACCGCGCCGACCTGGCCAAACGACGCTATCTTGCGGTCGATCCGGACAACCGACTGGTCGCCGACAGCCTGGAAGCGGACTGGAACGCGGCCCTGCGCGAGGTCGCCGCCGCCCGCAAGGACATCGAACGCGCCCGCACTGAAGCCGAACCCGTCAACGCGGCGCTGCGGGAGAAGCTGGCCCACCTGGCCGGCGACGTGCACCGGCTCTGGCACGATCCGGGCACCCCGATGCGGGAACGCAAACGCATCGCCCGCCTGCTGATCACGGACGTCACCCTCATCAAGGCCGAACGGATCACCGTCCAGGTCCGGTTGTCCGGCGGCCGGCACCACACCCTCGACCTGTCTCTCCCGCTGGGCGGCGGGAAACTGTGGCAGACCCCGAGGCCCGTCGTCGCCGCCATCGACACCCTCCTCGAGGACCACACCGATGCGGAGATCGCCGACATCCTCAACCAGCGTGGCCTGACCAGCGGCAAGGGGCTGTCCTTCCACCGCCTCCTGGTCCGCGACATCCGCCAGGACTACCAGCTCACAAGCCGTTTCGACCGGCTGCGGGACCGTGGCCTGCTGACCGCCTACGAACTCGCCGAACTCCTCGGCGTCAGCGTCCCCACCGTCTGGAAGTGGCACCGGGCCGGACTGATCGAGGGCGAGAAGTACAACGACAAGAACGCCTGTCTCTACCCACACCCGGGGCCCAAGCCGCCCCGCGTCCAGCAAGGCGTACGCCTCGACCACCGCCGACCAGCAACAACGACCCCAAAGCGAACCCGATAGGAGAAGAGGAGCAGTGTGATGACAAGTGCTTGTCGTAGGCGTCGCCGACCGAGCCGATCGATGCCGCGATCCCTGCTCGGTCCAGATGCTCGGCAAGCGCGAACGATGTGTACTGCGACCCCGCGTCCGAGTGATGTATCAACTCGCCCTGCGAATGCGGGAATCCGTCCCGGTCGCGTTGCCACAGCGCCATCTCCAGGGCGTCCAGGACGAGCCTGGTCTCCTTGGAGGTGGAGGCCGACCAGCCGACGATGCGCCGGGAGAAGGTGTCCACGACGAACGCGACGTAGATGACCCCGCTCCAGGTGGCGACGTGCGTGAAGTCGGCGACCCAGCAGCGGTTGGGGGCACTGGCGACGAAGTCGCGGTCGAGGAGGTCCGGGGCCCGCTCGGCGGCCGGATCGGGGATCGTCGTGATCACCTTCCTGCCGCGGACGGCGCCGGTGATACCGAGCTCGCGCATGAGGCGCTCGACGGTGCAGCGGGCCACGGCATGCCCCTGCCGGTTCAACTCACGCCAGATCTTCCGGGCCCCGTAGACACGGTAGTTGGATGTGTAGACCTCCTGGATCCGCTCCTTGAGTTCCTCATCGCGCAGGGAACGGGCGGAAGGAGTCTCGAGGCGTTTTTTGTGGGCGTAGTACGTGGAAGGGGCGACCTTGCAGTCGTGCTCGGTGAGCGTCCTGCAGATCGGCTCGACGCCGCCGAAGCGGTCCCGGTGCTCGTCGATGAACGCTACGAGCGTGTGTGTGGCCGGTCGAGCTCGGCCGCGAAGAAACTTGCCGCGGCCTTCAGGATCTCGTTGGCCCGCTTCAGTTCGGCGTTCTCCTTCTTCAATGCCTTGAGCTGGGCGGACTCCTCAGTCGTCGTCCCCGTTCGCGTCCCCGCGTCGATCTCGTGCTGCTTCACCCAGTTCCGCAGCGTCTCGCGGGAGCCGATGCCGAGCTTCTCGGTCACCGCCTGCAAAGCGGCCGTCTCGTTCGGGTGATCGTCGCGCACCTCGGCGACCATGCGCACCGCACGACGGCGGAGCTCAAGCGGGTAACGGGAAGGTCGTGCCATGACTCGATCCTTTCATGAAATCGAGTCTCCATTCGAGCCGGGGCGATTCACACCTCGATTGCCAAGCTCCTGGGCGTCTCGCGGACGACGCTCTACAAGTACGTGCCGGAGCTGGCGGCGGGCCGGGACTCCCTCGACAACATCGACCCTCGAAGGCTCCGACGCTCAATCACGTCGAACCCTTAGCTTGGCGTTTAACCCCGTTGTGTTTGGTGTTCCTTGATCGATTCGGCGCGTTTGATTGTTTTGCCGACGTCGTGGCGCTTGGCACGCTGCTTG